>NZ_AYMF01000013.1:0-99999 GCF_000633435.1 Achromobacter sp. DH1f | reverse complement strand
GTATACGACGCCGATCGTTTATCTGGCGTTGGAGAGGATGCGGTTGCGGGTGGCGGGGTGGCGCGGGCGGGGGGTGAGGCGGCTGGGGTGAGGGGGCTGGGGCATTTCCTTCTTCCCTATCAGCATGATGAGAGGCCCATCGAGCACCTCACGGATAAACGGACTATCTTGATCCAGCAGCTCGGCATACTGGGCCCGCGTCAGGTCCAGGATGTCCAAAGCACGGCCGGCGTCTTTCATGGCCACTCTCAGTTCGGCCTTGATGCGCCCTGTGATTCGGTCTCCGACCAGCAACAGGTCGATGTCGCTATCGGGACCGGCGTCGCCCCGCGCCATCGACCCAAATACACACGCAATGTCGATGTCGTCAGCGTAGGCCTCGACGGCCTGCTTCAATGCAGGCACCGCGCCCGCCAACTGTTGAATCAACCGCCGTAGTTCGGGAAAGAAATGCGCGTCGCGATTGGCCCGGTAAAGCACCTGGTTGCCACGGCGCGCCCGCGCCAGGACACCGGCCGCCGTCATATCGATCAGTTCGCGGGCCAATGCCCCACGCGACACATCAAGCAAGCGAGCCAATTCGCCCGCATGAAATTCTTCGTCCGGCCTCAGGAAAATCAGCGTAAGTAGCTTTTTACGGTCAGTCCCAGCGCACCGTATAGATGTAGAACCCCGCGCCCGGCTCGGGCGCGGCCGCGTGCTTGCCATAGGGCCAGCCGACGATAAGACCGTCCGCCTCCAGCAAGCCGCCCTGGGACTATCCCTGATATCGATTCACACCCATAAATTTTATATTGGCAACTCTCTATCACATATGAAACTTCAATAATCCATCGAACCGGCCGCTGGCCGAGTTGGAATAGCCCTATGAATCAGCCACTTGTGCGACGAGACGTGTCAGCGGACGGCGTAGTCCGTCTCTATTTCAACCGCCCGGAGAAGCTCAATGCGCTGTCGACACCCATGGTCGAACAGTTGGAAAGCCACCTGGATGACATTGCAGCGAATGCGGACATTCGCCTTGTGGTGCTGAGCGGAACGGGCGGCAGAGCCTTTATTGCCGGCGCCGACATCGCCGAATACCAGGGCAACCGCCATGCGCAGTTCATTGCCTATCAGTTGCAGTCGCGTCGCGTCTTCGACAAGCTTGAAGCCCTTCCTCAACCCACGATCGCCGCCGTCCAGGGCTATGCGCTGGGCGGCGGCTTCGAGCTGGCCCTGTGCTGCGACATTCTGGTGTGCGCCCGCAGTGCCCGCCTGGGGCTGCCCGAGGCCAAGCTTGGCCTCAGTCCAGGCGGCGGCGGCACCCAGCGATTGCTTCGTGCGGTGGGCCGCCATGCAGCCGCTGACGTCATGCTGGCCGGCCGCTACCTGTATGGCGAACGCGCCTACCAGCTGGGTTTGGCCAGCGTGTTCTGCGAGGACGCAGACTTCGATTCAGCGGTGCAAGGCCACGTGCAGGCGCTGCTGTCGATGGCGCCGTTAGCGCAAACGCAGATCAAGCGGCTCATGCGCCTGGGGCAGGACTGCTCCCTGCCCGGCGCACTCAGTCTTGAGCAGGAAGTCCTGTTTCGCCTGTACGGCACCGAAGACGGCCAGGAAGGCATTGACGCCTTTCTGCAGAAACGCGCGCCGCGCTTTCAAGGACGTTGAACAGATGCCGCAGACAACGCTTGCGGCGGCGCGTTATACCGGCCTGACCTGGGATCATCCGCGCGGCTACGAACCGCTTGCCGCCGCGGCCCGAATCCAGCAGACGCGCGACGGCGCCCCCCTCATCACCTGGCACACACAGCCCCTGTCGGGCTTCGAAGAGCATCCCATCGCGGATCTGGCCGCGCGATATGACCTGCTGGTTCTGGACCATCCGCACATTGGCGAAGCCGTCGACGCCAAATGCCTGACGCCGCTGGAAGACCACTTCCATGCCGCCGACATCGCCGCATGGCGCCAGGGAAGCGTCGGCCATGCCATGGCCAGCTATTGCTGGGCCGGCAAGCATTGGGCCCTGCCCATTGATGTTGCGGCGCAAGTAAGCGCCTATCGCCCGGACCGCCTGGCCGCAGCGCCCCGCGACTGGGACGAGGTTGTCGCTGTCAGCGAGCGAAATCCTGTCGCGCTCTCGCTGGCCGGCCCCCATGCGTTCCTCTCGCTGCTGTCCATCTGTGCCGCCCTGGGAGCCGAACCCGCTCAGGATGACGCCTTGCTGCCCACGTCGGTCGCGCTGGAAGCGCTGGGCATCATGAGCCGGATAGATGCCCGCGCACCATCCGCCACGCGCGTGCTGAACCCGATCGGCCTGTTGCAGGCCATGGCCAGCGGTGCTGATCTGGCCCTGGTCCCTCTGGTGTTCGGCTATGTCAATTACGCCGTGCCGCAAGCCGGGCAATGGCCCGTTGCTTTCGCCCAAGCGCCACTCGCTTATGGCGGCAAGCGCCACGGCAGCGTACTGGGCGGCACGGGCATTGCACTGACCGCACGCGCCGAAGCCAACCCTTCGCTGATCGAGCATTTGCGAGGGCTGATGAGCCAACACGCTCAAGTACGTTTTTTTCCTTCCCATCAGGGGCAGCCATCCGCCCGCGCAGCGTGGATAGACCCCGAGGTCAACGCGCGTTGGAACAATTTCTATGCTGCCACGCTCGATACCGTCGAGACCGCCCTGCTGCGTCCGCGCCATGACGGCTACATCGCGTTTCAAGCCGCCGCCGCGGCGCTGATACGCGCCGGCTTGGCCACCCGAGCGGCGCCGGCCTTGACCCTGGAACACATTCGCCAGGCGTGGCGCACCGGTCGCCAGCAAATGTTGACGACCACGCTGACCTGAATTCCCCGGAGACCACTGACATGAACGCCAAAGCCCTTGAGGATGTGACCGTCCTCGACCTCAGCCACCTGCTGCAAGGCCCCTTCGCAACGCAACTGCTCGCCGACCTGGGCGCCACCGTCATCAAGGTGGAACGTCCGGGCCAGGGCGACCTGTTCCGCTCGCTGACCTTCAACAATCGATGGCTGGGCGGTAGCGAAAGCCCCAATTTCCTGGCATGGAATCGAAACAAGCGCTCGCTGGCGCTGGACCTCAAGTCCGAAAGCGCGCGCGAAGTCATCTACAAGCTGGTCGAGCGCGCCGACATCGTCGTGCAGAACTTCCGCCCCGGCGTACTGACACGCCTGGGCTTCGGGTATGAGGCGCTCAAGGAAATCAATCCGCGCATCATTTACTGCTCCGGTTCCGGCTACGGCGACTCGGGCCCCTACCTCACGCGCCCCGGCCAGGACATGCTGATCCAGGGGTTGACGGGCCTGGCCGCCGCGACCGGGCGCGGCGACGGCCCCCCCGTGCCTGTCGGTGCGGGCTTCTCGGATCAGGTCGGCGCGATGAATATCGTCTATGGCGTGCTGGCCGCGCTGTACTGGCGCGAACGTTCGGGCAAGGGGCAACACATCAAGGTCAATCTACTGGCCGGCATGCTCGCCCACCAAGGCCAGGAAATGCTCATGGCCATGAATTTCAACGCCGACTTTCAGCGTCCGCGCTCGGGCATCGGCCACCCCGGCATGGATGCGCCATTCGGCGTGTATCCGACACAGGACGGCTGGGTCACCGTGGCCATGAGTCCCTTCAGCCGCTTGGTCGGTATCTTGGGCGACGACAGTCTGCTGGCCTATGACGACCCCAAACAACTTTTCGACAGACGCGACGAGGTGTGGGAGAAGCTGGCCGCGCTGACACGCACCTGGACGACTGCCGCCCTGATCGACGCCATGCTGGCCCAGGATATCTGGTGTGGCGAGGTCAAGACGCACCTTCAGGCCGAGCAGGATCCCCAGGTGCAGCATCTGGGCGCCATCTCCCACTACGACCATCCTGTCGCGGGCCGCGTAAAGGTTGTGGCCCCGGCCGTGTCGTTCAGCGAAACCCCCGCCGCCATCACGCGCCCCGCCCCGCTTGTGGGTCAGCACAGCCGGGAAATCCTGCGCGAAGCCGGCTATTCGGATGCGCAGGTTGATGCCCTGATCGCCACCGGCGCCGTCGCGCAGACTGACTAGCCCAATCACGCAAGGCCGCTCAGACGGCCTCGTCACACGCCCCCCCAAGGAGACAGCATGTTAAAGACCGTTCGGTGGCAACTTGTCGCCCTGATATTCATTGCAGGCATCATCAACTATGTAGACCGCGCGGCGCTGTCGATTGCCGCACCGCTCGTCGCCGGAGAACTCGGCCTGGATGCCGCCGACATGGGCATGGTATTTGGCAGCTTCTTCCTGGGCTACGCCCTGTTCTGCTTCATAGGCGGCTACGCTGCGGACCGCTACGGTCCGCGCCGCGTCATGATCGTCGCCATGCTGCTATGGTCGTTGTTCTGCGGCGCCACGGCATTTGCCTTCAGCCTGGCCAGCCTGCTGGTTCTGCGGATCTTGTTCGGTATGGCCGAGGGCCCGTTCAACACCACCATCAACAAGACCATCAGCAATTGGTTCCCCCGCAAGGAACAAGGCCGCGCCAGCGCGCTGGCAAACTCCGGCACCGCGCTGGGAGGCGCCATCGCCGGCCCCATTGTCGGTTTCGTGGCGCTGCATTACGGTTGGCGCGCTTCGTTCGCGGCCGTCATGGCGCTGGGGCTGATCTGGGTGATCTTCTGGATGATCATGGCCAAGGATCATCCGCAGGAACACAAGCGCGTGACCGCCCGCGAGCTGGAAGACATCACCGCCGACCAGAATCTGGAGCAACCCGAGAGTGCGCGTACCGGACTCGGCGTCTATCTGCGCCGGCCGACCATCCTTGCGACGGCGTTCGCTTTCTTCGGCTATTCCTATCTGCTGTATTTCTTCCTGACGTGGTTCCCCAGCTACCTCATCAACATCCAGCACCTCAGCGTTTCCGAGATGTCCATCGTCAGCATGATTCCCTGGAGCGTCGGCTTTGTGGGCATGGCGCTGGGCGGCTTTGTGTCCGACGCGATCTTTCGCAAGACGGGCAACCTGGTGTTCTCGCGCAAGATCATATTGGTCGTGTGCCTGTCCATCGCGGCCGTCGCCGTTGCCGTCGCCGGCGCGGTGAAAACCGCCGTGCCCGCCGTCACCGCCATGACGATCGCGGTGTTTTTCATGTACCTGACCGCCTCTGCCTACTGGACTACCATTCTGAGCGTGGTCGAAAAGCGGCATGTCGGCGGAGTCAGCGGCTTTGTGCACCTGGTGGCCAATCTGGCCGGCATTGCCGCCCCCACCATCACGGGCTTGCTGATCAAGCACACGGGCCTGTATCAAAGCGCCTTCTTTCTGGCTGGCGCCATCGCCGTCACGGGCGCACTGTGCGTGTTGTTCTTTGTCCGCGAGGAACCGGCAGGGTCGGATGCCAACGCGCCTCTGGTCGGGCGTACAGTGGGATAATCTGCCGCTCAACGATCCCGTACCGCGCCATGAAAAAAGCCATTTCTTCCGCCAGCCCCGATCCCGAAGCCGCCGCCCCGGGCGTCACCTACAAAGTCCCGGCCGGCGAGAAGACGCTCGACGTCATCGAATACATGGCGTACACGGCCACCCCGCAAACCAAGAGCGAAATCGCCGCCGGGGTCGGCAAGTCCATCCAGGAGATCTATCGCATCATCCAATTGCTGGTCGGACGTGGCTACCTGATCAGTGGCGACAACGAGGATCGCTATTCGCTGTCAATGAAGCTGTTTTCGCTGGTGCACACCATGCCTGCGGTGCGCAGCCTGTCCGCGGCCTCTGTCGGCCCGATGCGCAGGCTGGTGGCCGCGGCCAGCCAGAGCTGCCACCTGGGCGTTCTGTGGGGCAACGAGTTGATGGTGGTATCGCAACTCAATTCGCCGCTGAACATGTCCTACGCCGTAGCGCTGGGAGCCCGCTTCCCTGCCCATGAGACCAGTTCGGGCCTCGTCTTGCTCGCAGGCTTGCCGCCAGATCACCTGGCACGTGCGCTGTCCCGAATGGAGCAAGCATTGCATCCCGACGAGAGCATCGCCGTCGTGCGTCGGCTTGTCGATGAAGTCCGGCATACTGGCCACGACGTGCGGCCGTCGCTGATGGTCCCCGGTATCGTCAACATTTCCTACCCCGTGCGTGGTCTGCATGGCGAAACCATCGCAGCCTTGACGGTGCCTTACCTGGGCATCAAACGTTCGACGCTTTCGGTCGAAGCCACTGCGGCGGCCACCTCTCAAGCTGCGGACGACATTTCCCTGGCAATGGGCTGCCCTGCGTCGGTACTCGGTCTACCTTGATCATCCCCCGCCCCGCTCCCCCTCCGGCGCCCGCGGCGCCGCATTCAAGCGTTCCGCCAGCAACCCCAGGAACTCCCGCGCCAGCGGCGGCAAGGTGCGCCCTTGCAGCGTCACCACCTGGATGCTGCGCTGGCGCATTTCCGGATTGCTGAACGGCACGGCCACCAGCCCGGCGCTGTCCATCTGCCCCATCAATGTCAGATACCCCGACAAGGCCACGATCTGGCTGCCGGGCAGCATCGGCAGGAAGGCCGCCGAATGGTTGGACACGTAGGCCGGTTCGATGTGCAGGCCGGCGTTGGCACAGGCGGCATCGAACAAATGGCGCACGGTCGTGCCCGGGTCGCCCAGCGACAGCGGCACCTGCGTCAGGTCGCGCATGCCGATGCTGCGGCGGGTGGCCAGCGGGTGGCGCCGGCACATGATGGCGTAGACCGGGGCGCGGCACAGCAGTTCGGTCTTCAGGCGGTCGTCCTGCGCGACGGTGTAGCGCAGGGCCAGTTGCGACAGGCCTTCCAGCACGTGGCGGTTGACCTCTTCGGGGTGCTCGACCCGCAGGTGAAAGCGCGCCTCGGGGCGGCTGCGCTTGAAGTCGGCCATGCACATCGGCAGAAAGCCATGGGCGAAGCCTTCGGTGCAGGCCACGCGGATGGTGACATCGCCCAGCGCGTTGCGCTGACGAATGCCGGCGGCGACGCGTTCAGCTTCCAGTTCGGCGGCGTTGGCGTAGGCGGCCAGTTGCAGGCCGGCTTCGCTGAGCGCCATGCCGCGGGCGCGCCGCTCGAACAACGTCACGCCCAATTCATCTTCCAGTTTTGAAATCTGGCGGCTGACGGCCGAGGCGGCCACGTGCAGCGCGGCAGCCGCGGCGGCGATGGAGCCGCCGCGCGCGACTTCCAGGAAATATCTCAAACCCAGTGAAATCATGGCAACCTCGTCACGGCAGCGCCGTTCGTAATCACGGCAGCGCCGTCTTCGTAAATACCGTCATCGCCAACCCGTCATGGAATACCCGCAGTGCGCCGCCTTGCCGAACCCTGCAACGCCGCCTTGCCCTGCGCCGCCCTCTGGGAACAGGCCCAAGTCCATGCCTAAATGGCAATGCTCATATGCGAAATATCTAATTGTGGCACGCGAGCAAGCGTAATAACTTTGTGCCTTTGCCGCCTACCCCGAGACTGCCGTGACCCGAGAACTCGCCATTCAGCATGCCACCCACGCCTATGACGACGGTTCCCTGCTGGCCGAGCTGGCCGGCCGCGTCGCCTACCCGACCGAAAGCGAGGTGCCCGAGCAGGGCCCGCGCCAGCATGCCTACCTGAACGACAACCTGGTGCCGGCGCTGGTCGAGCTGGGCTTTTCCTGTCAGGTGCATCCCAACCCGGCCGGCATGGACCTGCCCATCCTGGTGGCGCGGCGCATCGAAGACCCACTGCTGCCGACCGTGCTGATGTACGGCCATGGCGACGTGGTGCGCGGCAACGCGGCCAGGTGGGAAGCGGGCCGCGACCCCTGGCGCCTGCAGGTCGAGGGCGACCGCTGGTACGGCCGCGGCACGGCTGACAACAAGGGGCAGCACACCATCAACCTGACCGCGCTGCGCCAGACCCTGCGGGCGCGCGGCGGCAAGCTGGGCTTCAACGCCACCTGGCTGATCGAGACCGGCGAAGAAGTCGGCTCGCCCGGGCTGGCGGCGTTCTGCGAAGCGCAGCGCGAGGCGCTGGCGGCCGACGTGTTCATCGCCAGCGACGGGCCGCGGCTGAACGCCGCCCGCCCCACGTTGTTCATGGGTTCGCGCGGCGCGGTGAATTTCGAACTGTCGCTGCGCGCGCGTGAACGCGGCTATCACTCGGGCAACTGGGGCGGCCTGCTGGCCAACCCCGCCATCGTGCTGTCGCACGCCATCGCCTCGCTGGTGGACGCCAACGGCCGCATCCAGGTGGCGGGCCTGCGCCCGCCGCTCATCCCCGCGGCGGTGGCCGCGGCGCTGGCTGACCTGGAAGTGGGCGGCGGCGCAGACGATCCCGAGATCAACGCGTATTGGGGCGAACCGGGCCTGTCGGCGCCGGAGAAAGTATTCGGCTGGAACAGCCTGGACGTACTGACCTTCGGCGCGGGCGACCCAGCCAAGCCGGTCAACGCCATTCCGCCCGAGGCCGTGGCCTGGTGCCAGCTGCGCTTCGTGGTGGGCACCGACTGGAAGGCGCTGGAATCGCACGTGCGCGCCCACCTGGACCAGGCGGGCTACACCGACGTGAAGATCCGCGTGGGCATGCAGGCCGGCGCCACCCGCCTGTCACCCGACAATGCCTGGGTGCGCTGGGCCGCGGCTTCGCTGGAACGCACCACGGGCGTGCGCCCGGCGCTCTTGCCCAACCTGGGCGGCTCGCTGCCCAACGACATCTTCGCCGATCAGCTGGGCCTGCCCACGCTGTGGGTGCCGCATTCCTATCCCGCCTGCGCGCAGCATGCGCCCAACGAACACCTGCTGGGCAGCGTGGCGCGCGAAGGGCTGGCGATCATGGCGGGCCTGTTCTGGGACCTGGGCGCCCAGGGCGCCGCGCTGCGCCAGGCCGCCAAGCCCGCTGCCTGACCGATTACTCCCATCCCGCTCTCACACCGTCCATGACCCTGCCCTTGCGCCCCCGCCACCTGACCCGCCTGTCCGCCGCCGCCCTGCTGGCGGCCACCCTTTGCGCCGCGACCTGGGCGGACGACGCCCGCGCCGCCTATCCTGAACAGGCCATCAAGCTGGTCGTGCCGTTTACCCCGGGCGGCGCCACCGACGCCGTGGCGCGCCTGCTGGCCAACAAGCTGTCGGGCAAGCTGGGCCAGGCCGTCATCGTGGAAAACCGGCCCGGCGCCTCCACCGTCATCGGCGCCGATGCCGTGGCGCGCGCCCAGCCCGACGGCTACACGCTGCTGCTGTCGGGCAGCACCACCTACACGGTGTTGCCCGCGTTGAAGCCGTCGCTGCCCTACGACCCGCGCGCCAGCTTCGAGCACATCGCCATCGTCGCGCTGGCCCCGGTGGTGCTGCTGGTGCAGAACGGCCTGGCGGCCAACACCGCCCAGGAAGCCGCCGAACTGGCCCGCCGCCACAGCGCCAGCGGCGGCCTGATGTACGGCACCTTCGGCCCGGGGTCCGCACCGCATCTGGTGGGTGAAATGTTTGCCGAGGCCGCCGGCGCCAAGATGACGCCGGTGCCCTACAAGGGCAGCGCCCAGTTCATCACGGCGCTCATCGGCGGCGAGATCGCGCTGGGCGTGGATACCGTGTCGTCGGCCGCGCCGCAGGTCAAGGCTGGCAAGGTGCGCGCGCTGGCCGTCACCGGCGAACACCGCGTGCCGCAACTGCCCGACGTACCCACCTTCATCGAAAGCGGCCTGCCCGGCGTGTCGATGGTGGGCTGGTACGGCCTGGTGGCGCCGGCCCGCACCCCGGCCCCGGTACTGGATACGCTGAACCACGCGGTGTCTAGCATCATGCAGGACCCGCAGGTGCGCCGCGCCATCAATGACCTGGCGCTGGAACCCGTGTACCTGCCCGGCCCGGCCTTCAAGGCCCGCATGGAAGACGAGCTGCGCACCTTTGCCGAAGTGGGCCGGCGCGCCGACATCAAGCTGGATTGAGCCGAACGGCGCCGGCCCCTGTCAGGGCAGCGACTGCAAACGCCATCCCCGCGCCTGCTGCTGGCGCTGCCACATCGCGGCATAGATGCCGCCCTGCGCCAGCAATTCGGCATGCGTGCCGGCTTCGCGCAGGCGGCCGGCATCCAGCACCAGGATCTGATCGGCGTGCTGGATCGCGTTCAGGCGATGGGCAATCACCACGACCGTGCGCCCGCGCGCCAGATCGCCAATGGCGCGCTGGATCTCGGCCTGGGCCGACGGGTCCACGCTGGCGGTGGCCTCGTCCAGCAACAGGATCGGCGCATCCTTGAGCAGCGCCCGGGCAATGGCCAGCCGTTGGCGTTCACCGCCCGACAATGATTCGGCGTTTTCCGACAGCACCGTGTCGTAGCCTTGCGGCAGCGCCATGATGAAGTCGTGCGCATGGGCACGCCGCGCCGCGGCTTCGATCTCGGCATGCGTCGCGCCCGGCCTGCCGATCAGCAGGTTGTCGCGCACCGATCCCGAAAACAGCACCACGTCCTGGAACACGATGGCCACGCGTTCATGCAGGGCCTGTGTGCCCAGCTGCCGCAGGTCGGCCCCGCCCAGCCGGATGGACCCTGCCGTCACATCCCACAACCGCGCCAGCAGGTGCACCAACGTGGTCTTGCCGGCGCCGCTGCGGCCGACGATGGCGGTCAGCCCGTTGGCCGGGATGCGGCACGACACGCCGTCCAGCACCGGTTCGCCGCCTTCGTAGGCGAAGCGCACGTCACGCAGTTCAACGTCCAGGCCTTGCGGCGCCGACGGGCGTTCGGGCTCAGGCAGCATGGGTTCGTGCAGCACCGCTTCGATGCGGCCCATGGCGCGCTGCGCAAAGCGCAGCAGCAAGGTCGACAGGCCCACCTCGAACAATTGCCGGTACAGCGGCAGCGCCACCACCAGGAACAGCAACAGCTGCTCTGGCGAATACGACGCGTCGGCCAGTCGCGCGGCACCCGCCAACGCCAACACGACGAACCCCGCCTCCAGCACGAAGCCAAACAACGCCAGCCAGGGCGCCGGCCTGGATTCCACGGCGGTCACCGCGGCCAACTGCTCGTCCAGGATGCCGCGCAGCCGCTGCCAGGCCTGGCCGTGCCGACCGAAGCCGCGCCACACTGGCACCCCGGCCACGTATTCGGCCAGCGCCGCCTGGGCCGCTTCGTTGGCGGCAAACATCCGCTGGCCGGGGCGCCGCGCCACGCGCTGCGTCCACGCCATCGCCAGCGCCGCCAGCGGCACCACGGCCGCCACGCCCAACGCCATCGGCGCATCCAGCCAGGCCAGGAACAGCAGCAGGAAACACGGCATCGCCAGGCCCGAAATGAACACGCCCAGGAAGTGCGACCAGATCGACTCGACCATCTCCAGGTCGGACGTCAGCCGCGCCGCCAGGTCGCCGGTGCGTTGCCGTTCGAACCAGCCCATCGGCAAGCGCCGCAGGTGGTCTGCCAGCCGCAGCCGCGCCTCGCCCATCATGGCGTAGGCGCCGGCGAAGATCAGCGGCATGGCGCGCTGGCCGGCCGCGATGCGCAGCCAGACCAGCAACGCCAGCCCCGCGCCCGCCCCTACGATGAATGTCGGCGACGCCGTGCCCGCAAACCCCCGCCGCAACAGCAGATACAGCGCGCCGTAGAACGCGGCGCTCAGCGCCCCTTCGGCCACCGCCCAGGCCACGCCCCGCGCCAACCGCGCATCACGCCGCCCCGCCAGGCGAAACCCGGCCTGCGCCAATGCTCGGATCATGCTTGTTCTCCCTTGGCGACCAGGCGCCAATTGCGCGCGGCCTCGTGGTCGCGCCATAAATCCTGATAGGCCGCGCAGCCGGCCAGCAGTTGGTCATGCGTGCCCTGCCCCGCGACCCGCCCCCGGTCCATCACGACGATGCGGTCCGCCTGCATCACCGTATGCAGCCGGTGCGCAATCATCAGCACCGTGCGGCCCCGACACAGCCGCGACAGCGCGTCCTGCACCAGGGCTTCGTTTTCGGCATCGATGCTGGACGTGGCTTCATCCAGCAGCAGGATGGGCGCGTCTTTCAGCAGCGCACGGGCGATCGACAGCCGCTGACGTTCGCCGCCCGACAGCCGCGCGCCGCGTTCGCCGACGACGGTCTGGTAGCCATGCGGCAAGGCCATGATGAAGTCATGGGCGCTGGCCGCGCTCGCGGCGCTTTCCAGCTGCGCGGCGGTGGCATCCGCCCGCGCCAGCCGCAGGTTGTCGGCGATGGTGCCGTGGAACAGGAAGACGTCCTGGAACACCACGCTGACCTGCGCCAGCAACGCGTCCAATGGCCAGTCGCGCACGTCGCGCCCCCCCACGCGCACCTGCCCGGCACTCGCGTCGTACAGGCGCGGCAACAGCCGCGCCAGCGTGCTTTTGCCGGATCCGCTGGCGCCCACCAGCGCGGTCAACCGACAGGCCTCGGCCCGAAACGACACCCCGTCCAGCGACAGTCTGTCGCCATAGCGATGGCTGACGCCGTCGTATTCGATGTGCAGCGGGCCGGATGGCACGACGGCGCCGGCCTGCTCGGCCAGCGCGGGCGCGGCCAGCACGGCGTTGATATTGCCCAGCGCCTGCTTGCGCTGCGACTGTTCGCCCAGGGCGAACGTCAGGCGCAACAAGGGCTGCAATACGGCAGGCGACAGCAGCAGGAACAGGAACAACGTGGCCAGGTCCAGCGTGCCTTGCGCGTGCAGCCACACGCCCAGCGGCGCCACCAGCAGCAGGTTGGACGAGAGCAGCCCCGTATAGACCAGCCAGCCCCGGGCGCTGGTGCGCGCATAGTGGGCCACCCAGTCCGCGGACCCGCGAATGGCGGCGGCCAGGCGGCTGAACGACCGTGCATCCCGCCCGAACGACTTCACCACCTGCACGCCGCGCACGTATTCGCCGACCTGGTCGGCGATCTCGCGCTGCAATGCGTTCCATTGGCCCGCCCCCTTGGCGGCCTGCCGCATCAGGACCGCCTGCGCCACCAGCGCCGCCGGCAGGGGCGCGACCGCGGCCAGCGCCATGCGCCAGTCCACCGCGAACAGCACCGCCAGCGCCGCCAGCGGCACCACGGCAGCCGCCACGGCGTCGGGCAGCATGTGCGCCAGGAAACCTTCCAGGCCGTTCACGTCATCCGTCAGCACCCGCCGCAGGCCGCCGCGGCCGCGCGCCGAGAAAAACGACAGCGGCACCCGGCCAAGCTTGCGCGCCACCGCCAGCCGCAACCGATGCTGGATGCTGAAGGCGCCGTGGTGCGCCAGGATATGGCTGACCGCCATGGCCGCCCAGCGCAGCGCCAGCGCCGCCAGCGTCCAGCCCGCCAGGCGCCAGACAAGCGCCATGTCGGGCGCGGGCGCCAGCCATTGCACCGCCATGCGGTAGATGAGCCAGAATGGCGCCACGCTCAGCGCCGCGGACACAATCGCTACCACGACCGACAAGCCCAGCAGCCCCGGCGAATGCCGCACCAGGCTGGCAAAGCCGTGCCCCCCGGCATCCATCGCCGGATCGGACGCGTCACCCGCCGGCACACCGGCGTCTTGCCGCACCGGCTGCGCGCTCATCGGACGGCTCCATCCAGCCGGCGCAGGCTCCAGACGATGCCCAGCAAGGCCACCCCCGCCACCGCCCAGGCCAGCCCGAACGCACGGCCATAGCCTAGCGCCTGGCCCAGCCCGCCGATGGCCGCCGCCGCGATGGCGTTGGACAGGCTCTCGCAGCACTGCATCACCGTGTAGTCCGTGCCCGGCCGGCGCGGCGAGGCCCAGTTCATGAACAACGTCCATACCGATACGTACATGGCGCCTTCCGCCAGCGACTGCACCGCGAACGCAGCGAAGATCACGCGGGTGTCGCTGACCTGCGCCCATTGCAGGCACCAGGCCGTACCCAGCAGCAGCGTCACCCCCGTCAACGACGCGGCCACGGCGCCCCGGTCACCCAGGCGGCGGATCAGGGGAATGCCGATCAAGACCCCGCCCACCGCATTGGCCACCAGGTTGCTGACCTGCAGCCCGCCCGCCTGCGCCACCGACAGGCCGTGGTCGATCAGCCAGGGTTGCAGCAACACGGCCACGGCCGTGCCCGCGCACTTGAACAGCACGGCGATAAACAAGGCCCAGCCCAGGTCGCGGTGTTCGCGCAGGTCGCGCAACCGCACCCGCCCCACCGGGCCGGCCGGCGTGGCGCCGTCAGCCGCTGCCGGCACCCGCCGCCAGCGCTTGCCCAGCAGCAAGGGCAGGTACAGCAGCAGCATCAACCCGGCCATCAACTGCACGGCCACCGTCCAGCCCCAATGCTGGTGCACCACCAGCAAGCCGCCACCACCGGCCAGCATCCCGCCGATGAACGCCGTCACCTGGATCGCGTTGGCGGCGCCCGCCGTGCGTCCCTGCATGCGGGCCACGGCATAGGCATTGGTCACGATGTCCTGCGTGGCGCACACCAGGTTCAGCGCCACCGCGCCCGCGACGCACAGATAGAGTTCGGTGGACGGCGGAAAGTACGACAGCAGCAGGCACAAGACGATGGCCAGCCACTGCGTGGCCCCGATCACATAGGCGTAGCTGCGCCGCGCGCACCAGTTTTCGATCGGCCCGGCCCACAGGAATTTCAGCGCCCACGGCAGGAACGCCAGGCCGGTCAGGCCCACGTCGGACACGCTGTGGCCGCCGTCGCGGATCAGCACGCCCAGCGCATTGAAGGCCAGGCCGCCCGGCAGGCCCTGCGCGAAATACATCAGGCCCAGGGCGATGAACTGGCTGCGCCGGTCAGGCAAGGGTTGCGTCGTCATGCTAGAAGTCCAGGCCCACGCGCACGCCCACCACGCGGCCGGTGCCGGCCACCACCAGGTCATTGAGCGCCCGGGTGTAATAGACGCGGTCCGTCAGGTTCTTGCCGTACACGCCCACCGTCCAGTGGCGATCGACGCGGTAGGACAGTTGCGCGTCCAGCAAGGTGTAGGCGTCGTTCTTGACCGTGGTGGTGGGATACAGGTTGGACGAGCCCTGGTGGCGCACCGCCAGGCCCGCTTCCCAGCCCGGCGCGAAGCGCCACGCCGCCGTCACGCCATAGCTCTGGCGCGGCGTATTCGGAAACTGCTGGCCCGAATAGTCGACCCCGCCGGTGCTGTAGTCGTCGTACACCGCCTTGACCAGTCCCACAAACGCCGTCAGGTCCACGCTGCGCACGGGGCGCCAGGTGCCGGACAGTTCCATGCCCAGGTTATGCGAGCGGCCCGCGTTGGTGGTCAGGCTTTGGCCGCCGCTGCCGATCGTCACGACCTGCTGGTCGCGCAGCTTGGTATAGAAGCCCACCGCGCTCACGTTCCAGGTCTCGTCCACCCCTTGCAGGCGGTAACCGAGTTCGGCGTAGTTGCCGTATTCGGGCTGATACGCCTGCGCGGCGGACGCGCTGTCGGTGGCGTACTGATTGAAGCCCGACGCCTTGTAGCCGCGTGCCAGCGTCGCCCAGGCGAATTGCTGCGCATCAGGACGGTATTCCAGCGTCAGGCGCGGCAGCAGCACGGTGTCGTGGGTCTTGCTGCGCAGCGTTTCCACGGCGCTGTACGACCCGGCGCTTTGCGTGCTGCGCCAATCCATGCGGCGCTCGTCGCGTTCGACGCGCAAGGCGCCCGCCACGCGCCATTGCGGATTGAAGCGCCAGCCCAGCTCGCCGAAGATCGCCGCGGTCGACCCCTTGATGCGGGCCGACGTCACGCTGCTGAACACATCGGCCATGCCGAAGGTATAGGGCGAATCGCGGCGGATCTTCGACGCATAGATGCCGCCCATCCAGTCCAGGCCGGCATCGCCGTCGGGCGTGTGCGACAGGCGGGCCTCGCCGCTGTATTGCTCGGTGGACGCGTTAAAGCCGCTGACCCCGCCAAAGACGGATTCGGGCAGCCAGTAATCCCAGTCGACCCGGCTGCCGCCCAGGTTGACGGCCAGGCGGTTGCCGTTGGCCAATTGGCGGTCGTACGACCCCGTCACCAGGGTGTACGACAAGTCATTCTGCCCCGCGTCGCCGTTGGCGGAATGGTGATCGTCCGCCAGGCTGCGCGTCGTGAAGAAATCGTTGCCGCCCTTGGTGTTCACGCCGTGCACGCCCAGCCGCCATTCGCCGCCTGCATCGTCCACGTGCAGGAACTTGATGCGGCCGAAGCGGCTGCGCCAGCCGCCCGTATTGTCCCGGTCCAGGGCGTCGTTCTTGACGTAGCCGTCGGCGTTGTCGGCGCCGCCCGCGATGCGGATGGCCGTGCGGTCGGACAACGGAATGTCCAGGCCCGCCGTCTCGCGCCGGCGGTTGCCGGTGGCGTATTCCACCTGCGCGTTGCCGCCGAATTCGAAACCCGGGTCGCGGGTGCGCACCGCCACCAGGCCGCCCATGCTGTTCTGTCCGTACAGCGTGCTTTGCGGGCCGCGCAGCACTTCGATCTGCTGCACGTCGAACAGCTGTCCCAACGTCGTCACCGTCATGGGCACGCCGTCGATCAGCGCGCTGGTGCTGGTGCTGTCGGACTCATCGTCCGAGAACCCCAGCCCGCGGATGGTGATGCTGGGCGTGTTCTGCGTGAAGCTGGTGAAGTACACGTTGGGCGAGCGGTAGGCCACGTCGTACAGGCTATCGAGCCCTTCGCGTTCGACGGCCAACCCGTCGATGACGGTGACGCTGGCCGGCGTGACCTGCTCGGCGGCCGATTGCTTGGTGGCGGTCACCACCACCGGGGCCAGCCTGGCCACGTCGGGGGCTGCCTGGGCATTCGCCTCGGGCGGCGCGGCACGCAGGGACAGGGGCGCGGCCAGCGCCAAGGACAGGCTGAGCGCCAAAGAGGTTCGGGTAGGCATGGACATGGAATCGCACAGGAGAGGGGAAGGAATCCGCCATACAATAGCGATTCTCATTAACAATTACTGCCCGGATCGGCAGTATTCCTACCCGGATCGGGAGCATTTGCGATGGACCTGCCGCTGATCGACCTTGCCCGGCATCTGCCCGACGACCCCAACCCGCCGCCCGAACTGTGGCCCGCCGCGCCCCAGCCCAATGCCGTGCACCAGACCGGCAACGGCCTGACGGCGTTTGCCAGCCATAGCCGCTACGAGCAGCCCGCCGATTGCCTGATCTGCGATTCCGACCAGCGCGTGCTGCTGTCGATCTGGCCCAAGGGCGGCATGGACGTCGCCGTGGACGGCCGCCAGCAGCAACTGCAAAGCCGCCAATTGCTGTGCGGCACGCTGGCCGGCGGACCCTGGCACACGCACATGACCGGCGACATGCCGCATGTAGGGTTGCTGGTTGCCCCCGCCCTGCTGCGCCAGATCGCCGGGGAAGACGGCGATGCCCTGGCCCGCGATCTGGAACGCGGCCTGGGCCTGTGGATCACGCCAAGCGACCTGCGGTTGCTGCAGGCCGCGCAAGAACTGGACGACGCCCTGATGGGCAGCGCCAGCTCGCCGCTGCTGCGCGAGGCCAAGAGCCTGGAGTTCCTGATCCAGGTGCTGCGGGTACGCGGCGCCGCCCGCTCCGACGGTGCGTTCACCCAGACCGCCGTCGTGCGCCGGGGCGACCACGAGCGCCTGATCCACGCGCGCAGCCTGCTGCTGGCCGACCTGGCGCAACCGCCCTCCATTGCCGACCTGGCGCGGCAATGCGGCATGAACACCTTCAAGCTCAAGCAGGTGTTCAAGCAGCATTTCGGCCTGCCCGTGCACGCGTTCTACCAGCGTGAACGCATGCGCGCGGCCTGGGACCTGATCGCGACCGGCGGACACAGCGTGTCGCAGGCCGGCCTGAAACTCGGCTACACCAACATGAGCCACTTCTCCAGCGCGTTCAAGCGCGTCCACGATGTCCTGCCGAATCAGGTCAAGCGCGGCGGCTGAACGCCGGCGCGGCGGGCGCCAGGCAAGGCGCACCGCCCCTTCCGACCCCATTTAGATTAGAATCGCAACCATTCTCAATAAAATGCCCGCGCGCCCAGCCCTGCGGCCGCGTCGACAAGAAAGAGGCTCGCCCTGAAATCCGGTTTCCGCTTATCCATGGCCTGGCTGCACACCTGGGTCGGCCTGTGGTTTTCCTGGTTGCTGTTCGCCGTGTTCCTGACCGGCTCGCTGGCGGTGTTTTCCGAGGCCATCACGCACTGGATGACGCCCGAGCACCACGCCGCCGAAGCCCGGGCCGCGCAGCAGACGTCCGCCCCCGTGAACCGCGAACGCCGGCTTGAACTGGCGGTGCAGTACATGACGCGCCACCACCCCGGCGCCGGCATGTGGGAGATCTGGCCCGTCGACCGCTTCCACGACAACGGCCTGGTGGCCTACTGGTTCGACAAGAACGGCCAATACGCCGACGCCGAACTGAACCCCGACACGGGCGAGGAACTTGCCGAAGATGCCCACGGCGCCGCGCGCGCCACGATCGGCGGCACGCACTTCGTCGACTTCCACTACACCCTGCACACCGATCCTGTCGGCCTGTGGATCGTGGCCTTCGCGGCCATGGCAATGCTGGTGGCGATGGTGTCAGGCGTGGTCACGCACAAGCGCATCTTCAAGGACTTCTTCACTTTCCGCGCCAGGAAAGGCCAGCGTTCGTGGCTGGACGCGCACAACGCGACCGCGGTGCTGACCCTGCCGTTCCAGTTCATGATCGTCTACACCGGCATCGTGATTTCCAGCGTGTCGCTGATGCCCGCGCCCATGGTGGCGGCCTACGGGTCCGGCATGCAAGCCTCGCGCCAGTACCTGACCGAACTGCTGGGCGAAGACAAGCCTGCCCCCACCGGCACGCCCCTGGCCGTGCCGGCGCTGGAACCCCTCGTGGCCCGCGCCGAACAGATGATCGGCCAGAGCGCCCGCGCCATCGTCATCAACAACCCCGAAGACGGCGCCATGCGCATCGGCGTGTATGGCTGGAACGAAGACGCCACGACGTACCGGTCGATCAGCAGCACCACCGGCATGGTGGAGTTTTCCGGCGCCACCGGCGACGTGCTGCGCATGCGCACGCCCGGCGGCGTGCACGGCGGCAGCGCATCGCTGACCCGCCAGGTCATGTCCGACCTGCACATGGTCAAGTTCGGCGGGCTGGCCATGAAATGGCTGTATTTCCTGTGCGGCCTGGCCGGCGCCGCCATGATGGGCACCGGCGCCGTGCTGTTCATGGTCAAGCGCCGTACCAAGATGGGCAACGAATTCGGCGCCGCCACCGCGCGCGTCTACCGCCTGATCGAAGGCCTGAACGTGGCCGCGCTGGCGGGGCTGGCCATCGCCTGCATCGCCTACCTGTGGGCCAACCGCCTCTTGCCCGTGTCGCTGCCGCAGCGCGCCGGCTGGGAAGTGCGCGCGTTCTTCATCGTGTGGGCGCTGACCTTGGCGCATGCCTGGCTGTGCACGCCGCGGCGCGCCTGGATCGGGCAACTGGGGCTGTTGGCGACGCTGTGCCTGCTGCTGCCCGTGCTGTCGCTGGTGACGCTGGGCGATCATCCGCTGGCGCAGATCGGCCGCGGCGACTGGGAAAGCGCGGGCGTCGAGCTCACGGCCATGGCCACGGGCCTGGCCGCCGCCTGGGCTGCGATACGATTGCGCAACAAGCCGCTGTCGGCCCCGCCGCAAGGCAAACCCCGCCCTCCCCGCGCCCCACAGGAAGCCGCCGCATGAATCTGAATGACGCCGCCGGCATTGCCATGGCGCTCTTGCTGACCTATTCCGGCATGGCTTGTCTCAGCCTGGCCATGCCGCGCCATTACGACCAGGTCTGGGGCCGCGACCCGTCGGCCAGCCATACCCGCGTGCTGCGTGGCGCAGGCATCCTGTTGCTGCTGCTGGCGCTGCTGCCCTGCGTGGGCCTGTGGGGCAATACCGTGGGCGTGGTGGCCTGGCTGGGCTGGCTGTCGGCCGGCGCCCTGCTGTGGGTCGGCATGCTGTCGTGGGCGCCGCGCCCGGCGATGCGCACGGCAGCCCTGGCGGTGGTGATTTCCATCGCGGGCGTCAGCTTCGGGTTCTAGGACCGCGCCGCCGGATTGCGCCGGCGCGGGTGCGCCCCGCGCCATTTGACCCGCATCAAACCCGACCGACAAACAGCGAGGCTGGGCCGCATTTAACACCATAGGTGGTGGTAGAGTTTTCTCACCCCACAACATATGGTGTCAGCGATGCAACTCGAACACATCCTCAAGCGCGACGGCCGAGTCGTGGAATTCGACCGCGCCAAGATCGCCGCGGCCATCGCCGCCGCAGGCCACAGCACGGGCGAACTGGATGCCGACGTCGCCCAGGCGCTGACCGCTGCCGTGATCGACGCGCTAACCGCCGACGGCAATGTCTGCCCCGGCGTAGAGACCATCCAGAACCAGGTCGAAGAGACGCTGGTGCGCGCCGGCTACTGGCGCACCGCCCGCGCCTACATCGTGTACCGCGAACAGCACGCCCGCCTGCGCTCGCTGCGCCACACGCTGGTGGACGTGGAAAGCGCCATGGAGGAATACCTGGAACAGCGCGACTGGCGCGTCAACGCCAACGCCAACCAGGGCTACAGCCTGGGCGGACTGATCCTGAACGTGGCCGGCAAGGTCACCGCCAATTACTGGCTGTCCAACGTCTTCACGCCCGAGGCCGGCCGCGCCCACCGCGAAGGCGACATCCACATCCACGACCTGGACATGCTCAGCGGCTATTGCGCCGGCTGGTCGCTGCGCCAGCTGCTGACCGAAGGCTTCAACGGCATTCCCGGCAAGGTCGAGGCCACGCCGCCGCGCCATATGTCGGCGGCCATCGGCCAGATCGTGAACTTCCTGGGCACGCTGCAGAACGAGTGGGCCGGCGCGCAGGCGTTCAGTTCGTTCGACACCTACATGGCGCCCTTCATCCGCCGCGACGCGATGACCTACGGCGAGGTCAAGCAGGCCATGCAGGAACTGATCTACAACCTGAACGTGCCCAGCCGCTGGGGCACGCAGACGCCGTTCACCAACCTGACCTTCGACTGGACCTGCCCGGCCGACCTGAAGGAGCAGATTCCCTACGTGGGCGGCGAGGAAATGCCCTTTGCCTACGGCGATCTGCAAGTCGAAATGGACATGATCAACCGCGCCTACATCGAAGTGATGATGGCCGGCGACGCCAAGGGGCGCGTGTTCACCTTCCCCATTCCCACCTACAACATCACGCCCGATTTCGACTGGGACCACCCCAACACCACGCGCCTGTTCGAGATGACCGCGCGCTACGGGCTGCCCTACTTCCAGAACTTCCTGAATTCCGACCTGGAACCGCACATGGTGCGATCCATGTGCTGCCGCCTGCAACTGGACCTGCGCGAGCTGCTCAAGCGCGGCAACGGCCTGTTCGGGTCGGCCGAGCAGACCGGCTCGGTCGGCGTGGTGACGGTGAACTGCGCCCGCCTGGGCCATACCTGCCAGGGCGACGAAGCCGCGCTGATGGCGCGCCTGGACCATCTGCTGGGCCTGGGCCGCGACGTGCTCGAAACCAAGCGCAAGGTGGTGCAGCGCTACATCGACCAAGGCCTGTATCCCTACACCCGGCGTTACCTGGGCACGCTGCGCAATCACTTCAGCACGTTGGGCGTGAACGGCATCAACGAGATGATCCGCAATTTCAGCGGCGATACCGACGACGTCACCACGCCTGCCGGCCACGCGCTGGCCGTGCGCCTGCTGGACCGGGTGCGCGAGCGCATGACGCAGTTCCAGGAAGAAACCGGCCACCTCTACAACCTGGAAGCCACGCCGGCCGAAGGCACCACCTACCGCTTTGCCCGCGAAGACAAAAAGCGCTGGCCGGGCATTCTGCAAGCCGGCACCGCGGCCCAGCCGTACTACACCAATTCCAGCCAATTGCCGGTGGGCCACACCGACGACCCGTTCGAGGCGCTGTCGCTGCAGGAAGCGCTGCAAGGCAAGTACACCGGCGGCACCGTGCTGCACCTGTACATGAACGAAGCCGTGTCGTCGGCCGACGCGTGCAAGGCGCTGGTGCGGCGCGCGCTGTCGAATTTCCGGCTGCCCTACATCACCGTCACGCCCACGTTCTCGATCTGCCCCCACCACGGCTACCTGGCCGGGCACCACGAGTTCTGCCCGAAGTGCGACGCCGAACTGCAAGCCAGGCAGGCGGCGTGCTGCGCCCCGGCCTGAATTTTTTCACCGGGCATTCCCGCCCGGCCCAACCCCAAGGAACCGCCATGCAAACCTTGATCTCTGTTGAACCCACTGCCCCCCAGGCCCTGCGCCTGCCCGATAGCCAGCGCGTGCGCTGCGAAGTCTGGACCCGCGTCATGGGCTATCACCGCCCCGTGTCTTCCTTCAACACCGGCAAACAAGGCGAATTCAATGAACGCCGCTTCTTCGTCGAACGGCGTGCCTGACGCGCCCGCTGGCCGCAAGGCCGCCCCGGCCGTGCGCCGCCAGGCGCTGCGCGTGGCCCACGCCGCGCCGCCGCGTCCGGTGACGCAGCCGCTGCCGCGCCATTCGGCGGCGGTGGGCGGCCTGACGCCGTTTTCCACCGTGGACTGGCCCGGCACGCTGGCCGCCGTGGTCTTCATCGCCGGCTGCCCCTGGCGCTGCCACTACTGCCACAACCCAGAATTGCAGACCCGCGCCGCGCGCTACGACTGGCGCGACGTGCGCGCCTTCCTGGACAACCGCCAGGGCTTGCTGGACGCCGTGGTGTTCTCGGGCGGCGAACCGCTGAGCGAACCGCGCCTGCCCTCGATGATCCGCGAGGCGCGCCGCATGGGCTTTCGCATCGGCCTGCACACCGCCGGCATCTACCCGCTGCGTCTGGCCGACGTGTTGCGCTACCTGGATTGGGTGGGCCTGGACATCAAGGCCGACGCGCAAGGCTATGACGACATCACCGGTCGGCGCGACTCGCAACGCCCCGCCCAGGCCTGCCTGACGCAATTGCTGACGGCCGGCGTGGATTTCGAATGCCGCATCACCTGGCATCCGGACTGGCTGAGCGAAGCCCGGCTGCTGGCCCTGGCCGGCGAACTGGCGCGCCGCGGCGTGAAGCGCTTTGCCGTGCAAAGCGCGCGGGCCAGTCCCGACGCGATGCCGGCCTGGCACCTGACCGCCCCGGCGCAGGCCGCGTTGCAGGCCCTGTTCGAACAGTTCGCCTACCGCTGACCCGGGCGCCGCCCGGCCGGCCCCAGCTGCGCCGCCAGCGCCGTCTGAAAGCGCGGCGACACCACCGCGCCCACGTTGCAGCGCGACCAGGGCGACACCGCCGTCGGGTCCACGCTGAACACGCGACCCGGCGCCATGATGACTTTCTCGGGCATCAGGTCCTGCGCCAGCGTCAGTGAATTTTCCACGCCCGGAAACGCCGCCCACAGATACAGCGAGCTTGTCGGCCGCACGTGCACCTTGGCCCCCAGCGCATCCAGCACCTGCAAGGCGTTGCCCGTGGCGGCCTGCAAACGCTGGCGCAAGCGCACCAGGTGGCGTTCGTAGTGGCCTTCGCGCAGCATCACATCGACCATGCGTTCGCAGTATTCCGAACTGCTGACGTGCACCAGCGCCTTCAGGTCGGCCAGGTCGCTGGCCAGCGCCGCGCCGCAGGCAATGAAGCCCACCCGCAGCGCCGCCGAGAACGATTTGGAGAAGCTGCCGATGTAGACCGTGCGTTCCAGTTGGTCCAGCGCCGACATGCGCACCGACGAGGTCGGCTTGAAGTCGGCCAGGGGGTCGTTCTCGACCACGATCAGGTTGTAGCGTTCGGCCAGTTGGAGCAGCTTGTAGGCCTTGGCCGGCGAAATATCCGACCCCGTGGGGTTGTGCGCCAGCGATTGCGTGAAGAACAGCCGCGGCTTCTCGCGCTGCAGCAAGGCTTCCAGCACGGCCAGGTCCGGGCCGTCCGGCAGGCGCGGCACGCCTAGCATGCGCACCCCCGCCAGCTTCAACTTGCCGAACAGAGGGTAGTAGCCTGGATCGTCCACCAGCGCCGCCGCGCCCGGCGGCAGGAAGTAGCGGATCACCAGGTCCATGGCCTCGTTGGCGCCGTGCGTCAGCACCAGTTGCGACGGCGCGGCGCTGATGCCCACGTCGCCCAGCTTGCGCACCAGGCTTTCGCGCAGCGGCGCGTAGCCAAAGCGGCTGCCGTAGCGGAATAAGGTGCCCAGGCCGGTGCGCACCACCTTCTGGTGGTAGCGGTCCATGCGCATGTCGGCCAGCCATTCCACCGGCGGAAAGCCGTCGCCCGCGGCGATGGCGTCGGGCTGCGTCTTCAGCTGTTCGCGCATCAGCCAGACGATGTCCATGGCGCGGCTGAGCTGGCCCGGTTCTTCGTCGGCCGCGCGTTGCGCCGGGCCCGTGTCCAGCACATAGAAGCCGGACCCGCGGCGCGGCTCGACCAGCCCGCGCGCCACCAGCATTTCAAACGCCACCACCACCGTGTTCTTGGCGTAGCGGTGCAATTGCGCCAGCTCGCGCAGCGACGGCAGCTTGTCGCCGGGTCGGTAGACGCCGTCGGCGATCTGGCGTCCGATCAGGCGGGCCAGGCTTTCGGCGATGGGTGCGGCGCGCGGGGCGCGGCCCAGGGGATTGTCGTCGTCCACGGGGTGGGATTCCAGTCGGGAGAAGGCCGAAATTGGTGCAGTGCAATGGTACTGTTTGTCCAAACTGTACCTCTGAATGCCGGTACAGTTTACCTAGAATCTCGCCACCTGATTCTTATATGGAGACATGCCATGGTGGCCGATTCACGCCTGCCGAACTTCCGCGCCCTCACCCCCGCCCAACGCCTGTCGGCCATCGCCGATGCCGCCGAACTGACGCCCGAAGAACGCCAGTTGCTGGCCGAACCCGGCGCGCTGGGCCTGGACCGCGCCGACGGCATGATCGAAAACGTCATCGGCGCCTTCGAGCTGCCGCTGGGCGTGGCCGGCAACTTCCAGATCAACGGCCGCGACGTGCTGGTGCCCATGGCGGTGGAAGAGCCGTCGGTGGTGGCGGCCGCCTCGTTCATGGCCAAGCTGGCGCGCAGCGGCGGCGGCTTCGAAACGTCCAGCACCCGGCCGCTGATGCGCGCCCAGGTGCAGGTGCTGGGCCTGACCGACCCGCACGGCGCGCGCCTGGCGCTGCTGCGCGAACGCGAACGCATCGTGACGCTGGCCAACAGCCGCGACAAGGTGCTGATCGGCCTGGGCGGCGGCTGCCAGGACATTGAAGTGCACGTGTTCGCCGATACCCCGCGCGGCCCGATGATCGTGCTGCACCTGATCGTGGACGTGCGCGACGCCATGGGCGCCAACACCGTCAACACCATGGCCGAGGCCGTCGCCCCGCTGGTCGAGGAAATCACCGGCGGCTCGGTGCGCCTGCGCATCCTGTCCAACCTGGCCGACCTGCGCCTGTCGCGGGCCCGCGTGCGCCTGACGCCCGACGTGCTGGACACCAAGGACCGCAGCGGCGCCGAGATCATCGAAGGCGTGCTGGACGCCTACACCTTCGCCGCCATCGACCCCTACCGGGCCGCCACGCACAACAAGGGCATCATGAACGGGATCGACCCGGTCATCGTCGCCACCGGCAACGACTGGCGCGCCGTCGAAGCCGGCGCCCACGCCTACGCCTGCCGCGACGGCCGCTACACATCGCTGACGCATTGGGAAAAAGACGCTGCGGGCGCCCTGGTCGGCACGCTGGAAATGCCGATGCCGGTCGGCCTGGTGGGCGGCGCCACCAAGACCCATCCGCTGGCACGCATCGCGCTCAAGATCCTGGCGGTGCGCTCGGCCCAGGAACTGGGCGAGATTGCCGTGGCCGTCGGCCTGGCGCAGAACCTGGGCGCGCTGCGCGCCCTGGCCACCGAAGGCATCCAGCGCGGCCACATGGCGCTGCACGCGCGCAACATCGCGTTGACGGCAGGCGCCGTCGGCGCCGAAATCGACGCCATCGCCAAGCGCATGGCCGCGGAACACGACGTGCGCACCGACCGCGCCGTGGCACTGCTGGAGGAACTGCGTAAACCGGCCTAGGGGCCCGGCACCGGCCGGCGGCAAACCGCCGGCCGCACAAGAACAGAGGCGGCGCGCCAGACCTGGCCGCCGCCCATCCATCAAGGAGACAGACATGGATAGAGACAGCAAGGCGTCCACCGGACGCCTGGCCGAAGTATGGAACGACACGGTCGACCTGCGCCACCTGGCCTGGGCGATCGCCATCGGCATCGGCGTCAGCGTGGCCGGCTTCTACGCTGCCAGCAGCTGGCTGCGCACCCGCGTGGCCTCGCCCGAGCTGGCCCACGCCTATGCCATGCTGGCGGGCCTGGCCGGCTGCGTGCTGGCCGGCGTGATCTGCGCACGCCTGTTCCCGCCCAAGCGCGAAGTGGTCGAGCACAGCGCCTCGCACGATCCCGCCTGGCGCGCCGAGGTGCTGGCCGAACTGGCCGCGCAACCCGGCGGCCTGGGCACCCTGGCCGACCTGCCGCCCGCAGTGGTCGAAGAACTGAAAGCACTGGACCTGTACGAACTGTTCGCCGCGCCGGCCCCCGCGCCCGCCGCCCGCAACCTGCCGCAAGGCGCCGCCAAAGAGGTGCTGGCATGAGCGATCCCGCACTGCTTGAACAAATCATGGTGGCCGCAGCCATGGGCCTGTTAGGCGCCGTGGTATTCGCCGCCATCGGCCTGGTGTCCGGCACCGACGAGACCACCACGCTGGCCCCGCTGACGCTGCTGGTCGTGCTGCTGGGCGTGCCGCCCGCCGGCGTCTTCACCTTCTTCCTGGCCGGCGCCGTCGCCAAGCACATGACCCATGCCGTGCCGACCGCGCTCTTGGGCATACCCGGCGACACCCTGGCCACGCCATTGCTGCAGGACGCCAACATGCTGCGCAAGCTGGGCGTGCCGCACATCGCGCTGCGCAAGATGGTGTCCGGCGCCATCGTCGCGGCCTTCGTGGCCGTGCCGCTGGCGGTGCTGTTTGCCGTGCTGCTGGCGCCGTTCGGCGGCGCCATCACCAAGTCGGCGCCGTGGATCTTCCTGGCCGCGGCCGTGCTGATCGCCTACTTCTCGGCCGGCCGCTGGGCTGCCGTGGCGCTGCTGGTGCCCTTCGTGGTGGTGATCGTGGCGCTGCAAAGCCTGACGGCCAAGTACGGCGTCAAGCTCAGCATCAGCTACTTCCTGGGCATTGCCATCGGCCCGCTGATCGCCGACCTGTTCACCGTGATCGCGCCGCAGGGCCGCGCCAAGATGATGCGCGACAAGGTGCGCACGTTCTCGCTGGCGCCGGATGTGAAGGGCTGGTCGGGTTACTTCCCCAACCCGCTGAAGGTCATGGACCGCATCCAGACCCGCTGGACGCTGGCCACCGCCACGATTTCCAGCGCCACCTTCGTGTTCAGCCCGGTCGCCATGACCGTGGTGCTGGGCGAACTGGTCGGCTCGCGCATCAAGCACGCCTACCATCGCCTGACCACCGTGCTCAGCGCGCGCAATGGCGTTACCGAGGCGACCTACATCGCCGAGGCCCTGATTCCGCTGATCGCCTTCGGCCTGCCGCTCAGCCCGGTGGCTGCCGGCCCCGCCGCGCCGCTGTTCAACGCCCCGCCCCGCTTCACGGTGGATGCGGCCACCGGCGAAACCCACAACCTGCACAACCTGCTGAACCACTGGGAATTCCTGGGCTACGGCATGCTGGCGGTGTTGCTGGCGGCGGTGGTGTCGTACCCGTTCGCCATGAACTTCGCGCGCCGCGCCGCGCTGTTCGTGTCGCGCAAGGTCAGCCACGAGGCCATCATTGCCACCTTCGTCGGCCTGATCATCGTGATCAGCGTCTGGGAAGGCCAGTTCCTGGGCCTGCTGGTGATCCTGACCATGGGCCTGTTTGGCGGCCTCTTGTCGCGCCTGTTCGGCTTTAACACCGGCGTGCAGTTCATGGGCTACTACACCGCCGTGCTGACGGTGCCGGCGCTGGTCAAGCTGGTGGCGTAACCCGCTGCCGCTCCAGGCGGAGCCCGCGCGCTCCGCCTGTATCCCCCTCCCACTTGATCCCGCGCAAAGCGGCGCGTCATGCCTTGCTCTAGCCTCGGAACCACTGTTCCTATGAAAGGCTTCTTCATGACGTGGTTCCAATCACTCACCCTCGCTGGACGCGAATTGCTGCCCATCGTCCAGGGCGGCATGGGCGTGGGCGTGTCCGCCCATCGCCTGGCTGGCGCCGTCGCCAGCCAGAACGCGGTCGGCACCATTGCCAGTGTGGACTTGCGCCATCACCACCCCGACCTGGTCGAACAGACCGAGCACTGCCGCGACCGCGAGCGCATCGATGACGCCAACCGCGTCGCGCTGGACCGTGAAGTGCGCGCCGCGCTGGACATGGCCGAGGGCCGCGGCCTGGTGGCCGTGAACGTCATGAAAGCCGTGCGCGACCATCCCGCGCTGGTGCGCCAGGCCTGCGAGAGCGGCGCCCAGGCCATCGTCATGGGCGCCGGCCTGCCGCTGGACCTGCCCGACATGACCGCCGATTACCCCAAGGTCGCGCTGATCCCGATCCTGTCCGAAGCGCGCGGCGTGGCCGCCGTGCTGAAGAAATGGATGAAAAAGGGCCGCATGGCCGACGCCGTCGTCATCGAACACCCCGGCTACGCGGGCGGCCACCTGGGCGCCGCGCGCCTGGACGACATCCACGACGAACGCTTCGAATTCAAGCGCGTGCTGGGCGAATGCCATCAGCTGTTCCACGACCTGCAACTGGGCAGCGACGCACCGCGCCTGATCGTGGCCGGCGGCGTGGGCAGCCACGAGCAGGTGCGCCACTGGCTGGCCAACGGCGCCGATGCGGTGCAGGTCGGCACCGCCTTCGCCGTCACCCAGGAGGGCGACGCGCACGAAAACTTCAAACGCGTGCTGATGCAGGCCGACCCGACCAAGCTGGCCGAATTCACCAGCGTGGCCGGCCTGCCCGCCCGCGCCGTCGCCACGCCGTGGCTGACCCGCTACCTGCGACAGGAAAAAACGCTGCAGGCCGGCGCCCGCTGCGACCCGCGTCGTTGCAGCCAGCGCATGGACTGCCTGACGCAATGCGGCATACGCGACGGCATCTCGCGCTTCGGCCAGTTCTGCATCGACCTGAAGCTGGCCGCCGCCATGCGCGGCGAAGTCAGCCGCGGCCTGTTCTTTCGCGGCGCGTCCAAGCTGCCGTTCGGCGACGCCATGCGCAGCGTACGGGAATTGATGGATTACCTGCTGAACGGCAGGATGCCGGCCGCGGCATGACGCTTGGCGGGTGCGGGGGGGCACGGCCCCTGAGGTTTCCGTAAATTATTGAACGACGTATAATATTATTCGTCGTCCAACAATTTACAGCCCCATGCCCACGCCCGCTCTCCCCGCCCCCGGCCTGCGCGAACGCAAGCGCCAGCAAACGCTGGACCATCTGGCCCAGACCGCCTATCGCCTGTTCGAAACGCTGGGCTATGACGCGGTCACCATGGAACAGATCGCGGCCCAGGCCGACGTTTCAAAGGGCACGCTGTACAACCACTTTCCGGTCAAGGAAGCGTTGCTGGCGCATCGCTTCCATACTGAACTGGCTGCGAGCGCGGCCGAGCTGTTGCCGGCCCTGCGCGCCCAGCCCGACTTCGCGAAACGGCTCAAGCGCGTGCTGCATGCGTCGGCGCACTGGTCTGAATCGAACCGTGCGTATCTGGGCCCGTACCTGCGGTACCGCCTGTCGACCCTGCGAGCGGATGACGGCACCGAAAAATCGCCACGCAGCGGCATGCAAGCACTGTTCGAAGGGCTGATCGCGCAAGGCCAGGCCGCCGGCCAATTGCGCACGGACCTGTCCGCCGAACGCCTGGCCCACCAGTTGCAGTTCCTGCACCTGGGCGCCCTGCTGCGATGGCTGGACCTGCCCGGCGCCAGCTTGCGCAAGGAATTCGACGCCCTCTTGTCGCTGTTCGTGCAGGGCGCCGCCGCGCCCGGGAACGCACCATGACATCCCAGACACCCGCTGGCCCGCCCCCTGACTCCACCGCGCAATCCATGCCCGCACGCGCCCCGTCGCCCGCCGCCACCACCGGCGCCGACATCCTGGATTGGGCGGCCGCCCGCCACGCCGGCCCCGCCGTCGCAGGCGGCAAGGGTTGGCAATTGGCGCGCATGGCCGAACTGGGCGTGCCGGTGCCGCCCGGGTTTGTGCTGTCGGCCCAGGCCGGCGCCGCCCATCGACACGGTGCGCCCGTACCGCAAGGCGTGGCCCAGGGGCTGCGCGATGCCCTGCACGCAAGAGGCTGGCTCGACACACCCTTGGCCCTGCGTTCGTCCGCCCCGCAGGAAGACGGCGCTGCGGCTTCATTTGCCGGCATCCACCTGTCGTGCCTGAACGTGCGTGGCGCGCAGGCCGCCCTTGATGCGCTGCAACGCATCTGGGATTCGGCCTGGACACCGCAGGCCGATGCCTATCGTCAGCGGCTGGGCCTGAGCAATGATGACCGGCCCATGGCGGTGGTCGTCATGCCGCTGGTGGCCGCCACCGCGTCGGGCATCGCCTTCACCTGCGATCCGCTGACGGGGCGCCATGACCACATGGTGATCCATGCCAACTGGGGCCTGGGCGAATCGCTGGTCGGCGGCCTGGCCGACGGCGACGAATACCGGCTGCGTGCAGACGCATTGACGCTGACCTGGTCGCTGATGGACGCGCGCATCGGCGCCAAGCGCCGAACCACGCAGTCCATCGAAAGCGGCGGCACGCAACTGGTGGACCAAACCGCCGAACAGGCCGCGCGGGCCGTACTGACGGCCGCGCAGATCGACACCTTGGCGGCGCTCGTGCGCGACGCCGCGCGCGCACTCGATTATTCCGCCGCGCCCTACGATCTGGAATGGGCCTGGGACGGCAGCCGCTTCTGGATCGTGCAAGCCCGCCCCGTCACCGCCCTGGCACGCCACACCTATCCCGGCCTGCAATCACAGCCGTCATACTGGTCCCGCGGCAACACCCGCGAGGTGCTGCCGCAACCCATGTCGGCGCTGGAATGGGACGGCGGCCGCCTCATGGCGCAACGCATGTTGACCTGCGGATTCGAGCTCAGCGGCTATCCCACGCTGCCGGGCGTGCGGATGGTGGCGATGTTCCAGGGCCGCGCCTACCTGGATGCCTCCGTCATCCAGTGGATCGGCCACGATGCGCTGGGCATCGCGCCGCACGCCATGAACGCCATGCTGGGCGGCCCGCAACCCAATATCCAGGTGCCGCGCCCCACCCTGTTGCAACGGCTGAACCATGGCCTGCGCATGCTGCGCTATCTGCGCCGGGCCGCGCCGCTGCGCCGCCGCGCCAAAGACGATCTGCCGCGCCAGTTCGCCCGCGCCCAGGCCTGGCTCTACGAAGCGCTGCCCGCTACGCCTGCCGCACTGGGCGCCAATCTGCACGAACAATTCCTGACCGTGGCCGCGGCCGACGACCTGTTCTTCCTGCAAGGGTCAGGCGGCGGCGCGCTGTCCAAGTTGCTCGACATCGTGGAACGGGCCCGTCCCGGCGCGGGACACGCCTTGACTGCCGCGCTGATGGCCGGCGGCGAGCCCAGCGTGACCGCGGCGCAAAGCTATGCCTTGATGGCGCTGGCGCAATTGGCATCGCGTGAACCGCAGGCGCTGGCCTGGCTGCGTGCGCCCGAACGCGACAGCGCTGCCTGGACCGACCAGTTGCCGCCGGACAGCGCGTTTCGCCGCGCGCTGGCGGATTTCCTGGCGCGCTACGGGCACCGCGCCGTATACGAAACCTATATGCGCAACCCGCGCTGGCGCGAGGCGCCCGGCTATGTCCTGGACAGCGTGCTGAACCTGATCGGCACCGATCCCGACACCCTGCGCACTCGCCAGGAACAGGGTGCGCGAGAGGCCTGGCGCCAGGTGCGCGTGGTCTTGCCGTGGTGGCAGCGGCCGCTGGCCGCCAAGCTGCTGGCGGCCGCCCGAATCGAAGGCGCCCAGCGCGAAGCCGCGCGCAGCGTGCTGGTGGCCTACCTGGCGGCGGCGCGGCGCAGTGCGCTGGAACTGGGCGCACGGCTGATGACCATCCCCGATGACATCTTTCACCTGACCGCCGAGGAAGTCTTCGCGCTGGCCGATGGCCGCCTGGCGCCCGTCCACGCCGAGCGACGCGCGGCGGACCGGCGCGTGCAATTGCAACGGTGGGCCGAGACGCCGGACACCGACGTGATCGTCGAATATGAAAACGCGTCGGCAGCGCAGGCAACCCTGGCCGCCGGTACGGTCACGCGCAACGCCGCTGCGCCCGCGGACGCCGACACGTGGCGTGGCACCCCGGTATCTGCGGGTCGGGCCCAAGGCCCGGCCTTCATCGCCCGCGACCCGGCCCAGGCGCTGGCCATGCCCGTGGGCGCCATCCTGATCGCGCCATCCACCGACCCCGCCTGGACCCCGCTGTTCCTGCGCGCCGGCGCCGTGGTGATGGAAGCCGGCGGCTACCTGTCGCACGGCGCCATCGTTGCGCGCGAGTTCGGTGTACCGGCCCTGGTCAACGTGCAGGGCATCCTGCAGCAGGCGGCAACGGGGGATCTATTGGACGTGGATGCCACGCGAGGCGTGGTGCGGCGGCTGCCCGCCGTCCCTAACGCGCCGCCGGCAGATTGAATTCAAACACCGCGCCCGGTTCGGGCCTTTCCACCAGCCGGATATCGCTGTGGTGCAGCTGCAGGATGCGGTGCACGATCACCAGCCCCAGCCCGCCGCTGTCGCGCGGGCCGTTGGCCAGCACCGACGCGCGGGTGAACAAGCCGGCGCGCAGCGCCTCGGGAATGCCGGCGCCGGTGTCGCTGACCCGCACCTGCACGCCCTCTCGCGCCTGCCCCAGGCTCAGTTCGATATTGCCGCCCGGTGCGCTATGGCGGATGGCGTTGTCCAGCAGGTTGGTCAGCACCCGCTCGATCATGCCCAGGTCGGCCCGCACCGGCGGCAACTCATGCGCGATCGCGGTGGTCAGCCGTTGCTGGCGCGCCTCGGCGGCCAGTTCGAATTTCTGGATCACGTCCTGCGCCAGCTCGGGCAGCGAAAAGGTCTCGGGTTCCAGCCGCACCAGACCGGATTCCAGCCGCGCCAGTTCGAACAGCTCCTGCGCCAGCCGGCCCACCTTGCGGCTTTGCGCCAGCGCGATGTCCAGATAGCGGCGGCGTTCGGACGCATCCAGCGTGTCGTCCTTCATGCGCAGCGTTTCCAGGTAGCCGTGCAACGACGTCAGCGGGGTGCGCAGGTCGTGCGAGATATTGGCCACCAGGTCGCGCCGCTGCTGGTCCTGCCGCGTCAGTTCGCGCCATTGTTCTGAAATGCGGCGGCCCATCTGCACGAAACTGCGGCGCAGCAGCGAAATCTCGTCGCCGCTGGTGTCCGTGGCGTCCGCGGGCTTTTCCAGCGCCGCCAGCGCCCGGCCGTCGTCGCCGTCGAAATCCCGCACGGCCCGCGTCAGACCGCGCAAGGGCCGGGTGATCAGCCCGAACGCCGCCAGGCCCGCCACCAGCCCCAGCAGGGCCACCAGCGCAATCGACCACAAGGTCGTGCGCAGCACCGAGCTGCGCGACACCGCCATGGCCAGCGCATCGTGCGCCTGGCCTTGCAGCACCACGTAAACGTAGCCCTTGTCCTGCCCCGCCACCCGCACCGGCGCGGCCGAAAACACCTTGGCCGTGTCCAGGTGGCGCGGGTCGTCGCCTTCGATGGGCAGCGCCTCGCCCGCCAGGAAACGCCGCACCGGCGCCAGGTCGACCCGTTCGCGCTTGATCTGCCCCGGCGGCGCCGCATCGCCCACGATACGGCCGTCGTTGGCCAGCAGATACACCTCGACCGACGGGTTCACCGCCATCAGCATGCCAAAGAGCGAGCGCACTGCATCGGGCTTCCAGCCATTGGCGTCCATCAATTCGTTGGTGCCGGCAATATGCTGCGCCAGCCCGCTGGACAGCCGCTGCACCACTTCCTGCTCGTAGCGCACATTGGCCGAGATCTGGAACCAGGCCGACGCGCCGCAGCACGCCAGCAGCAGCAAGGCGAACACGCCGGACAGGCGCTGGGTAAGGGTCAGGCGCTTCATGAGGCGGATTCCGGTTGCGGCGTGGGGCCGGCCGCGAATTTGTAGCCGCGGCCCCAGACCGTCAGGATGCGCTGCGGATTGGACGGGTCGGTCTCGATCTTGGTGCGCAGCCGGTTGATGTGCGTGTTCACGGTGTGCTCGTAGCCTTCGTGCTGGTAGCCCCACACCTGGTTCAGCAGGTCCAGCCGCGAAAACACCTTGTCCGGATGGCGGGCAAAGAAATGCAGCAGGTCGAATTCACGCGGGGTCAGTTCCAGCCGGCGCTCGTCCACCGACGCCGTGCGAGCGATCGGGTCGATCGCCACGCCGTGCTGGCGCAGGCTGCCCGCGTCGATGCGGGCGTTGCGCTCCAGCGCGTCGGTGCGGCGCAGCAGCGCCCGCACCCGCGCCACCAGTTCCAGCATCGAGAACGGCTTGGCCAGGTAGTCGTCGGCGCCCAGCTCCAGCCCCAGGATGCGATGCACCTCGCTGGAGCGCGCGCTGGTGATGATGATGGGCGTATAGCGCGCCATGGCCCGGGCGCGCTTGCAGATTTCCAGGCCGTCGATACCCGGCAGCATCAGGTCCAGCACCAGGGCGTCCCAGTCGCCTTCTTCCAGCCGGCGCATGCCTTCGTTGCCATCGGCGGCGTGCTCGACGGCGTAACCCTCGTCGCGCAGGTGCAGGCGCAGCAATTCGGCAATGTGGGCATCGTCTTCGACGATCAGGACGCGGCGGGGCGTATCCATAGGCGGGCTCGGGTCGGTGGCGCGGCGGGAGTGCCGCAAAAACGCCAGCCGCAGGCGCGAAGGCTTGCGGGGGGCACCGCTATTGTCGCCAATCCGTGGCGGCCAGTTATCACATTTATTTTAAGTTTGCGTGAGGACTTGGATATCGGCGCCGGGGAAGAATGGCTCCAACGACAACGAACCGCCTCCCCAAGGAGCCCCCCATGGCCGCCAGAAGTGACCGCCCCCACGCCGCCCTGCCCCCCGGGCTGGCCGCCCAGGCCGCGCCTGCCGTCCCCGGCCCCATCCACCCCGGCTGGCTGCGCGTCACCCACTGGCTGAACGCCCTGGCCGTCGTCATCATGGTCACCAGCGGCTGGCGCGTCTACAACGCCGCACCGTTCTTCGACTTCACCTTTCCCAATGGCATCACCCTTGGCGGGTGGCTGGGCGGCGCCCTGCAATGGCATTTTGCCGGCATGTGGCTGCTGCTGGCCAACGGCCTGTTGTACCTGGGCCTGAACCTGACGACCGGCCGCCTGGCCCGCAAATTCTTCCCCGTCGGCCCGCGCGGCGTGCTGGCCGACCTGGGCGCCGCCCTGCGCGGCAAGCTCTCGCATGCCGACCCGCGCCACTACAACCAGGTGCAGCGGCTGGCCTACCTGTTCGTCATCGCCGACATCACGGTCCTGATCCTGTCCGGACTGGTGCTGTGGAAGTCGGTGCAGTTCGACACCCTGCGCGCGCTGCTTGGCGGCTATGAATTCGCGCGCCGCATCCATTTCTTCGCCATGGCGCTGCTGGTGGCTTTCGTGGCGGTTCACCTGGCCATGGTGGCCCTGGTGCCGCGCAGCCTCATCGCCATGATCCGCGGCAAATAAGGAGCCTCGCGTGAGCGCAAAACGACGCCTGTCACTGCTGGGCCTGGACGGCCCCGCCATCCTCAAAGAAGCCGTGAAGATCCTGGACAAGCGGGTCGAGGCGCCGTCGCGCCGCGCCTTCCTGCGCAGCAGCCTGACCCTGGGCGGCCTGGCCATGCTGTCCGGCTGTTCGCTGTCCGATGACGAGAACGTCGAGAAAGCGCTGACCACCGTGTCGCGCTTCAACGACCGCGTGCAGGGCTGGATCTTCGACCCCAACAAGCTTGCCCCCACCTACCCCGAGTCCATGATCACCCGACCGTTTCCGTTCAATGCCTACTACGGCATCGACGAGGTGCGGCACGTGGAAGAAGACAGCTTCCGGCTGGAAGTCACCGGCATGGTCGCCGACAAGCGCCGCTGGCGCCTGGACGAACTGCGCGCCATGGCCCAGATCGACCAGGTCACGCGCCACATCTGCGTCGAAGGCTGGAGCGCCATCGGCAAATGGGGCGGCGTGCCGTTTTCCACCTTTCTCAAGCGTGTCGGGGCCGACCTGACGGCCAAGTACGTCGGCTTCAAGTGCGCCGACGACTACTACACCAGCATCGACATGCCCACCGCGTTGCACCCGCAGACCATCCTGGCGCTGACGTACGACGGCAAGACCCTGCCGCCGGAGTACGGTTTTCCCATGAAGCTGCGGATGCCCACCAAGCTTGGCTACAAGAACCCCAAGCACATCCAGGCGATCTTCGTCACCAACACCTACCCAGGCGGTTACTGGGAGGACCAGGGCTACAACTGGTTCGGCGGCAGCTAGGTGGCTTTTTGCTCTTTTGTTTTTTCATTCAACGACACACCAAAGGAAATCATCATGAAGCAACTCACCACCGCCGCGTTTGCCGTCTGCCTCGCCTTCGGCGCCGTCGCGGCCCATGCGGCCGACAGCATGAGCAAGGATTCGATGTCCAAGGACGGCGCACCCGCCAGCAGCATGTCCAAGGATGGCATGGCGAAAGACGGCATGGCCAAGGACGGCATGTCCAAGGGCAGCATGAGCAAGGACGGCATGTCGCACGACGGCATGAAGAAGGATTCCATGGGCAAGGACGGGATGTCGAAGGATTCCATGTCCAAAGACTCGATGTCCAAGGACGGCATGTCCAAAGGCGGCATGAGCAAGGATTCCATGGGCAAGGATTCCATGAGCAAGTGAGGACGGGGGCCGGCCCATCCGGGCACCCCGGCCGCCGGCCCGCCCAACACCCCACACACACGGAGCCCATCATGAGACTGACACGCAGGCATTTCCTCAGCGCAGGCGGCGCCGTTGCCGCCGCCGCCGGCCTGGCGCCCTTGCTGGGCGCCAACCGCGCACGCGCGGCGCAAGCCCAGGCCTACCCCTACACGCTGACCGACGCCGAATGGCGCGCCAAGCTGACCGCCGCGCAATACGACGTGCTGCGCCGCGAGGGCACCGAACGCCCCTACACCAGCCCGCTGAACGACGAGCACCGCGCCGGCACCTTTGCCTGCGCCGGCTGCGCCCAGAAGCTGTTTTCGTCCACCACCAAATTCGACAGCGGCACCGGCTGGCCCAGCTTCTGGCAGCCACTGGATCACGCCGTGTCCACACTGGAAGACCGCAGCTTCGGCATGACCCGCACGGCCGTCAACTGCATCAACTGCGGCGGCCACCTGGGCCACGTCTTCGATGACGGCCCCCGCCCCACCGGCCTGCGCTACTGCATGAACGGCGTGGCCATGAGCTTCACCCCGCAGGCCTGACCCCGGCCCGCGTCTTTTCTGTACAGGAATCCGCATCATGCCTATCCGCCCCCTGCCCCGCGCCCTTTCTGCGGCCCTGCTCGCCACCGCCGGCCTGTTCGCCGCCAACGCAGCCGGCGCCGCCGAACGCGCCTTCATCATCCCGCCGCCCGCCGTCGACGAGCCGGCCACCGCCGCCCAGGAAAAAGCCGTCATCGCGGGCGGGTGCTTCTGGGGCGTGCAGGCCGTGTTCCAGCACGTAAAAGGCGTGACGTCCGCGGTGTCCGGCTATGCCGGCGGCCAGGCTTCCACTGCCGACTACGACACGGTCAGCGGCGGGCGCAGCGGTCATGCCGAATCCGTCGAAATCACCTATGACCCCAAGCAGGTCAGCTACGGCCAGCTGCTGCAGATCTATTTCTCGGTGGCGCACGACCCCACCCAGCTGAACCGCCAGGGCCCGGACAGCGGCACGCAGTACCGGTCCACCGTCTTCCCCACCAACGACAGCCAGCGCAAGGTGGCCGAAGCCTACATCGCGCAGCTGGACAAGGCGGGCGTGTATCCCAAGACGCTGGCGACCACGGTGGAACCGCTGAAGGGCTTCTATCCGGCCGAGGGCTATCACCAGGATTACCTGGTGCGCCACCCCTACAGCATGTACATCATGGTCAATGACGTACCCAAGGTGGAAAACCTGGCCAAGACCTTTCCGGGGATGTATCGGGACAAGCCGGTGCTGGTGAATTGAAAGGCGGCCGTACGGACCGCAAATTCCTGCAAATCTTGCCGTTTATCCGGCAAGATTTGCAACATTAAGCTATTGTTTTTAAATAACAAAACCCCATGTAGTACACTGGCAAGCTAGATTTGGAGACAGGCCAGATGCTGCTAGTTGATCGTGTGAAGAGTTCAGTGGCCAAACGTCACGGAACCATTGTCTTGCGGGCAGATTTGGAGCATCTGGGCAGCCCAAGCCAGATCAGCTTGGCGCTCACGCACCTCATTGCAGACGGCGTGCTGATTCGACTAGGCGAAGGCATTTACGCCAAGACTCGCCGTGACGAGCAAGGGAAGATCAAGCCGGCAGGTGCAGCGGAACCACTCGTTCACGAGATTCTTCTCAAATTGGGCATCGATCCAAACAACTCATGCACCGAAGAACAAGGTGGGCAAACTCGGGTGATCGTTGACGAGCCGGCCCGCAGAGTCTCGCGCCATCTTGTCCTGGATACCGGCCCTGTCGAGATCGTTTCTCCGTCTGCCCTGAAAAAGAATCACACTGTGCCGAGTGATCCCAAAGGGCTGCCGCGCCGCAATGTCGGAAAGTACATCGCAGTCATCGCTCGAATGCACCATGTTTCCCCAGAGCGTACAGGCCTGGACCAATGGGCCGAAGCCGTCAGCCGCGCCGCGGGAGACACGGTTCAACTTGACGATGTGGGCCGCCTGCTTGCCAAGCTAAAGCAACAGCAGGTGATTACCGGCAAGCAGATGGCCCATCTGATGAACAATTACGTCACCGAACGCCATGAAGCGAACGCGCATGTTTGATCCATTTGGTGATTTTGAAACTGCCGGCTATCTGCGCAATGAACTTGGATTGAAAGATCCGGAAAATATAAAGATTCAAGAACACCTGTTCTTTACCGCCAATCTTCAAGAAGCTGCCGAATACCTGGCAGGCAGGTCCGAGATTACCTACGAAGATTTCTGCAAGGTTCACAACATCCTATTTTTCGGTTTTTACCCGTGGGCCGGCCAAGATCGCCAAACGCTCGGCGTGGCCAGGCTCGTCAGCAAGGCCGGCCGAGTCGATTTTTCAGAATCAGGTGAATCTGAACGTGCAGTGCAATACGGGCTGCGGCTAGGAAATGACTCAGAATATATCGCCCGGCGCCCAGGTGAAGTGATGGGCCTGTTTGCATGGGGACACCCATTTCTGGATGGCAATGGTCGCACCATGGTTGTCGTTCATACCGAGCTCATGGCGCGCGCTGGCTTGCTGGTCAATTGGGCCGCTTCGACAAAAAACGATTATCTCGAGGCGTTGACACAGGAATTGGAGTCCCCACGCGACGGCGCCCTGGATGCCTATATGCTCCCGCTCGTGCAGCCGCTACGCCGCAGCCATCGCTGGATTGATCAAATCCGAGAACTTCCCGGCCTGGCTGGCACGAACGAAGACATTGGATCGGATGTAACGTATGCCGAGGATGACGTCGAGGCTCAACGGCGGTATCTGGAAAAAGCTAAAAGGCGGCAATACTCGATTCCGGATTGAAGAATATCGTGCGCAACCGCTAAAACCGAGCCAACCTGCCTTATTGCGCATTATGAATAATATTGTGGCCGCCTTGAGCGGCCACACTCCTTTCCGGTCTCGTGGCGCCTCCCCCAATACGATGAAATGTATCAATTCACACCATTTTGATAATGCGGACGGTATCTAAAACCCCGTTTAAAATCAACCGGTTGGTATCCATAACCCGACCCTTAATAATACGGATGGTATCCACACACCCCTACTTTGTATTGCAAAAAAATTAGTATAAATTCCGTCCTTTTTTCGATTCCTCACAGCGCCAGAGCATTTTGTTTCGTTATGCAGCACCTTCGTTACATCGACGAAAAATGCCCGGGCGAGATTATCAATCGAAATACAAAGGACTCCAGTTTTGACCTCTGGCAAAAACAAATGGCTGACCGCGACGCTCGCGCTCAGCACGACCTACTGCGGCGGCGCCCTGGCCGCCGACCTGACGGTGGCGCCCGGCAATACCCAGGTATTCGACGGCTCGGCCAACTTCCCTGGCGGTGTTGACGTCAATGGCGGCACGCTGGTCGTCGGCGGCAATGGCGGCGGCGCTGGCGTGACGCTCAACGGCAACGTCAATGCCGTGTCGAACGCCACCGTGTCCGGCTTTGGCACGGTCAACGGCAACCTGAATGTCTCGGGCAATTCGCGCGTGGCCCCCGGTTATCCCGTCGGCACGCCCACCGGCGTGTCCAACGGCAACCTGGTCGTCAAGGGCGACCTGTCGATGAACAATGCCGTATTCGACTTCGAAACCGGTTATGCCGGCCTGCCCATCACCCAGCCCGGCACCGGCGACAACATCACCGTCGGCGGCAATGTCGCGCTGAACAACACGACGCTGAACGTCTCGGTCAATACCCTGGGGGTCAACGCCGGCTATTACCGCATTCTGTCGTACGGCGGCACCTTGAGCGGCAACGGCCTGACGCTGGGCACCGTCACCGGCGATTCCGTGCCGGCCGCCAACATCCAATCGCTGACCGGCGACAAGCAGATCAACCTGATCCTCGGCCCCAGCACCACCAACCTGTGGAACGGCAATGGCCTGGCATCCGCCACCCGCGCGGGCGGCGGCAACGGCACCTGGAGCGCCACCGGCGGCAACTGGAACAGCCCCACCAATGCCACCGGCGCCCTGCCCGATGGCGGCTATGCCATCTTCACCGGCGCGGCCGGTACGGTCACGGTCGACGGCGGCGCGGGCCCCGTGCGCGTGTCGGGCATCCAATTCGCCACCGACCGCTACACCGTGCAAGGCGCGCCCATCACCCTGGGCGGCAACGGCGGCAACCCGCCCGCCCTCGTCGTGGGCGACGGCACCTATGCGTCGGGCCAGTTCGTCGACACCATCCACAACCCGCTGCAGGGCACGCAGGGCTTCGTCAAGACCGGCCCCGGCTCGCTGATCCTGACCGCCGACAGCAGCGGCCTGTCCGGCCCCATCCTGATCGCCGACGGCGCCCTGGAAATCGATGGCAAGCTGAACGGCCCCATGGACATCGGCCGCGAAGTCGTGCTGGCCGGCGTCGGCCAGGTCGGCACCACCACGCTGTACCCCACCGCCGTCATCTCGCCGGGCAACGATGGCTCGCCCATCGGCACGCTCACCGTCAACGGCAACCTGACCTTCGGCCAAGACACCATCTACCGCGTGCACGCCGACCCCGCCAGCAGCGCCAGCGACCGCATCCACGTCACCGGCATCGCCTACCTGGACGGCACCGTGGCCCACGTGGGCCCCGACGGCAACTACGCGCCGCGCACCACCTACAACATCCTGACCGCGGACGGCGGCATCCAGGGGCGCTTCACCGGCGCCTCCAGCAATTACGCCTTCCTGACCCCCACGCTGAGCTACGACGCGAAAAACGCCTTCATGACGCTCACGCGCAATGACGTGCCGATCGGCGACATCGGCAATTCCGGCAACGAAAACGCCGTGGGCGATGCGCTGGACAAGGAAGACCCGCCCGCCAAGGGCAACGGGAACGGCAACGGCTCGTCGGCCTCCGGCAGTGGCTCGTCGGGCACCGGCAACGGCACGTCGGCGAACGGCAACAACGCCGCCTCGGCCGGCAACGGCTCGCCCGTCATCGGCAGCGGCATCACCTCGCCCAAGAACACCGGCGCCAGCCAGGTCACGACCGCCGTGCTGACCATGACGCCCACCGAAGCGCGATCGGCCCTGAAGCAGCTGGCGGGCGAAGCCTACGCCAGCACCGCCAGCGTCCTGCAAGGCCAGAGCGACACCGTGCGCACCTTGCCGCTGGATCACCTGCGCGGCAACCTGGACGCCCCGGCGTTGGCCGGCCAGCCCACCGCCCAATTGGGTTCGCCTTCGTCCGACGCCCTGCCGCAAAGCGGCGCGCACCCGGTCTGGGCGCAAGTCTTCGGCAACTGGGGCAGCCTGGGCGGCGACGGCAACGCCTCGCGCGTCAGCCAATCGGCCGGCGGCCTGTTCGTGGGCACCGATGCCGCCGTGGGCGGCGGTTGGCGCCTGGGCGGCGCGGTCGGCTACACCGGCAGCCACAGCTCCGTGTCCGACATCTCGGCGCGCACCGACGTCGACAGCTACACGGCCACGGTATTCGGCGGCCGCAATTTCCCCGCCGGCCCCGGCCACATCCGCTTCATGGCCGGCGCCGCCTACACCTGGCACGACATCGACACCAAGCGCAACGTCGTGGCCGGCAGCCTGAACCAGCAGTTGAAGTCCTCGTACAACGCCTCGTCCACGCAGGTGTTCACCGAACTGGGCTACCACCTGCCGCTGGGCGATGCCTACAGCATCGAACCCTACGCCGGCCTGGCCTGGAACCAGTTGCGCACCCGCGACTTCCAGGAATCGGGCGGATCGGCCGCCCTGCGCGGATCGGGCACCACCGACGATGTCACCAGCACCACGCTGGGCCTGCGCGGCGCATGGCAGTTTGAATCGAACCGCGCCCCCGGCCGCATCACCGCGTCGCTGGGCTGGCGCCATGCCATGGGCGACGTCAAGCCCCGCCAGGACCTGGCCTTCGACGGCGGCAGCACGTTCTCGGTCAGCGGCGCACCGATAGCGCAGAACGCGGCCGTGCTGGGCCTGGGCGCCGAAATCGCCATCGCCCGCAACACCACCGCGGGCGTTGCGTATGACGCGCAGTTTGGCGGCGGCAACCGGCAGCAGTCGGGCATGTTCAAGCTGGCGGTGCGTTTCTAAGCTGAGGATGGAAATACTGCAGGCGTCGAATCGGGTCGCCTGCAGTTCTCATCACGCAAGGAAAGATGCTGGAACACACAACCTTGAGGTCGGCTTAGCGCAGTCGAATCTTTCTTTGTACTGGGCGGACAAGGACCTCAGATTGCAATGCCTTGCCTATTGGGAACGGATCGCCACGTGGAAACCTAGCTGATTGGTGTGACGCTCCAAGATGCGTACTGCCCAAAGTTCGCTCTGCAGTATTTGCAGGTCTCGCTGTGCAACGGAATGACTTTGTCGCAACTTGGGCAAAGCCCTTTCGGGCCCTCATTGGAAGCCTTCTCATCCAGAAGCCGTTGAGCTTCGGCCTCCGCCTTCGGATTGGGCCACACTGGCGGACGGAACAAGCGCGCCTTCAAAACGTCCGCTTCCTCCGCAGTGATGGACTGGTTTGCGAGATGAGCCGCAATCACCTGTTCCCGCTCCTGGATCCAACGAGGGTCCAGTCGTCTTAATTCCACAAATACGGGGGCAAGATAAATCCGCAGCGGAGCTGGATCCATCGCACCGTAATGCAGGTGCAACTCTCCAAAATTTGTCGTCAGCGTCACGAAGGTATGAATCTTCTTTTTAGTCGTGAGCACGTTCAAAACGCTGGCAAGAGCCACACCCTCCAGTGCTCCCTCCACGCCAAAACCACCGCCTATGAAGCCGCCGCCTGTGGTGACAGTGCCAGGTCCGTTCACAGTGATGTCGATTAACTCCACCAGTGAAAACCTGGCTATCGATTCTGGACCGCTACAAGTCACAGCCCCGCCGCAGAAGCTGACGGTACTGGAGTTGCCGGGAAAGAACGGAAAACCACTAGCTCCGAGCACTATGCAATCTTTCAGGATCAATACGGGACTCTCACCTGACTCTGTCATTTTTTCCTCTAATTTCCAAAGACAATTAAAGCGTTGACCATTCTTCGAAGTGAAATATCGACTAGATCCGTGCAAATTGGCAATGGCAGAATCAATTTCAGCTTGATGAGCCTATCCTCACCCTGACCTGCCCCCACGAAATTCACTGCTGGCCGTACGCTACCGCACGACACTATCGCAGGCATGCTCACGAACCTTGCCAATCAGTTGTATTCTTTCGCCCGTTGTCATCATTCGCGAGGGAATGCCCGTGCATTGCCAAACTTGCGGGGCTGCGTTCCGCGGCCGCGGTCCTCTTTGCGACGAATGCAAAAAGACCTTGTCCGGCTTGTCCAGCCCCAAGCCGTCCCCGGCGCCGGACGGCGGTTTCAAGGCCGACCAGGATATTCTTGAATCCGGGTATCGCCGACCGCCCTCCAAGGAAGGCGGCTGGAGCCTGCCGCAGCTCGTGCGCACCAACATCATTCCCATCGCGTTTCGCGGCCACTCGCTCAAGCGCCTGTGGCTGACGGCCATCGGCGCGGCCGGGGTCATCGCCAGCTTGGGCGAGATGTTCTATCGCTGGGGCGTCTGGTGGATCTGGCCGATCCTGCCGTTCAGCCTGACGCTGGTGATCGGCTATAACCTGCTGCGCAAACGGTTCTTCACCGTGGTGGGTTGGTTCAACTTCGAATCCGACAGGCACGGCAGCGTCTATATCACCACGCTCGGCGGCGATTGCCCCGTATGCAATGGGGAAATCGGGCTGAAAGATGTTGGCCCCAAGCGTGAAACCAAGATCGTCATCCAATGCAAGGCCGACTCGACCCACCGCTGGGGCTTCAATTCCGCCGACCTGGAGGAATTGGAACCGCGTGCGTCCTGATCGGCCGCCCCCTTCTTTGAACCTCAACCCGTCAAGGACGCGCCCCTCATGCACACCAAGCCTTCATTCTTTGCCCGCTGGGCGCCCCGCTGCGCCGTGATCCTGCCCGCCGTGCTGCTGGCCGCCTGCGCCGCCCCGACCACCTACCGGCAAGACGTGCGCAGCATTCCCGTCAAGGGCACGCCGCTCACCCCCGATCCGCCATACGCGCTGGAAAAGCTGGTGCCGCTGCTGTCCATCACCAGCGGCTGCAAGGAAACGCCCAAATCCGTCACGGTGGCCCTGGTCAGCAAGTCCGACGACATCCGCACCAACGCCGCCAAGACCGCACTCATCTCGGGATCGGCCCGGGAAGCCTGGAATTTCGAAGCCTGCGGCCGCACCATTCCGATGTTCATCACGTATACGTTCATGCCCGATGGGCAGACGGCTTATCAATTTGCGGCCAAGTAGCGGGTGGCCATCGCCAGGCGGCAACGTCAGCCTGGTGCCCCAAGGAGCATCGCAGCAATGGGCATCGAATACCAGATCAAGTTCGCCGTCCCCGCTGGTTATGATCCGTCCGCGCTGATCAAGAAGCTGCCGGATGCGATCGAGCGGCCGTCCATGGCGGACATCTACCGCTATGCGGTGGAGCCGGCGGGTTTCTACTTCGTGGACCATCTTGTGAACCCCGCGATTGCCTCACTGGCCCTTCGCCGGCTCATCGATGAAGCATTGCGCCATGGCGAGCGAGTAGAGATCATCGAGCCATGACGGGCCGAGGGCCAGGACACCGTCGCGTCCTGGATTCCCTCGACCCTTATTCAATTCATATAAAAAGACAAAATGACAGTACGTGCTTTAAGCATCGCCTCGCTGGGCGTTGCATTGCTGGCTCAAGCCGCCCCCGCGTTCGCGCAGAACCTCAACGGCAAGAACCTGTTCACGCAGCGATGTGCCATGTGCCACGGGGCAGACATCAAAGGCACCGGCCCGTTGGCCAAGAAGAGCAACCCGCCTACCCCCGATCTGACCACCGCCGCTTTCAAGAAGCGGCTGCATGATTATCCGGGCGTCATCGTGTCATCGGTGATCCTGCGCCCGAACGGCGATTTGATCCCCAAGACGTTGAAAGAGAACGGCGTGAAGGTGCCGCCGCACGCCTGGACGGTTCAGGATTTTCGCGATCTGAACAAATACATGACGGATGTGATCGCAAAAAGCCGATGAATTCGAGCGGCGTGGCGCCGGAAGTTCGGCGATCACGGCCGCTACTTCGGCCAATTCCCTCCCACTGTGTCAAAACCGCCCTGTTCCTCCTGCCCGTGCCGGGAAATCGGCGCGGCGTTCAGTTAAAGTGCTGGTGATCCCGCGAACCTTCGGGTTCCCCCATCCCCTCCAGGAGCAGTACCGCAGTGAATGACACCCGCACGCCCGAGTCCGATATCGCCGAAGACCGCAAGGAACAAGAAGCCAGGTTGTGGCGCGATGACGGCTGGACCGCTCGGATCATCAAGAACGAAGACGACGACGGCTGGGCCGTGGAGATGACGCTGGACGGCCAGGCCGAGCCGGCGCTGGTAGGCCCCTGGACGATGGGCCGCGACAAGAAGAACCCCAAGCCGATGGACGGCCCCGCCTTCTCCACCCTGGTCAAGACCGCCAACGAAGTGCTGCGCCGCCACGAACAGCAATTGCACGCGACGCTGCACAAGAGCGTGAAGATCGACGCCGACGCCGGCCGCCTGACGATCAAGCTGGACATCGTTCCCGACGAAGACGAACCCTATGCCGTGCTGAGCGCCTACGACGAATTCGGCGAACAGCTGGCCCAGACCCACGTGGCGCCGACCTACAAGCTGAACGTGCAGCGCGCCTCGGAATGGGTCAGCGGCGGTTTCCCCAAGCACGGCTGATACCGCGGGCTGCCCGGCCCACACCGCAGCCCGCCTCCCCTGTCTTTCCAGTTTCCATCGACGACGAGATCAAGCCCATGACCTTTCGACCGATATTCCTGGTACTTGCCACACTGACCCTGTCGCCCGCGTTCGCCGCCCCGCCGCCCGCTCAGGTCACGGCCTGGACCCCGCCGGGGGCCACCACCTGCAGCTTCTCTGGCTGGACGAACGACGAAAAGCCCGTGGTGCAGGTGCGCGCGGCGCCGTCCTCCCAGGCCAAGGTGCTGGGCACCCTGCCGACGACCCGCGGTGAAGGCCCGGACCCCACCATCGACTACTACAGCGTCACGTTCGATGTGGCCGAGGCGCGCGACGGCTGGCTCAGGATCAAGAACGCCAGCGACGCCAAGACCGGCAACGATCAAAGCCGGCCGCGGCCCGTGTACCAGGGCGAAGGCTGGATCGAAGCCGGCGATGCGAATATCGCCATCCAGTCGGCGCGCGGATACGCCCGCCCGGACCCCGCCAGCCAACGGCTGCTGGACCTGCAGGACAACTGGCTGACCGAACGGGCCAAGGTGCAAGGCATCGTCGCCTGCGATGGCCAATGGTTGCTGCTGGACTACGAAATACGCAACAGCGACAAGTTCGAAGCACTGCCCCCCAAGGACCGCACGCGCGGACGGGCGTGGTTTCGGGGCATCTGCGAGATATCGGAAACCACCTGCGATATGCCGTCGGTGGACAAATAGCGGCGTCAGCCGAACCACGCGGCGCCCTTGCCGCCCGGCGATGGCGCCCCAGGAGACCCCATGACCCAGCTTCCTCCCGAAGCCATTGCTGCGCTGGAGCGCGGCAAGCTGATCGAAGCCATCAAGATCACGCGTGACCAGACCGGCATGGACCTGAAGTCGTCCAAGGAAGCGGTCGAACGGTACGCCAATAGCAGCGAGCAAGAGCGCGGCGCAGGCGCCGTCGGCAGCGCAACCCGCAGCACGACCGAAGCCGGGGCCATCCAAGGTAACCGGCCCACGGTGCCGGCCGCCGCGCTTGACGCCCTGGCGCGCGGCCATAAGGTCGAAGCCGTGCGGCTCACGCGCGATGCCACTGGCCTGGGGTTGGCCGACGCCCTCAAGCTGGTCGACGCCCAACTGAACCCTGCCGCCGAAAACGACGTCCCCCTGTCATCGAACAGGCTGGGCGACCCGATGGCCGAACCCGGCCGGGTGCCGCGCGGCGGCTTCAAATGGCTGCCCATCGCCATCGTCTTGCTGCTGTTCGCGCTGGCATGGATCACACTCGGCAAAGGCTTCTGACACATGATCGTTCCTGAGTACTGGGCCGAAGGCCGCATCCAGCAGCAGGTGGCCGCCAAGCAATACACCGTGCGCCGCTACGGCTGGTCCGACGACAGCGCGATGGCCGCGCAGGCGCATGCCGACCAGCGCACGCGCGAGGCCTTCGACCGCATCGTCAATGGCGAACCGCTGCAGCGCCGCGAGCGCAAGCTGGCGTACAACGGCGCCGACGGCATGCCGATCCGCGAGGAAGTCCTGGAACGCCAGGGCGACAGCATCATCACCCGCAACGGCTACGGGGCGCGCTGCCTGAACACGCCCAACGTGATGTTCGTCGACGTCGACTTCGAAGACCGGCGCGGCAGCGCGCGCGGGCTGACGGTAATCGGCGCGGCGTTTCTGATGGCCTTCGCGGTGGGCTACGCCACGCACTCGGCGATGGCGGGCCTGGCCACGCTCATCCTGGTGACGGCGTTCGGTTTCTGGCGCGCACGCGCCGAGGGACTGCGCCTGACCGAGGACAAAAGTGATCAACTGACGGGCCTGCGGGAACGCGTGGATCAGTTCATCCAGCAACGGCCCGACTGGCACCTGCGGCTGTACCGCACGCCGTCGGGCGCACGCATTCTGGCGATGCACGACGTGTTCGCGCCCGCAGATGCCGGCGCGACCGAGGCTTTCGAGGCGCTGGGCGCCGACCCGGTCTATGCGCGCATGTGCCGCAACCAGAACTGTTTTCGGGCGCGCCTGAGCGCCAAGCCGTGGCGGGTGGACATCGACGAACACCTGCCGCGTCCAAGCGTCTGGCCTGTGCCCTTCGAGAAGCAGGCCGCCCGCAACGCCTGGGTGGCGCGCTACGAAAAGGCCGCGCAAGGTTTTGCCGCTTGCCAGTACCTGGGCAGCGTGGGCAACACGCTGAACGTGCATCCGGATGCGCTGGCCGTGCAGGAACTGCACGACGACCGCACCCGCGCCCACAGCGGGCTTGCGCTGGCCTGACCGCTAGATCGGCGTCACCGCCCCGCTGCCGGAAAAATGCCCATCGATGTTCTGGACAAAGGTGGTGAACTGCGCCTGGATGGACTCGGGTGACCAGCCGGCCAGGTGCGGCGTCAGGGTCAGGTTGTCCAGGCCGATGAGTTCGGCAGGCGGCTGGGGTTCGCTTTCGTACACGTCGATGCCCGCGCCAGCGATGGTGCCCGCGGCCAGCGCGACCGCCAGGGCCTGGGTGTCGACAATGCTGCCGCGGCCCACGTTGACCAGATAACCGTCGGCGCCCAGGGCCTGCAGTACGTCGGCGTTGATCATGTGGTGCGTGGACGCGCCGCCCGGCGCGGCGCAGACCAGGACATCGCACCACGCCGCCAGCCCCAGCACGCTGTCGAAGTACTGATGCGGCGAACCCGGCTTGGCGTTGCGGTTGTGGTAGGCCACCGGCATGCTGAAACCCTGGGCGCGCGTGGCGATCTTTTCGCCGATGGCGCCCATGCCCAGAATGCCCAGCCGCTTGCCCGAGACGTTGCGCGGCGGGGTGATGGCGGTGCGCCATACGCCGTCTCGGCACAGTTGGTCGAGCTTGCGAAAATCGCGGATGCAGGCGATGACCAGCCCCATGGCATGATCGGCCACGCATTCGTCGTTGGCGCCGCGGCCATTGGTGACGACGATGCCACGCGCCTTGGCCGCATCGACATCCACGCGCTCGTGGCCCACGCCCATGCAGGAAACCAGCGCCAAGGCGGGCATGGCTGCGATTTCCTCGGCGGTCAGGCCGATGGTGCCGATGGTCAGCACCGCCTGGAAGCGCGCGCCGTGCGTGGCGATGGCCGCTTTGCGCTCATCGGCCGAGGGGGCATACGTGACGTCGTAGCGCTGCTTCAGCGCATCCAGGTTGGCGGACACGACGGGGCAGAGAATCAGAAGTGGGATTTTCATGGGGTGAGCGGCAAGGGGCGTGGCCCGCGTCGCGTTCATAGAAGCCGAGACGGGGTAAAACTATATGCCTTTGCCAACGTCATGCCAACAAGGAACAACAATGAAGGTCTTTCTCGACGACGTGCGCGTTACCCCGGATGGCTGGGTGCGCACATTCTGGCCCGAAGAAGTGATTGCCCTCTTGAAGACGGGCGAGGTCACCGAACTCTCGCTCGACCACGATCTGGGCGATGACGAACACGGCACGGGCTACACAGTGCTGTTGTGGCTGGAAGAACAAGTGGCCGTGCATGGCATGACGCCCCCGGCCATTCGCGTCCATTCCGCCAATTCGGCGGCCCGACTGAAAATGCAAGCCGCCATCGCGGCCATCAACCGGCACGCGGATCAGCGCGGTGTTGCGTGATTATCGGTATGGCACGCCTGGGCTCATAGAGCCCAGGCCTGGCACGCACGCGGCTCAATGCCCCGTGGAGTCGCCCTGACGGCTGGCTTCGAACAGGAACCAGGTGCGCCGTTCGGTCTCGTCGATCCAGTTCTCGATCAGGCTGGAACTGGCGATGTCGCGATGTTCGTCGGTGACGTTGTGCGCTTCGCGCAGGGACGCGGCCAGGGTCTTGTTGTCTTCGCGCAGCTCGGCCAGCATGTCCAGCGGCTGGACGTAATCGGCGTCGTTGTCGGAAATGCGCTGCGACCGCGAAATGTGGCCGATGGACCGCAGCGTGGTGCCGCCGATCTTGCGGATGCGTTCGGCGATGGGGTCGGTCATGGCAAAGAGCTGGTCGCCCTGCTCGTCCAGCAGCAGATGGTAATCGCGAAAGTGCGGCCCGCTGACGTGCCAATGGAAGTTCTTGGTCTTCAGGTACAGCGCGAACACGTCGGCCAGCACCTGGTTCAGCACCGCGGAGATGTCGCGGGTAGCGGCGGCAGCCAGATCGGTGGGGGTCGCCAGCGGGCGCTTGCGCAGCGTTTTCGCCGCCTTGGTGGTCTTCTCATTCAGTTTCTTGGCCATGAATCGCAGCTCCTGGAAATGATTCGGAAAACTCGCGCGCGGCGCCGATCCATGGCACCGCGACACCCCAGGGTAATTCCGTATGCGCGCTTTGCCAAATGGGCGCGCCAGGCTGGCGTCAAGCTGAATGCAAGGCCTGCTTCGCTATGACGGCCGCACTAGTTTTTTCGGACCGTCGCAGATCCGCTCGCGATGAACAACGCCACCGGCAAGCCTAGCCCTTTCTCACCCCGAACACCCCTCCCTGCCCCGAGAACAACGCCACGCCGGCCTCGATACGCGCCTGGACCGACCCCTGCGGCAACGGCGGCGTCAGGCCCAGCGCCATCTGGCGCAGCGGCTCGGCAATGACCATGGCCAGCAGCAGGCCGGCGGTCTCGATCGGTTGCTTGATGCGGATCAAGCCGCGCGCGGCCAGTTTCTCGAACCAGGCGGCAAGCATCGTGGTGCCGCGCTCGATGCCATTGCGCTGATAGACCCCCAGCAACGCTTCGCGCGCCGGAAAGTCGCTGGTGAGCAGGCGGAACATACCGACGGCATCCGACGACAGCGCGCGGTCGGCAATCGCCTGCAGCACGCGGCTCAAGGCGGGCAGCACATCGGCGGCAGAAGCGACTTCCTGCGCCATGACGGGTTCGAAGGTATCGGTCCAGCCGCGCACCACTTGCGCCACCAGGTCTTCGCGATTGGCGGCAAAGCGGTAAACGGTTTTCTTGGCCATGCCGGCGCGCTTGGCCACGGCTTCCAGCGTGGCCGCGGCATAGCCTTCGTTCAGCAGCAGCCAGGTGGCGGCCTGCAAGGCGGCGGCATGCAGCTCGGCGTCGGGCCGGGCGGGACGGCCGCGCGGACGGGGCGCGGGGGGGCAAGCAAGGGTCGCCATGAGCGGTCGCAAATCCTGGTGATCGGCAAAAACGGTTGTCGCAAGGGCGAACGGCGTGGCCGCCTGCCCGATTGATGAACCGCGATCTTACACGGTCCGAATATTTAGGAAACGTTTAACGTTTCTTTATTATAGAATCGGGTTTCCCAACTCTGAAGAGACCAATCATGACCACCGCTCACCCCGACGCGGCGCACATCGCCGCCGACCTGGACACGCTGCTCGACCCTGCCCCGCTGCGCCTGGAAACCGGTATCACCCGGCTGCCGGGCGGCGGACTGATCGTGGCGGCGCGCACCGATCTGCACGGCTGCAAGGGCCGCATGCTGGACTGGTGGTTCAAGTTCTTCCAGACGACGCAGCACATCAAGTGGTGGCATCCGCAGGATCACGTCGAACATCGGGGTTGGGACGAACACTGGCGCCGTGGCGAAAGCTACGTGGGCGCGTCGATTCATGCAGTGGAATCGCTGGCGGACCTGCCGCCGGTGGCGGCCAAGCTGAAGTTCCATGCGCCGCAAGATTGCCTGGATGCGGCCAGGCTGCACGCGGCCACGGCCAATGGCGACGTGTCGGCGGCGGTCTATGCGCGCATCGGCTTTGGCGATGCCATCGAACTCGATGCCGAGGGCGACCCGATGGACGGCCAGATGATCCACCTGGCCCGCGACACGCCGTTTGGCTGCGTGCTGCGCAGCCGCTTTTACCTGGGCCTGTCCAGCGCGCGGCCCGAACAGGACGTGCCCGATGTGCTGGGGCTGAACCTGCTGCGGCACTGCTATACGGAATTCACGTTCCTGTCGCGCTTTCTGCCGTCGATCTATTACGGCGAGCACGCCAACGACGAGGCCGTGCCCCTGCCCTGGTAGGCCTTGCGCCGGAAGGAGTATGCTAGCGCGCTTCATTCCAGCCTCACCCCGACAACGCTATGCGCGGCAACCCCGACGCCCGGCAAGGCGCTATCGCCCTGCATGGGTTCTACTTCCTGTACTACGGCTTGCAGGGCGTCAGCATTCCGTTCTTGCCCTTGTGGTTCGCTAGCCGCGGATTGGACCCGGCGCTGATCGGCCTGATCGTGGCCACGTCGTTCCTGCCCAAGATCCTGTCGACGCCAGTGGTGGCGCACGTGGCCGACCAGAGCGGGCGCGCCCATGGCCTGATCGCCGCGGCGCTGGGCGCGTCGCTGCTGCTGTTCATCTGCTATCCCTTCAGCCAGGCGCCGGCCTGGCTGTTCGCCATCACGCTGCTGCTGAACGCGGTGTTTCCGGCGGTGCTGCCGCTGCTGGACCGCATGGCGATCGCCAGCGGCCGCGGCCAGGGCAATTCGTACACCATCATCCGCGCCTGCGGGTCGCTGGGCTTTGCCATCGTGACCGTGGCGGGCGGCTACCTGATCAAGACGTTCAATGCGGATTGGGTGATGTGGCTGTCGATCCTGCTGATCGTGGCCTGCATCGCCTGCGTGCGGCTGCTGCCGCAGGCCGCCCGGCCCAGCGCGGACGACGCGCCCACCGAACGGGTGCGGCTGCCGATGCGCGAAATTCTGCGTGACCGTCCGCTGCTGCTGTGCATCGGCGCAGCGTCGCTGGTGCAGGCCAGCAACGGCTTCCTGTATTCGTATTCGACGCTGTACTGGACCGACCGGGGCCTGTCGACGGCGCTGATTTCAATGCTGTGGGCCGTGGGCGTGACCAGCGAGGTACTGTTCTTCTTCCTGGCGCCCAAGGTGCTGGCGCGGGTGGGCGCGCAGTGGCTGATCCTGGCGTCGGCGGCGATGACGGCGATTCGCTGGGCCGGGCTGTCGGCCACCACGGACCCGGTGTGGATCGGCGCGCTGCAGCTGCTGCAGTGCTTCACGCTGGCGGGCAACAATGCCGCCATCATGTGGTACATCGCGCGGCGCGTGCCGGCCGCCTGCAAGACCTCGGCGATTGCGCTGTACGCGCTGCTGTCGGGCGGGGTGTTCATGTTCGGCAGCATCCAGCTGGGCGGGGCGCTGTATCGCAGCTTTGCGCCGGGCGGCTTTCTGGTGATGGCGCTGTGCGCGGCCTGCGCGATTCCGCTGGTGCTGCTGTCCGAAAAACGGGCGCGGGCGGCTTGAAGAGAGACGCGCCGGCCTTTGCCAGGCGCGGCGCATGCCAACGCGGCTGAACGCCCGCCCTACCCCCGACTCGCGTCCAGCGCCCGCGCCAGGCTGCCGAACACGTGGTCGTCGTTGGACTGCGCCACGTTAAAGCGCAGGAAACCGCCCGCCTCGGGCGAACGGCTGAAGGAATTGCCCGGCGCCAGCACCACGCCGTCGCGCAGGCAGGCGCGTGCGACCGTGGGCGCGTCGATGCCGGCGGGCAACCGGCTCCAGAGAAACATGCCGGCCTTGGGGTAGCTCCAGGGCTCGATGCCCAGCGCGTGCAGGCGCCGCGCGACCCCTTCCATTTCCTCGGCCAGGCGCTGGCGCACCCACTCCATGTGCTTGCGGTAGCCGCTGTCGGTCAGGGTGCGGTGCACGACGTCCGCGGCCAGGCGGCCGCCGCCGAAGGTGGTGGCGATTTTCAGGTCGGCCAGGCTTTCGATCCAGTCGGGCTTGGTGGCGATGTAGCCGCAGCGCAGCGAGGCGGACACGGTCTTGGAAAAGCTGCCGATCTGGATCACGCGCGACAGGCCGTCGAAGGCGGCCAGGCGCGGCGCGGGGCTGTTCTCGAAGTCGGCAAAGATGTCGTCTTCGACGATGACCAGGCCGGCGCCGTCGGCCACCTTGAGCAGGCGGTGGGCCACCAGCGGCGACAACGAGGCGCCGGTGGGGTTGTGCAGGCCGGAATTGGTGATGTACAGGCGCGGCGCATGCTCGCGCACGGCCGCTTCGAACAGCCCCACGTCGGGCCCGTGCGGGGTGTAGGGCACGCTGACGACACGGGCCCGGTGGGCCTTGAGCAAGGCGTGGAAATTGAAATAGCAGGGGTCGTCGACCAGCACGGTATCGCCCGGTTCCAGCAAGAACCGACAGATCAGGTCGATGGACTGGGTGCCGGACTCGGTCAGCATGACCTGATCCGGCGCGGCCTCGATGCCGGCGGCGGCCATGCGCCGCGACAGCACCTGGCGCAAGCCCGGATGGCCCAGCGGCGTGGCGTACTCGGTCAGCGCCACGCTGTCGGCCTTGGCTAGGGCGCGCAAGGCGCGGCGGATGCCCGATTCATACATCCACGAGCTGGGCAGCCAGCCGCAGCCGGGCTTGAGCGCGGCGGGCGCGGTGTCCAGCGACTGGCGCGAGACCCACAGCGGATCGACCTCGCGGTCGAACTTGGGGCCGATCTCGGCCAACGCCAGGGGCGCCACCGGGCCGGCGACGTAAAAGCCCGATCCCGGCCGCGAGGTGATGGCGCCTTCGGCGGCCAGGCGCTCGTAGGCTTCCACCACGGTCGACACCGACAGCCCCATGGCCGTGGCCTGCGCCCGCACCGACGGCAGCCGGGCGCCGGGCAGCCAGGCCCGCGAGGCGATCTTTGCCTGAACCTGGGCCATCACCGTTTCGATCCGCGTGCCGCCGCGTGCCATAGGGCCTCCGTTTTGTACTGGACTGTATTGCATAACAGTTATTTTGAATTGTACTGGACTGTCTCTGGGGAAAACCCGGCCGCGGTGCTGAAGTAGCGGATTCACCGGAGCGGTTCATGGACAAGGCAACAAGTGGCTGGATCAATGGTTTCATCGGCGTGGCGATCTTCGCCGGATCGCTGCCCGCGACGCGGGTGGCGGTGGCGGAGCTGGACCCGACCTTCCTGACCTGCGCCCGCGCCACCATCGCGGCCGTGCTGGGCTGGGCCCTGCTGCTGTTGCTGCGCCAGCCGCGGCCCAGGCGCGCAGACCTGCCGGCGCTGGCGCTGACGGCGGTGGGCGTGGTGCTGGGCTTTCCGCTGCTGACGGCGCTGGCGTTGCAGCACGTCACGTCGGCGCATTCGATCGTGTTCCTGGGTCTGTTGCCGCTATCCACCGCGGTGTTCGCGGTGCTGCGCGGCGGCGAGCGCCCTCGCCCCGCCTTCTGGATGTTCTCGGTGGCGGGCGCGGCCTTCGTGGTGGGCTACGCGGTGATGGGCGGGCTGGACGTGTCGCTCAAGGGCGACCTGCTGATGCTGGCCGCCATCGTGGTCTGCGGCATGGGCTATGCGGAAGGCGCCAAGCTGTCGCGCACGCTGGGCGGCTGGCAGGTGATCAGCTGGGCGCTGGTGCTGTCGCTGCCGGTGATGCTGCCGCTGGCGCTGTTCACCCTGCCGCCGTCGTTCGCGCACGTCACCGTGGCCGGCTGGATCGGGCTGGCCTATGTGTCGCTGTTCAGCATGTTGATCGGGTTTGTGTTCTGGTACCGCGGCCTGGCGCAGGGCGGCATTGCGGCGGTGGGCCAGTTGCAGCTGTTCCAGCCCTTCATGGGGCTGGGCCTGGCGGCGCTGCTGCTGCACGAAAACGTCAGCTGGGCAATGCTGCTGGTGACGCTGGCGGCGGTGGTGTGCGTGGCTGGGGCAAAGAAGTACGCCCGCTGAGCCACGCCGCGTGCCGCGCAGTCCGCGGCACCGTCAGTGCCGTCAGCAGCACCCGATCCGTTTCTTGCCGCCGTAACGGGCGTCCTGCCGCTCGCGGAAGAACGCTTCGTACGTCATGGGCTCCTGATCCGGATGGGTGCGCCGCATGTGTTCGACGTAGGTCTCGTAGTCGGGCACGCCGACCATCAGCCTGAGCGTCTGGCCCAGGTAGCGGCCGGCGGCGCCGGCCGCCGAGGTCATGTTGGTAAACAGCATGCGGCGGCTCCCGGGGTCAGTCCGCGCCGGCTGCGACGGCCGGCAGGGTTTCGTACGGCGTTTCGCGGGCGGTCGGCTTGTTTTCCTCGCGGGCGCGCAGCACCGAACGCACGCCGAACACCACGATGCTGACCACCACGAAGATGAAGATGCCGCACAGGCCGGCGTTGATGTAGTCATTGAAGACCACGCGCGACATTTCCGACAGCGACTTGGCCGGAGCCAGCACCTTGCCTTCGGCGATGGCGGCGTTGTACTTGGCCGCGTGCGCCAGGAAGCTGACCTTGGGGTCGGCATGGAACAGCTTCTGCCAGCCGGCGGTCAGGGTGCACGCCAGCAGCCACAGCGTGGGCAGCACGGTGACCCAGGCGTAGCGGTCGCGCTTCATCTTGAACAGCACCACGGTGCCCAGCGTCAGCGCAATGGCGGCCAGCATCTGGTTGGCAATGCCGAACAGCGGCCACAGCGTGTTGATGCCGCCCAGCGGATCGACCACGCCCTGGTACAGGAAGTAGCCCCATGCCGCCACGCACAGGCCGGTGGCGATCAGGTTGGCGGGCAAGGACTCGGTGCGCTTGAGCGACGGGGCGAAGGTGCCCAGCAGGTCTTGCAGCATGAAGCGGCCCGCGCGGGTGCCGGCGTCCACGGCGGTCAGGATGAACAGCGCTTCGAACAGAATGGCGAAGTGATACCAGAACGCCATCATGCCCGGGCCGCCGATCACCTGGTGCAGGATGTGGGCCATGCCCACGGCCAGCGTCGGTGCGCCGCCGGCACGCGAGATGATGGTGCTTTCGCCGACGTCCTTGGCGGTCTGGATCAGGTCGGCCGGGGTCACCACGAAGCCCCAGCTGGAGACCACCTGGGCCACCTGGTCGGGCGTGGTGCCAATGACGGCGGCCGGGCTGTTCATGGCGTAGTAGATACCCGGCTCGATCACGCAAGCGGCCACCAGGGCCATGATGGCCACGAACGATTCCATCAGCATGCCGCCGTAACCGATGTAGCGGGCCTGGGTTTCGTTTTCGATCAGCTTGGGCGTGGTGCCCGACGAGATCAGGGCATGGAAGCCCGACACCGCGCCGCAGGCGATGGTGATGAACAGGAACGGGAACAGGTTGCCCGACCACACCGGGCCGGAACCGTCCACGAACTGCGTCAGCGCCGGCATTTTCAGCTCGGGCGCCACCACCACGATGCCAATGGCCAGGCCGACGATGGTGCCGATCTTCAGGAAGGTCGACAGGTAGTCGCGCGGGGCCAGCAGCAGCCACACCGGCAGCACCGACGCGATGAAGCCGTAGATGATCAGGATCCAGGTCAGGCCCTTGCCGTCGAAGTCGAACATCGGGCCGATGACCGGATGCGCCGCCACGTCCTGGCCGAACGTGATGGCCGCCATCAGGCCGACAAAGCCGATGATGGAGACCTCGCCGATCTTGCCCGGACGGATGTAGCGCAGGTACACGCCCATGAAGAGCGCGATGGGGATGGTGGCGGCCACCGTGAAGGTGCCCCACGGCGAATGCGTCAGCGCCTTGACCACGATCAGCGCCAGCACGGCCAGGATGATCACCATGATCATGAAGGCGCCAAACAGCGCGATCACGCCCGGGATCTTGCCCAGCTCGGACTTGACCAGGTCGCCCAGCGAACGGCCGTCGCGGCGGGTGGAGATGAAGAGAATGGTGAAGTCCTGCACGGCGCCGGCAAACACCACGCCGGCCAGGATCCACAGCATGCCGGGCAGGTAGCCCATCTGCGCGGCCAGCACGGGGCCGACCAGGGGGCCGGCGCCGGCGATGGCGGCGAAGTGGTGGCCGAACAGCACGTGCTTGTTGGTGGGCACGTAGTCCAGGCCGTCGTTGTGCTTCCAGGCCGGCGTCATGCGGGTGGGGTCCAGCTTGAAGACCTTGTTCGCGATGAAGCGGCTGTAATAGCGGTATGCGATCAGATACACGCACACGGCGGCGATCACCACCCATAGCGCATTGATGGTCTCACCTCTGGCCAGCGCCACGGTGCCAAGCGCAAACGCGCCCAACACCGCAACCGCCAGCCAGACCAGGTGCTGACCCAGTCCCTTACTGCTGGTATGCATAAGTTCTCCTCGTGCCTGCCGCCATGCTCTTGGCGTGAAACGCTTTTTTCGTCTCGCGGAAGGCAGACTCATTGTTGTGGGGTGGCGGACACGGCGGTCCGCTCGGCGTCGGGTCGACGCGGGCGTTAGTATTTCGATTTGCCCCACCCGCAACAAGCGCGAAACTACGCAAGCGCCCTACGTGGTACTACCGAATGCGGCGCAGCATATTTGCGCCACAATCGTAAAATCGGCGGCTGACCATCCCCTTATTGCCGGGCCCTCTCTCATTGACGCAACGCAACACGTCCGCTCGTCGCTGATACAAATCTCCTCATGAAGCTGCGTCTGAAAATCCTGCTGCTGGCCGCCGTGCCCCTGCTCGTGGCGCTGGCGGCCATCGCCGTGGCCGTCTACGTGCAGGGCCTGCAACTGGCCCAGCGCGAAAAGGAAGTGGTGGAAAGCGCCTGGCTGGGCAGCAAGGAAAGCGAGCTGCGCCACTACGTCAGCCTGGCCTACAGCGCCATCGCCCCCTTGCAGGAAGCCAGCGACAGCGAGGCCGCCCGCGAGCGCGCCCTGGCGCTGCTGGCGCAGATGGAATTCGGCCACGACGGCTATTTCTTCGTCTATGACCTGCACGGCAAGAACCTGATGCACCCGCGCCAGCCCGAACTGGTCGGGCAAGACCTCTGGAACCTGCGTGACACGCGCGGCCAGGCGGTGATCCAGAACCTGCTGACGGCGGCCCGGCGCGGCGGCGCGCAGGGCCAGGCCGTGCATTACCTGTGGGAAAAGCCGTCGACCCACCAGACCGTCGAAAAGCTCGGTTACGTGGTGGTGCTGGAACGCTGGGGCTGGATGCTGGGCACCGGCATCTACCTGGACGACGTGGAACAGACCCTGGCCCACATCGACGCCGCCGCGCAGGCCAATATCCGCAACATGTTCGCCTGGGTGGCGGGCATCGCGGCCGTGTCCATCCTGCTGGTGGCGGCCTGCGGCCTGGCGCTCAATATCAGCGACCACCGCCAGTCCGACGCCAAGCTGCGCCTGATGGCCCAGCAACTGGTGCGCTCGCAGGAAGACGAGCGCGCCCGCCTGTCGCGCGAGCTGCACGACGGCATCAGCCAGGTGCTGGTGAGCATCAAGCTGTCGCTGGAAGCCGCCCGCGAGCGGCTGCGCCAGGCCCTGGGCGCCGAGCCGCGGGCGCTCGCCCATATCGACACGCCGCTGGGCGGCGCGCTGGACCGCCTGAACATGGCGGTGGGCGAGGTGCGGCGCATTTCGCACAACCTGCGCCCCACGCTGCTGGACGACCTGGGCCTGCCGGCCGCGCTGGAACACCTGGGCCGTGAATTCGCCGGCGCCAGCCAGCCGGGCGCCACGCCTCTGGCGGTGCGGCTGGCCACCCAGGGGCGGCCGGTGAAGCTGCCCGACGCCTACGCCACCGCCCTGTTCCGCGTGACCCAGGAAGCGCTGACCAACGTCATCCGCCACGCCGGCGCGTCGCGCGCCGACCTGACGCTGGCCTATTCCGCCCGCGACCTGCGCCTGACGATCAGCGACGACGGCCGCGGCTTCGACTACGCCGATGTGCAGCGCGACCCGCGCCGCGGCATCGGCCTGCGCAATATGCGCGAACGCATGACGGCGCTTTCCGGCAGCCTCAGTTTCCATACCTCGGACCACGGCACCACCTTGCAGGCCTGGCTGCCGCTGCCCGCCCCCTCTTCCGAACCGGCCCCTTCTGCATGACCGACCATCCCGACGCCATCCGACTCCTGCTGATCGACGACCACCCGCTGGTGCGAGACGGCCTGCGCCTGCGCCTGGAAACCGTGCCGCACCTGCGGGTGGTGGGCGAAGCCGGCAACGCCGCCGCCGTGCTGGCCTTCCTGCAGGCCTGCCTGGCCGAAGACCCGCAAGGCGGCACCCTGCCCCAACTGGCCCTGATGGACCTGAACATGCCCGGCGTGGGCGGGCTGGAACTGACCGCGCAGCTGCACGAGCGCTATCCGCAGATTGCGGTGCTGGTGCTGTCCATGCACGACAACGCCGAATACATGGTGCAGGCAGTGCGGGCCGGCGCCCGGGGCTACCTGCTCAAGGACGAGCCGGCGCAGGAAATCATCGCCGCCATCGACACGGTGATGACCGGCCGCAACTATTTCAGCGCGGCCGTCTCGCTGCGGCTGTCGCAGGCCAGCGCCCCGGCCACCTTGCTGACCCAGCGCGAACGCGACGTGCTGCGCCACATCGCCAGCGGCCATGCCAACAAGCAGATCGCCCAGGCGCTGGGCCTGTCGGTGCGCACCGTGGAAACCCATCGGCTGAACATCAAGCGCAAGCTGGGCATCGACGGCCAGGCCGAACTGGTCAAGTACGCCGTGGAGAACCGCGGCGTGTAGTTTCAGGCGTCTTTCAGGCGCACGGCCCCGGCCCGCGCTGGGGTAGACTTGCGTGTTAATCGCCATCAGTGGCGCGCAGCCCCAGGAGTCCTCCCCATGTCATTGGAAACACACTACACCGCCATTCTCGAAGCGCTGGGGGAAGATCCGTCCCGCGAAGGGCTGGCCGACACGCCCGCCCGCGCGGCCAAGGCCATGCGCCACCTGTGCCGCGGCTACGGCCAGAACCTGGACGAAATCGTCAACGGCGCGCTGTTCACGTCCGACACCCGCGAGATCGTACTGGTCAAGAACATCGAGCTGTATTCGCTCTGTGAACACCACATGCTGCCCTTCATCGGCAAGGCCCACGTGGCCTACCTGCCCAACGGCCGCGTGCTGGGCCTGTCCAAGGTGGCGCGCATCGTCGAAATGTACGCCCGCCGCCTGCAGATCCAGGAAAACCTCAGCCGCCAGGTGGCCGAGGCCGTGCAGTCGGTCACCGGCGCCGCCGGCGTGGCCGTGGTGATCGAAGCCCAGCACATGTGCATGATGATGCGCGGCGTCGAAAAACAGAATTCGTCCATGGTCACGTCGGTGATGCTGGGCGAATTCCACGAAAACCCCTCGACCCGGGCGGAATTCCTCAGCCTGATTCGCTAAATCAGACGGATTCCCCCAAACGGGCGGCCGGACCCTCTTGGTCCCGCCGCCCGTTTGGTTTTTCGGCGTCCGCCAGAGGGGGGATTCCCTCTCGTTGGCACCTATCGAACAGAGCATCTGGCCCTAGCGTTCCGATCCCATCCGGGCAAACTGGCGTCACAGGCCGCACCGGCACAAGCCGGTCGCGTCGGGGCGCGGCCCATCCTCAATCGGAGATCATCATGAACGCGATGTACCGCCTCATCCGCCGCTGTCTCCTTGCCGGCCTGGCCGCCGCGCTGCTGGGCGCACCCGCCTATGCCCAGACCCGCCTGACCGTCGGTTACCAACTGATCGTCGGCCCGTTCCTGACCGCCATCGCCGACGGCAGTTTCGACAAGGCCCTGAAAGATGCGGGCTACCAGGTCGACTGGCGCCAGTTCACCTCGGGCGGCGACATTTCCACCGCGCTGGCCTCCGGCAACGTGCCGGTGGGCGTATTGGGGTCCACCGGCATCACGTCCGCCGCCACCCGCGGCGTGGACCTGGAACTGTTCTGGATCCTGGACAACATCGGCAAATCGGAAGCCCTGGTGGCGCGCAACGGCTCGGGCATCAACAGTACCGCCGACCTGAAGGGCAAACGCGTCGCCACGCCGTTCGTGTCGACCTCCCACTTTCACCTGCTGGTGGGCCTGGAGCAGGTCTGGAAGATCAGCCCGCGCGACGTACGCATCCTGAACATGCAGCCGCCGCAGATCGTGGCCGCCTGGCAGCGCGGCGACATCGACGCCGCCTACGTCTGGCCGCCCGCCCTGACCGAAATCGAAAAGACCGGCAAGGTCATCGCCGATTCCGAGGCCATCGGCCGCGCCAGCGTGCCGACCTTCGACGGCCTGGTGGTGGACCGCGCCTGGGCCGCCAAGAACCCGAAGTTCATGGCCGCCTTCACCGGTGTGCTGGCCAAGTCGTACGCCGACTACCGCGCCAACAGCGCCGCCTGGACGGCCGACTCGGCGCCGGTGAAAAGCATCGTCAAGCTCATCGGCGGCAAGCCGGACGACGTGGCCACGGCCTTGAAGCTGCTGACCTTCCCCACCGCCCAGGAACAGGCGTCCAAGGAATGGCTGGGCGGCGGCAAGGACGCCGGCGCGGCGCGGGCCTTCACGGCCAGCGCCAAGTTCCTGAAGGACCAGAAGCAGATCGACCGTGCCCTGGACGACTACAGCAGCCACGTCACGGACCAGTACGCCAAGGCGGCCGTCAAATAGCCGCCAAGGCCCACCGGGCGCGCCGGCAGGCGCGCCCCGGTGCCCGCCTCGCCGCGGGCGCCGCAATAACCGGGGAGCCTGTATGTCCCACGCCACCACCCCCGCCGCGCAAGCCCTGCGCGCGGACCATGTCAGCGTCACCTACCCCGGGCTGCACGACAGCGGCCCGGTGATTGCGTTGCAAGACGTCAACCTGACCATCGAGCCCGGCGAATTCGTCGTGGCGCTGGGCGCGTCCGGTTGCGGCAAGACCACCCTGCTCAGCCTGTTGGCCGGATTCCTGTCGCCCACCGACGGCGAGATCACGCTGGGCGGGCGGCCCATCACCGGCCCCGGCGCCGACCGCGGCGTGGTGTTCCAGAAGCACGCCCTGCTGCCCTGGCTGAACGTGCTGGAAAACACCGAGTTCGGCCTGAAGCTGCAGGGCGTGGACCGCGAGACGCGCCGCGCCCGCGCCCGCCGCAACCTGGAACTGGTGGGCCTGAAGGATTTTCACCGGCACATGATCTACCAGCTTTCCGGCGGTATGCAGCAGCGCGTGGGCATCGCCCGGGCGCTGACCTGCGACCCCGCCATGCTGCTGATGGACGAGCCCATGGCGGCGCTGGACGCGCTGACCCGCGAGACCATCCAGGAGCTGCTGCTCGATATCTGGCGCCAGACCGGCAAGATGTTCTTCTTCATTACCCATAGCGTGGAAGAGGCGCTGTTCCTGGGGTCGCGGCTGATCGTCATGTCGCCCCGCCCGGGACGCATCACCCACACCTTCAAGCCGGACTTCAACCGGCGCTACCTGGAGACGCGCGATGGACGCGGCATCAAATCAAGTCCCGACTTCATCGCCATGCGCGAACAAGTCCTTGGCATCATCTACGGCGACGAACTTGCCGCCTCCGCCCCGCAGGCCGTCCATGCCTAGCCGCTTTTCGGGGCATCAGCCGGCCACGCCGGGCAAGGTCTATGGCGCGCCGGGGGCCGGCTACAGCGGCCACATCAGCCTGTTGACCAGCATCGCGCTGCTGGCGCTGTGGTTCCTGGCCACCAACGCCGGCTGGGTCAAGCCGCTGTTCCTGCCGTCGCCGCAGGCGGTGTACGGCAAGTTCGTGTCCGCCATGACCGACGGCGTGGCCAACTCGACCCTGGCCGAGCACGCGCTGGCCAGCCTGACGCGGGTGTTCTCGGCGTTTTTCCTGGCCTGCGCCACCGCCATACCGGTCGGCATCCTGATGGGCGTGAACCGCTACGCCCGCGGCATCTTCGACCCGCCCATCGAGTTCTACCGCCCGCTGCCGCCCCTGGCCTACCTGCCGCTCATCATCATCTGGTTCGGCATCGGCGAATTCCCCAAGATCCTCTTGATCTACCTGGCCATCTTCGCGCCCATGGCGATTGCGGCACGGGCCGGGGTGCGGTCCGTGTCCATCGAGCAGATCCACGCCGCCTACGCCATGGGCGGCTCGCGGATGCAGATCGTCTGGCACGTGATCCTGAAAGCGGCGATGCCCGAGATCTTCACCGGCATGCGCATCGGCATCGGGGTGGGCTGGACCACGCTGGTGGCCGCCGAAATGGTGGCCGCCGACCGCGGGCTGGGCTTCATGGTGCTGAACGCCGCGCAGTTCCTGGCCAGCGACACCGTCATCATGGGCATCATCGTGATCGGCGTGTTCGCCTTCGCCTTCGACCTGCTGGTGCGCTACCTGGAGAAATTCGCGATTCCCTGGAAGGGACGCATCTGAAGCGGCCCACCCTACCGTTTCAGAACAATCTCGTTCCATTTTCTGGCCGGCGCGTCATCCAGCCGTCATCTGTGACGCGCCGGCAGGGCATTCCCGCATTCCGTCCCCCCATCCGCTCCTCTATTCTGGGACTCAGCTCCCCCGCCCCGCCGCGCGCCTCGCGCCGGCACGGCCGGGGCGCGTCGCCACTACAAGGAGCCGCCATGTCCAGCCAGGCCTCGATGCTCAAGCCTGTGTTGTGGGAACGCCTGTTCGAACGCGAAAGCGCGCCCAATCTCAGCCTGCAGGGCCGGGTCCGGCAGATGCTGGTGTCGGCCATTCTCAGCGGCCATCTGCCGCCGGGCGCGCCGGTGCCGTCCAGCCGCTATCTGGCCGACCAGCTGCGCATCGCCCGCAACACCGTCGTGTTCGCCTACCAGCAGCTGGTCAGCGAGGGCTACCTGGAATCGCGCGAGCGCAGCGGCCACTTCGTCAGCACCGACGTGCTGCAAGGGCGCGCCGCGCAGCACGCGGACCCCTGCGCCTCGAACGTGGCGGCCGACGCCGTCTGCTGGGACGACCGGCTGCGGTTTCGCCCGACCCGCCAGCGCAACATCGTCAAGCCGCAAGACTGGCAGAAGCAGCCCTACCCCTTTGTCTATGGCCAATTCGACCAGGACCTGTTTCCCACCGCCGAATGGCGCGAATGCTGTATCAAGGCCCTGTCGGTGCTGGACATCCGCAGCTGGGCGCCCGACCTGATCACCCACGACGACCCGGCGCTGATCGAACAGATCCGCACCCAGGTGCTGCCGCGCCGCGGCGTGTGGGCCGACGCCGAGGAAATCGTCATCACCGTGGGTGCGCAGCACGCGCTGTATCTGCTGGCCGACCTGTTGGTCAACGAAGACACGGTAGTCGGCATGGAAGACCCGGGCTACCCCGATGCGCGCAACATCTTCGCCAGCCACACCCGCCACCTGCTGCCGCTGCCGGTGGACGGCCAGGGCCTGTGCACGGGCACGCACCTATTGGGCTGCGACTACATTTTCGTGACGCCGGGCCACCAATGCCCCACCACCGTCACGCTGTCGGCCGCGCGCCGCGACACCCTGCTGACGCTGGCCCGCCAGGCCGACAGCCTGATCATCGAAGACGACTTCGAAAGCGAAAGCCGCTGGGGCGAAGGTGCGATCCCGGCGCTGAAAAGCCAGGACCGCGACGGCCGCGTGATCTACGTTGGCAGCCTGGCCAAGTCGTTCGCGCCGGGCCTGCGCATCGGCTACATCGTCGCCCCGCGCGAACTGGCCGCCGAGCTGCGCGCCCTGCGCCGCCTGATGCTGCGCCATCCGTCGGCCTACATCCAGCGCGCGTTCTCGCTGTTCATCTCACTGGGGCATCACCATTCGCTGCTGCGCCGGCAATCGCAGGCCTATCAGCAGCGCGGCGCCGAATTGACGGCGGCGCTGGCGCGCTGGCTGCCCGACTTCACGGCGGTGCCCATCACCGGTTCATCATCGTGCTGGCTGCAGGGGCCTGCCTGGCTGGACGCCACCGAACTGTCGCAGGCGGCGCTGGCCGAGGGCGTCGTGGTCGAGCCAGGCAATGTGTTCTTCATGGACGGCGCCAACGCCCCGCGCAATTTCCTGCGGGTGGGGTTCACGTCGATCCGCGCCGAGCACATCGGGCCCGGGATTGAAAAGCTGGCGCAGGTGGTGCGCCGCTACCGCCTGCGGGCGGCGGCCTGACGGCACCATTGGCGCGGACGCCCGGCGCCGTCCGCGAAGAACGGCGCCATCCCGCCTGGCATCAGAGGATTTCGTCGCGCAGGTAGTACCAGCGGTACAGCAGCGCCTGCCCCAACCGGCGGAACGGCGCGAACAGGTGGCCGGGCAGCGGCGAGTCGTAGATGGGCAAGTCCCAGGCCACGCCGTCCTGCCCCATCATGCGCTGCGCCAGGCGGCGCCCGGCGTGGGCCGAGAACGCCACGCCGTTGCCGCCGTAGCCAAAGGCGTAGTACACCCGCTGCGCCGGATCGGGCTGAGTGATGCGCGGCATCATGTCGTGGCTGACGTCCACCCACCCCCACCAGGAATAGTCCACCTCGACCCCGCGCAGCGTCGGGAACTTGCGCGCCAGGCCGTTGCGCAGCAACGCCAGGTGGCGCGGGTGCTGCGCATCGGCGCCGCGCAGCGCGCTGCGGCTGCCGATCTGCATGCGGCCATCCGGCAGCAGGCGGTAGTAAAAGCGCAGCGTGCGCGTGTCGGTGATGAACACCGTGCTTTTCAGGCCGGCGCGCTCGCGTTCGGCGGGCGTCAGCACCCTTGTGACCATGGAATTGGACAGCACCGGCATGATGCGGTTGTCCAGCAGGCCGTTGACCCCCTGCGCGGTGTAGCCGCCGGTGGCGAAGGCCACCCGCTTGGCGCGCACCGTGCCGCCTGGCGTCTGCAGGCGGTAGCCGCCGGCCTCTTCGGTCCAGCCCAGCACGGGGCTGCCCGGATGGATGCGCACGCCCAGCGCGCGGGCCTGGCGCATGTAGCCGTACGCCAGCTTCAGCGGATGCACGCCCACGCCGTCCGGCTCGTGCATGGCGCCCACGGCCTCGTGGTCGTCGACATAGTGTTCGCGCAATGCGGCCTTGTCCAGCATGCGCGTGTCGTAACCGAACTGCTCGCGCATGACGCGGGCCTCGTTGCGCAGGAACGCCATCTTCTTTTCGCGGTGGGCGGTGTACAGATGGCCGCCGGGCTGGGCGTCGCAATCGACCTGGTCCACCAGGCTTTTCCAGTACTCGAAGCCCTCGCGGATCTCGGCGTCCAGCCGGCGCGCGGTGGGCAGGCCCCAGCGTTCGATCCACTGCGACCGGTACAGCCGCCCCGATGCGTTCTGGCCCTGCCCGCCATTGCGGCTGGTGCAGCCCCAGACGGCGCGGTTGGCCTCCAGCACCACGGCTTTCACACCGTAGTCGCGCGCCAGCGCCAGCGCGGCGGACAGGCCGGTGAAGCCCGACCCGACGATCACCACGTCGGCATCGATGTCGCCCTGCACCGGCCCGTCGTCGGCGGGCGGCGGCCCGGCCGTGGCGACCCAGTAGGTCGGCGCGTAATCCTGCCCGCGGCCCGGCGGCGAGACCAGCGGATCGTAGGTGGGGTTGTAGGCGCTGGCGGCGGGGCTGGCGGCGTCCGGGGGATCGAAAGGCATAGCGGTATCCATGCGGCGGGGTCCGGTAGCGGTGAGCGGGGTCGGGGCGCGATGGCGGCCGTGGGAATCGACAGGTCAGCCGCGCGCCGGCAAGGCCGGGCGCTGCTTGCGGAACGCGTTCTTGACGCGGATCTTGCCGCCCTGGAAGGTGAAGACGTCGACCATGTCGGCCTCGATGCGCGAGCCGTCGGCGGCGGTGCCGGTGAAGGTAGATTCCGATACGCCCCGGTCTCCGGCGACCCAATGGCGGCCGTTGTTCCATTGGGCGTCCGGGAAATTCTTCCAGGCCGCTTCGAACGCCGTGCGCACCGCCTCGCGGCCGGCGTGGCGGGCGCCCCAGCGCTCGGGGCCGCCCACGGTTTCAAAGACGCAGTCGTCGCTCATGAAAGACATCAAGGCATCGATATCGTGGCGATTCCACGCGGCTGCGAACTCGGCCAGCATGTCCACGGTGACGGTCTGGTGCATTGCCTACCCTCCTGAATCCGCGGGCGCGACATGCGCCCGCGTGCCAAGCCCAAGGTACGCGCGGGGTCCGGCAGGGTCTAGAACCAGACGCGGCCAATCGCTTGCACCAGACGGCGGTGATGGCGCGGCGGCACGCGGCCAGCTCGGGCAACTTCGGGTGAAAACGTCACGCCGCAGCCGCCGAAAGATGCGCGGCCACCTCGCCGCCGCCGGCCCCATCGCGCAGCCCGATGAACACCAGCGCCGGCCGCTCGATCTCGGCCGGGCGCTGCGCCTGCGTGTCAAAGCGCACCCGGCGCCCCGCCAGTTGCACCAGCACCCAGCCATGGCGCTCGGTGCGCACCCAGCCCTTGGCGCGCAGCCAATGCCGGGGCAATTGCCGCAGGCTGCTGGCCAGCCGGTCGGCATGCAACAGGTCCGGCGCCGGCCATAGCCAGCTTTGAAAGGGATGCGCGGGGTCGTCATCGTGGTGATGCGACGCGTCGTGGCTGTGCGGGCCACAGTCGGCATGGGCGCAGACGTCATGGCTGCCGTCATGGGTACAACCCATGGCCCCCAGCGCGCTCAGATCGACCCGCCCTTCCCGCGCGGCCACGATCGGCGCGCCGCCCGATTGTTCGCCCAGCCAGGCCCGCAGCGCCGCTGTCTCGCCCGGCGCCACCAGGTCGGTCTTGTTCAGCACCAGCAGGTCTGCCGCGCGCAACTGCCGCAACACGGTGTCGGCCAGCAGCGGATCGGCGGCGGTCTCGCGGATGGCGCCTGCATCCACCAGCACCACCACGCCTTCCAACTGCAAGAGCGGGTCCGCCATCCCCACCTGCGCGATACGGCCCGGGTCGGACACGCCGCTGGCTTCGATGACGATCCACTGCGGCGCCGGCTGCAAGGCCAGCACCCGCGCCAACGCCTCGTCCAGCCCGCCGGCCATCGAACAGCAGACGCAGCCGTTGGCCAGCCGGATCACGTTGTCGGCGCGCTGGGCGACCAGGCCCGCATCGATATCGATCGGCCCGAAGTCGTTGACCAGCACCGCCACCCGGCGCGGGCTGCCGGTCAACACATGGTTCAACAACGTCGTCTTGCCCGCGCCCAGGAAGCCGCCCACCACCGTCAGCGCAATGCGCCCCATGTCAGGCTCCCTGACGCGCCAGGGGCCGGCCGCCGACCATCGTGCCCAGCACGGCAATGTCCTTCAGGCTTTCGGGCGGCACGGCCAGGGGATCGTCCTGCAACGCGCAGAAGTCGGCCTGTTTGCCCACTTCGATGGACCCGACCAGGTGATCCAGGTGCAGCGTGTAGGCGGCGCCCAGCGTAATGGCGTGCAATGCCGCATCGACGCTGATGCGTTCGGATTCGCCCAGCACGCGGCCCGACGCGGTCTGGCGATTGACGGCGCACCAGGCGGTGAACAGCGGCCCGAGCGGCGTGATGGGCGCGTCGGAATGGATGCCGAACGGCACCCCGGCGCGCATCGCCGACGCGCAGGCATCCATGCGATTGGCGCGGTCCGGGCCCATGGTCAGCGCGTGGTGGGCGTCGCCCCAGTAGAAGATGTGATTGGCGAACAGGTTGACGCACAGCCCCAGGCTGGCCATGCGCCGGAACTGCGCGGCATCCGCCATCTGGCAGTGCTGCAAGGTGTGGCGGTGATCCGGCCGCGGGCTGCGGCGCAGCGCGCGGTCGATGGCGTCGATGGCGCGTTCGGTGGCCTCGTCGCCGTTGGTGTGGATGTGCAGCTGCACGCCGGCATCGTGATAGGCCTGCACCAGCGTATCCAGCTCGGCCGGCGCGATCACCCAGATGCCGTTGGCCGCGCCGTTGTAGTAGCCCGGCCAGCGCAGCCGCGCCGTGAAGCCCTGGATGGACCCGTCCACCACCAGCTTGACCATGCCCAGGTGCAGCTTGCCGTGGTTCAGGCGGCGCGCGGTTTCCAGCCGCGCCAGGCAGGCCGCCGGGTCGCCCGCGAAGGCCAGCGCCGATGCCGCCGGCACGATCCGCACCGGATAGTCCGGCTCGGCCGTGACCCGCGCCAGGGTGGCCAGGCCGTCGTCGCCCAGTTCGTTGACCAGGTCGGTGGCGGTGGTCACGCCGGCCCATTGCGCCACCTGGCCGAACAGCCGCAGGCCATCTTCCGACAAGCCCACCGTGCGGAACGGGCTGCCGATCAGGCGCATCACCGGGAACATGGCGGCGAACTCGCACAGTTCGCCGTTGGGGGTGCCGTCGTCGAACCGGCTGATGCCTTCGATATCGGTATCGCGGTCGATGCCGGCCCGTGCCAGCATCGGCGTGTTCACGTTCATCAGGTGCATGCTGGCGTGCATCACCACCACCGGCCGTTCGGCCGACACGGCGTCCAGGTCGCGCACGCTCATGCGCTGGCCGCCGAAGAAGATCGGGTCAAAGCCCCAGCCGATCAGGGTTTCGCCCTTGGCCAGGCCCTGGCCGAATTCGCGCAGGCGGGCCGCCACGGCGTCTAAGCGCTTCAGGCCCGGCCACAGGCGGCCGTCCGGCCCGCGGCGGTCGTAGAAGCCCACATAGGCGAACTTCCACATGCCGCCTTCAGGCAGATGGCAATGCCCTTCCACCAGCCCCGGCATCAGCACCTGGCCGGCGTAGCGCTCGTCCAGGTCGGCCGGCCCCCAGCCTGTCAGGTCATCCAGGCTGCCCACGCCCAGAATGCGGCCCTCGCGCACCGCCACGTGCGTGGCGCGCGGCTGGGCCGGATTCATGGTCAGGATGCTGCGGGCGGAATAGATCGTGGTGCGGGGGGCAACGGACATCGGGACTCCTTCGGTTGGGGCGGCGTCACGCCTGCAGCGGCGAGACGGCGGCGCCGTGACGGGATTCGACGAAATGACAGGCCACGTGGTGGCCGGGCGCGGCCTCGCGCAGCGGCGGCTCCTGGGCGGCGCACAAAGGCTGCGCCACCGGGCAGCGCCCCGCGAAACGGCAGCCGGGCGGCGGGTTCACCGGGCTGGGCGGATCGCCCGTCAGACGCACCCGGCGCGCGGCCGCATCGCGCCCGCCCTTCACCGTGGGCACGGCCGACATCAAGGCCACGCTGTACGGGTGCAGCGGCCGCGAAAAGAACGCCTGCCGCGTGGCCCGCTCGATGATCTTGCCCAGGTACATCACGGCGATGTCGTCGCAGACGTGTTCCACCACCGCCATGTCGTGCGAGATGAACAGGAACGACTGCGACTGCTCGCGCTGGATGCGCCGCAGCAGGTTCAGGATCTGCGCGCGGATGGCGATGTCCAGCGCCGACACCGGTTCGTCGCACACGATCAGGTCCGGCGCGCTGGCCAGCGCCCGCGCGATGTTCAGCCGCTGGCGCTGGCCGCCCGAGAACTGGTGCGGATACAGCTGGCGCTGCTCGGGCCGCAGGCCGACCAGTTCGAACATCAGCGCCACGCGCGCCTCGCGGCCGCCGGGCGGGTCGATGTGCATCAGGTCCAGCGGCGCACGCACGATGTCGCCGGCGCGCTGGCGCGGATTCAACGACGAATACGGGTCCTGGAACACCAGTTGCAAACGCCGCCGCATGCGCCGCAGCGCCGTGCCGCGCAGCGCCGTCAGGTCGGTGCCGTCGAATTCGATGCGTCCACCGGTGGGGTCTGCCAGCCGCAGCACCGACAGCGCCGTGGTGGTCTTGCCCGACCCCGATTCGCCCACGATCGCCAGCGTGCGGCCGCGCGCGAGATCGAACGACACGCCGTCCACCGCGCGCACCACGGCCTGGCCGCCGATGGGAAAGTGCACGGCCAGGTCGCGCACCGACAGCAAGGGGGAAGATTGCGGCTGCGCGGTCATGCGGCCTCCGGATAAAGCCAACAGGCCACCGCATGGCCGTCGCCCACGGCGGTCATGGGCGGAAATTCATTGCGGCAACGCGCCAACGCGCGATTGCAGCGGTCCTGGAAGGGGCAGCCTTCCCCGCGTTCCCACACCGACGGCACCACGCCGGGAATCTCCGGCAGGTCGGGCCGGTGCGCGCTGGGCGTGCGGTCCAGTTCGGGCAGGCAGGCGATCAGCCCCTGCGTATACGGGTGGCGCGGCTGCGCCAGGATCTGGCCCACGTCGCCCTGCTCCACCACCCGCCCGCCATACATCACCGCCACCCGGTCGGCCATCTCGGACACCGCGCCCATGTCGTGCGTGATCATCAGCACCGCGGTGCCCCGGCGCGCCTGCTGTTCGCGCAGCAGGTCGAAGATCTGCGCCTGCACGGTGACGTCCAGCGCGGTGGTGGGCTCGTCGGCAATCAGCACTTCAGGGTCGCACGCCAGGGCAATGGCGATCATCACCCGTTGCCGCATGCCGCCGGACAGCTGGTGCGGGTAGTCGTCCACCCGCCGCTCCGGCAACGGAATGCCCACCGACCGCAGCATGCCGATGGCGCGTTCGCGCGCCTCGGTCTTGCCCAGCCCCTGGTGCTGGCGCAGCGGCTCGGCGATCTGGTCGCCCACCGTGTAGACGGGGTTCAGCGCCGTCATCGGTTCCTGGAAGATCATCGAGATATCGTTGCCCCGCACCCGCCGCATGGCCTCGTCGCCATACGAGGCCAGGTCGGCGCCGCGCAGCCGCACGTGGCCGGCGCCGATGCGCGCCAGTGGCGGAATCAGCCGCATGATAGCCAGCGCCGTCATGCTCTTGCCGCAACCGGATTCGCCCACCAGGCACAGGGTTTCGCCGGGCCGCAGGTCGAAGCTGACGCCACTGAGCGCTTCGGCGGTGCGGCCGCGGGTGCGAAATTCCAGGCTCAGGCCGTCCACTTGCAGCACGGGCAGTTGATCGGCGGCGTTCATGCCCGCCCCCGCGAATTCGGATTGAGCGCGTCGTTCAGGCCGTCGCCGATCAGGCTGACCGCCAGCACCGTCACGAAGATGGCCGCGCCCGGCAGCGTCACCGCCCACCAGGCCGCCAGGATGTACGGCCGGTTGCTGCCGATCATCAGGCCCCAGCTCATGACGTTGGGATCGCCCAGCCCCAGGAACGACAGGCCGGCTTCGAACAGGATCGCGGTGCCGATGGCCAGCGTGGCCGATACGATCAACGGCGCCAGCGCATTGGGCAGAATCACGCGCCAGATGATGCGTGCGTTGCTGGCGCCGATCACCCTTTCGGCCAGCACGTATTCGCGCCGCTTGAGCCGCAGGAATTCGCCGCGCGCCAAGCGCGCGGTGCCGGTCCAGCTGACCACGCCGATGGCCACCGCGATGGTGGCCAGCGACGGGCTGAACAGGGTCACCAGCACCATGGCGAACAGCAGCGCCGGCAGCACCTGGAAGAATTCCGTGATGCGCATCAGCGTTTCATCGACCCAGCCGCCGTAGTAGCCGGCCAGCGCGCCGACGGTCACGCCGATGGCCATGGACAGCACCGCCGCCACCACGCCGACCAGCAAGGTGGCGCGGCCGCCGTAGACCATGCCGGTCAGCACGTCGCGGCCCAGGTAGTCGGACCCCAGCCACAGCTCGCCGCCGGGCGGGTCCATGGGCGCGCTGACGATCTCGAACGGGTCCGCCTGCATCAACGCCGGGCCGAACAGCGTCACCGCCAGAATGACGGCCAACAGCAGCACGCCGAGCATGGCGCCCGGATTGCGCGCGAATACCCGCAGCGCTTCGTACGAAGGCCGCGCCGGCGCCTTGCGCGGCGCGGTGGCCAAGGTGGCGCTGGCGGGGACGGCAACAGGGGCTTGGCTCATGAAGTTTTGATCCTGGGGTCGATCAGCCGGTAGGCCAGGTCGGTCAGCTGGTTCATCACCACCACCAGCAACGAGGCAAAAAGCAGGATGCCGAGCAAGGTCGGATAGTCGCGCCGCAGCACGGAATCGAAGGCCAGGCGGCCCAGTCCGGGCCAGTTGAATACCGTTTCCACGAGAATGGCGCCGGCCAGCACGTTGCCGAATTGCAGCCCCAGCATGGTCACCACGGGCAGCACGCCGTTGCGCAGCGCGTGCTTGTACAGCACCGTGCGCTCGGGCAGCCCCTTGGCGCGGGCCGTGCGGATGTAGTCGGCCGACAGCGCATCCATCACGCTGGCGCGCGCCAGCCGGCTGTATTGCGCCAGGTACACGAAGGCCAGCGTGAAGGCCGGCAGCACCAGGTGGTGCAGCACATCCAGCGCGCCGGCCCAGCCGCCGTCGGGCCCACCCGCCGAGCGCATGTCGGACACCGGAAACCACGGCAGCGCCGACGCGAACAGAATGATGAGGATGATCCCCGTCCAGAACACCGGCGCCGAATAGCCCACGATGGACAGCAGCGTGATGCCCTGCGACAGCGGCCCGTTGGGCTTGCGCGCGGCCAGCGTCCCCAGCAGCGTGCCCGCCACGAACGCGCTGGCCACCGACGTCACCACCAGCAGCAGCGTGGCCGGCACGCGTTCCCAGATCAGCTGGGCCACCGGCAGGTTGAAGAAATAGGAATAGCCCAGGTCGCCCCGCACGACATGCGACAGGTACAGGCCCAGTTGCGCCAGGAAGGGCCGGTCCAGCCCGTACTGGGTGCGCAGCTGGGCGCGCAGTTCTTCGCTGATGCCGCCCATGGACCCGGCGATGGTTTCCACCGGATCGCCCGGCGAGATGTGAATCAACAGGAAGTTCAGCGTCACCACCGCCAGCAACAGCAGCAAGGCATAGGCGAGGCGACGCGAGAGATATCGCAGCATGACGGCGCCCCCCCACTATTGCAGATAGGTGTCGTCCAGCGGCGACAGCACGCCCCAGATACCTTCGGGCAGGCCATGCACTTTCCTGGACGACAGCGTGTGATACGGAATGACGGTGAGGAAGTCGATCGGCAGGTCTTCGGTGACCTGTTGCTGGAACTCGGCGTACAGCGCGCGGCGCCTGGCCTCGTCGGTTTCGGTGCCGGCCTGCGCCAGCACGGCGTCGACCTTGGCATTCCTGTACGACTGCGTGTTGGTCCAGATGATGTCGCGGATATTGCTGGACAGGTAGGTGCGATGCACGCCGATCACCGGGTCGCCCCAGTTGAAGACGATGTCGGTGGTCATGTCGAAGTCATGGCTGGCGATGCGCTTGGCCCAGGTCGGAAAATCCGGCGACGCGCGCACCTGTACGGTCACGCCCACCTTCTTCAACTGGCTGCGCAGGTATTCGGCCACGTTCTTGCCCTGCACATCGCTGCCCGGCATGTAGTCCACCGTCAGCGACAGGCGTTCGCCCTTGCCGTCTTTCTTGAAGCCGGCCTCGTCCAGCAGCTGCTCCGCCTTTTTCAGGTCCAGCGGGTATTTCTTCAGGTCTTGCGTGGCGAACGGGCTGGAGGCCACGATCGGGCCGTCCGCCGGCTTGGCGAAGCCGGCGTTCAGGGCTTTGGTGATGAAGTTCTTGTCGATGGCGTAGGCAATGGCCTGCCGCACCCGCCCGTCATCCAGCGGCTTGCGCGCGGTGTTGAACGCCAGCCAGCTGAGCGCGCCGATGCCTTCGTAGCCGCGGCTGCTCATCGTGATGCCGGGGTTGTCCTTGGCGCGCCGCAAAATGGTGGGTTCGGACATGAACGGCAACGCGCCGACCTCGCCGCGTTCCAGCCCGATCAGCAGGTTGGTGGCGTCAGGGTTGATCTTGACCACCACGCGATCCAGATAGGGCTTGCCCGGCAGGAAGAACTTGTCGAAGCGCTCCAGCACGATCTCCTGCCCGGGCTTGAATTCCTTCAGCTTGAACGGGCCCGACCCGACCACGTCGGCGGAATTGCGCGGATGGTTCTTCAGGTCCTGCCCATCGCCATAGATGTGCTTGGGCAGCACCGGCATCAGGGCCGGCGACAGCGCCAGCAGAATCGCCGGGTGCGGCTGGCTCATGCGCAGCACGGCCGTGTAGGGGTCCGGCGTGTCCACGCTTTCGACGGGCGCGAACATGCTCTGGAACGGATGGTTCTGCTTGACCGCCATGACCGAAAACGCCACGTCCGCGGACGTCACCGGCTGGCCGTCATGAAACACCGCGTCGTGGCGCAGGTGCAGCGTCAGCGACTTGGCATCGGGCGCCAGTTCCCACGACTGCGCCAGGTAGGGCTGCGGCTTCCAGTCGGCGTCGTAGCGCAAGGGGCTGGCGAACAGCTGGGCGCTGGGCAGCGCGGTGGCGATGCCCGATTGCACCGCGCCATTCAGGTGCCGCGGCACCTGCGTCGAGCCGATGACCAACGTGCCGCCCGGCTTGGGCGCATCGGCGGCCTGTGCGCCGGACAGCAACGCCAGTGCCGTCATGACCGTGGCCAAACCCCATCGTGCGCTGCGCATCTTTCACCCCCTGGTTTTGAGCTGGCCGTTGAGAAGCGGCCTTGGCGTTAGCCTAGTCAACCCCAGGGCCTGCCCTTAGTACCAAACCGGTGGACTCGTTGGTGCCAGGCGCAGGCCGGCGCCGCCCTCACCCCCCCAGCGCGCGGGCATGCAGCACGGCCACCGCGCAACTGTTGACGCGGGCCTCGACCGAATCCGAGCGGCTGGTCAGCAGCACCGGCACGCGCGTGCCCAGCACCAGCCCGGCCGTGCCGGCGCCGGCCAGCCAGGTGAGTTCCTTGTAGAGCATGTTGCCGGCCTCGATGTCGGGCACCAGCAGGATGTCGGCATCGCCCGCCACCGGCGACACGATGCCCTTCTGCTCGGCCGCCAGCCGCGATATGGCATTGTCGAACGCCAAGGGGCCGTCGATCTCGCCGCCGCGAATCTGCTGGCGGTCGGCCATCTTGGACAGCGCCGCCGCATCCAGCGTGGCGGGCATGGCGGGGTTGACGGATTCGGTGGCGCACAGCACCGCCACCTTGGGCCGCGCCACGCCCAGGGCGCGCGCCAGGTCGATGGCGTTCTGGGCGATGTCGGCCTTTTCCGCCAGCGTGGGCGCGATGTTGACGGCGGCGTCCGTCAGGATGAAAAGCTTGGCGTACGCCGCCACCGACATGACAAAGGCATGGCTGATGCGCCGGCCGGTGCGCAGGCCGGACTCGCGTGCCACCACCGCCGACATGAAGTGGTCGGTGTGCAGGCTGCCCTTCATCAACATGCCCGCCTTGCCGTCGCGCGCCAGGGCGGCCGCCACTGCGGCAGCCTGGCGTTCGTCATCGGGCGTATCGATGATTTCCAGCGAGCCGGCGCGCAGGCCCATCTCGGCCATCAGCGCGGCCAGCCGGGCCGCCGGCCCGACCAGCAACGGCTCGATATAGCCGGCTTCTTGCGCCTGCACCGCCGCGCCCAGGCTGGCCGCGCACAGCGGATAGGCCACCGCCGTGCGCACCCGCCCGGCCGACAGCGCCGCGGCCCGCAGCGGCTCGAACAAGCGGTCGGCGGCCATGGTCTAGCCGCGCACCGGATCGATCGACAGCGGCACCTCGCCCGGCTGGAATGGCTGGTTGACGTAGCGCTTGTACTTGTCCAGCAAGCGCAGCGGCTGCTTGAGCGCGTCGCGCCGGAACGGGTCGCCCAGTTCCTGGCTGACCATCATTTCCAGCACCGTGGTCTTGCCCTCGGACTGCGCCTTGCAGGCCGCCTGCAAGGCCGCCCCCACCTGGTCCGAGTGTTCGACGCGGATGCCCTCGGCGCCCATGGCGCGGGCCAGTTCGGCGAAGTTGGGGTTCAAGAGGTTGCTGCCGACGAAGCGGCGGCCGTAGAAGTCCACCTGGTTCTTCTTTTCGGCGCCCCACTGGCCGTTGTGGAACACCACCGCGGTGACCGGAATGCGCTCGCGCACGCAGGTCAAGAGTTCCTGGAAGCTCATGCACCAGGCGCCGTCGCCCACGTACGCCACCGCCGGACGGTCGGGCCGGCCCAGCTTGGCGCCGATCAGCGCCGGCAAGGCATAACCGCAATTGCCGAAGCTCATGGCGGCCAGCATGGAATTGGGCTCGTCAAAGCGCAGGTAGCTGTTGGACACCGAGCAGATGTTGCCAATGTCGGTGGACACCATGGCGTGCTTGGGCATGGCGCGTTCCAGCTCGCGCAGCATGCGGCGCGGATGCATGCGGCCGCCGCCATGCTCGATGATGTCCAGGCTCCAGTCGTCGCGTTCGTGCGACCACTCGTCCAGTTCCTTTTCCCAGGCGTTCTTCTGGCTGTTTATCTGGTCGCGACGCGCCTCGCGGGTGGCCTTGCAGGCCACGTCGCGCGCCTGCAGCTTGGCCGTCAGCGCGGCCGCGGCCGGCTTGGCGTCGCCGCAGATGCCCACCGATACCGGCCGCACCAGGCCCAGCATGCGGTGGTCGGCATCGACCTGAATGATACGCGCGCCCTGCGGCCAGTAGTCCAGCCCGTGCTGCGGCAAGGTGCCGAAGGGCCCCAGGCGCGTGCCTAGCGCCAGCACCACGTCGGCCTGCGACAGGAGCTTCATGCCGGCCTTGGACCCCTGGTAGCCCAGCGGACCGCACCACAGCGGATGGCTGGCCGGGAAGGCGTCGTTGTGCAGGTAGCTGGTGACCACCGGTGCGCCCAGCAGTTCGGCCAGCGCCACGCATTCGGCCTGGCCGTCCGAGAACAGCACGCCCCCGCCGGCCACGATGACCGGGAACTTGGCCCCGGCCAACAGGCGCGCCGCGGCTTCCAGGTCTTCTTCCGAGCCGGGGCCGCGGCGGATGCGGCGCGGCTCGGGAATGGCCACGTCGATCTCGCCATAGAAGTAGTCGCGCGGAATGTTCAGCTGCGTGGGGCCGCGTTCGGCCAGCGCGTTGTCAAAGGCCTTGGCGGTGAACTCGGCCATGCGGTCGGGGCGGTTCACGTGGGCCTGGTACTTGGTGATGCGCGAAAAGATCGGCAGCTGCTCGGTTTCCTGGAAGCCGCCCAGGCCCATGCCTGAGGTGCCGGTCTCGGGCGTGATTGCCACCACCGGGCTGTGGGCCCAGTAGGCCGCGGCCACGCCAGTGACGAAATTGGTGATGCCGGGGCCGTTCTGTGCGATGCAGACGCCGTGGCGGCCGGTCACGCGGGAATAGCCGTCGGCCATGTGCGCGGCGCCCTGCTCGTGCACCGTGGGCACGAAGCGGATGCCGGCCGCGGGAAACAGGTCCAGCGCGTCCATGAAGGCCGAGCCGACGATGCCGAAAACGTCCTTGACGCCCTGCGCCACCAGCGTTTCGACGAACGCCTCGCTGGGGGTCATGTGTTGCTTGCTGCTCATGGTCTCTCTCCTGGCGGGCCGGCGCGGCTTGGATTGCATATTGGCCGGTGTGAACCGATACTGCAGCACAAGCATGCGTTTTCCCACCCCGCTGCGTTCCGTTTTCTGCAGAATCTGCACACAACGGGCGCCCTTTCGCCAAATCTTCAAATATTGAAAGATGAAAGACGAATCCTCCGCGGCGCTGCGCGCGCTGACTTTGCTGGAACAGGTGGCCCGCTCGGAAACCCCCGTGTCGCTGGCGGCGCTGACCGAGGCCACCGGGCTGCCCAAGCCGTCGGTGCTGCGCATCCTGTCGCGCCTGGTCGATGCCGGCATGCTGCTGCGCGAACCGGCCGGCAAAAGCTATATCAGCGGTCCGCGCCTGTCGGCGTTGGCGCGCGACACCCTGCTCAATTCACCGCTGCGTGCCGAACGCCACCGCATCCTGGACAGCCTGGTCGACGAGATCGGCGAGACCTGCAACTGCACCATGCTGGACGGCGACGAGGTGATCTACCTGGATCGTGTCGAAACCGCCTGGCCGCTGCGGGTCAACCTGCAACCCGGTTCGCGCGTGCCGCTGCATTGCAGCGCCAGCGGCAAGCTGTTCCTGGCGCACATGCGGCGCGAGGCCCGCGCGCGCCTCCTGGCCGCGGCGCCGCTGCCGCGCTATACGCCCAACACGCAGTGCGAGGCCGCCGCGCTGGAACACGAGCTGCAGGCGATCCGCAAGGAAGGCGCCAGTTTCGACCGCGAGGAATTCCTGTTGGGCATCGTCTGCATGGCGGTGCCCATCATGCAGGGCCGGCGCGCCATTGCGGCGGTGGCGCTGCACGCGCCGGTGGCCCGGCTGTCGATCGACGGCGCCCGCGCCTGGCTGCCGCGCATGCAGGAGGCCGCCCGGGCCCTGGCGGGCACCTATGAGGCCCCCGCGCAGGAAGCCGAGCCAGCGATGGACCCGGCAATGGCCCCTGAGACAGACCCGGCGACGGACTAGGCGCCAGGCACGGCCGCCGGACGGGCCTGGCGGGCGCTTTCCAGGCGGCCAGGGCTTACACTGTCGGCCGAATCCGCTTTTTTCGCAGTTTCTGCGACCCTACTGTGACCCACACGCCTTTTACCTCCCTGCCCCTGCTCCCCGCCCTGCTCGAGAACCTGCAAAGCCTGGGGTTCGAGAACATGACGCCGATCCAGGCGCAAAGCCTGCCGCTCATCCTGGAAGGCCGCGACATCATCGCGCAGGCCAAGACCGGCAGCGGCAAGACCGCGGCGTTCGGCCTGGGCGTGCTGCAAAAGCTGGACACCAACCGGCTGACGCCCCAGGCGCTGCTGGTCTGTCCTACCCGTGAACTGGCCGACCAGGTCGCGCAGGAACTGCGCCGGCTGGCCCGCCAGATCGCCAACGTCAAGATCCTGACCCTGTGCGGCGGCGCCGCGGCGCGCCCGCAGGCCGAATCGCTGGCGCGCGGCGCCCACCTGGTGGTCGGCACGCCCGGCCGCATCCAGGACCACCTGGAACGCGGCAGCCTGGATCTCTCGGGCCTGACGACGCTGGTGCTGGACGAAGCCGACCGCATGGTCGACATGGGCTTCTACGACGATATCGTCGCCATCGCCTCGCATTGCCCCACCAAGCGCCAGACGCTGCTGTTCTCGGCCACCTACCCCGACAACATCAAGAAGCTCAGCGCGCGCTTCCTGCGCAATCCGGCCGAAGTGAAGGTCGAGGCGCAGCACGATGCCAGCCGCATCGAACAGATCTTTTACGAAATCGATCCGGCCGACCGCCTGGACGCCGTGGCCACGCTGCTGGCGCATTTCCGTCCGGTGTCCACCCTGGCCTTCTGCAATACCAAGGTGCGCAGCCACGACCTGGTCGAACGCCTGCAGGCCGAAGGCATCAGCGCCCAGGCCCTGAACGGCGACCTGGAACAGCGCGAACGCGATGAAATCCTGATCCAGTTCGCCAACCAGAGCTGCGCCGTGCTGGTGGCCACCGACGTGGCCGCGCGCGGGCTGGACATCCAGAACCTGGGCGCCGTCATCAACGTCGACGTCACCAAGGACACCGAAGTCCACGTGCACCGCATCGGCCGCAGCGGCCGCGGCGAACAGAAGGGCCTGGCGCTGAGCCTGTGTTCGCCCGACGAAATGCGCTGGGCCAACCTGATCGAGCAATACCAGGGTTCGCCCCTGACCTGGGGCGACATCAAGTCGCTGCGCGCCAAGGCCGACCGCCCCCTGCGCGCGCCCATGGTCACGCTATGCATCCAGGGCGGCAAGAAAGACAAGCTGCGCCCCGGCGACCTGCTGGGCGCCCTGACCGGCGACGGCGGCCTGACGTTCGAACAGGTCGGCAAGATCAACATCACCGAATTCAATTCCTACGTGGCGCTGGACCGCAAGATCGCCAAGCAGGTGTTTTCGCGTATCTCCAACAGCAACATCAAGGGCCGGCGCTTTCGCATGCGCTACCTCGAGGAATTCTGAGCGCCCCGTCAGCCAGTCCCCGTTATCGGGGTCAAAAGCTTGATGGTTTTGCTCGGGATTTGCCATAATGGCCCCGCCCGGCGCTCCAAGCGGCGCCGGACGCGGAACCAAAGGCTCGCCGTGCGCTCCAATCCGCGCATTGCCCCCCTTAACCATCACAAGAGAAACTCACCATGATCAAATCCGACGACACCGGCAAGCTGATCCTGCGCCTGACCCTCGGCATTCTGATTCTGCTCCATGGCTTGTTCAAGATCACCGGCGGCGGCGTCAGCGGCATCGCCGGCATGCTGTCCTCGCACGGGCTGCCGGGCTTTCTGGCCTATGGCGCCTACATCGGCGAAATCCTCGCGCCGGTGCTGATCATCGTCGGCATCTACACCCGCCTGGGCGGCCTGATCATCGCCATCAACATGGTCGTGGCCATTCTGCTGGCGCACACCGGCCAACTGTCCAGCCTGACCAACAACGGCGGCTGGGCGCTGGAACTGCAAGGCATGTTCCTGTTCACGGCCCTGGCCATCGCCTTCATGGGCGCGGGCCGTTTCAGCCTGGCCGGCAACGGCGGCCGCTGGAACTGACCCGGCAGCACCACTTGCGCCAACCTGAAAGGCCGCTGTCACAAGCGGCCTTTTTTCATGCGCCAACGGCACAAATGCTACGAACGACATCAACGGTCACGCCCGCGCAAACATCCGTCACCTGAAAGCTGTTTCGGATCCATTACAGAGCCGAACTCGCCGCGCCAGGCGTGGCCTAATCCCTACGAGCCCATTGAAGGCGTGGTGCACGCCCGGCGCTCGGCAGGAGATTCCAAATGAAGAAGACCGTGTTGTTGATGCTGGCCATGGCCAGTGCGTTGTCGGGCTGCGTGGTGGTGCCGGCGCGTCCGGCTTATTACCGTCCCGCACCCGCTTATTACTACTACCCCGCCCCGCATTACTACTATCACGGCTATTGATCCACGCGCCCGCCGCGTAAAGGAAACGCCATGAACGCCCACGCCAGGATTCTTCCGCTACGCCCGCTGGCCGCCGCCGTCCTGCTGGCGGTCAGTGCCGGCGCTATGGCCCAGACCTATGCGCCGCCGCCCCCGCCGGCCGCGCCCGCCTACGACAACGGCGATCCCGCCAACGCCAACCTGGCGCCCGTGGACCGCAGCCCGCAGCCCCCGCCGCCCCTGCCTGTCTATGAGCAACCGCCCGCCCCCGGCGACGGCTACATGTGGGTGCCCGGCTACTGGAGCCTGAACCGTGTGGGCTATTTCTGGGTGCCCGGCGCCTGGGTGCTGGCGCCCTACACCGGCGCGTTGTGGACGCCCGGCTACTGGGGTTTTGTCGACGGCATCTATCTCTGGCATGGCGGCTACTGGGGCCCGCACATCGGCTTCTATGGCGGCGTGAACTACGGTTTCGGTTACATCGGCATCGGCTACGTGGGCGGCTATTGGGACCACGACCGCTTCTTCTACAACCGCGCCGTGACCAACGTGAACGTCACGCGCGTCACCAACGTCTACAACCACACGGTGGTGGTCAACAACATCGACAACCGCCGCATCAGCTACAACGGCGGGCCAGCGGGCATCCGGCGGCAAGCGGACCCGCGCGAGATTGCCGCACGCAATGAACAGCATCGCCCGCCCACCGACGTGCAGCGCGGCTTCGCCCGCCAGGCCGCGGGCAACCGGGCGCAGTTCTTCGACCATAACCAGGGCCGTCCCGCACAGGCGTTCGTCGAGCATGCGCCGGAACGCGGCGGGCCGGGGCAAGGGCCGCGGCCGGGCGGTGCGCCGGGCAATGGGCCGGGCGCGGGTTCGGCCAACGGACCGAACGCCGGCGGGCCTGGCGCTCGCCCAGAGATGAATCGCGGCGGGCCTGGCGATCGCCCCGAGATGAACCGCGGCGGCCCTGGCGGCATGTCGCCGGGCCAGGCGCGCCCCGGGCCGCAGGGGCAGCCACCGCAGCAACCGGCCGCACAGCGCCCACCGCAAGCGCAACCTCAGGCCCAGCCGCCGCAAGCGCGACCGCCGCAGGCACAGCGCCCCACCCCCGCGCCCGACAACCTGGCGCAGGCGGCCGCGCGTGAACGCCATGCCGCGCCCCAGAATCGGCCGCAAAGCCCGCCGCAGGCGCGGCCCGAAGGCAATCCGCAGCACGGCGGCGGCAACCGGCCGCAGGGCGGCCATGAGCCGCAGCGGGGCGGCGAACGGCCGGCCCCTCACGAACGCGGCCGCGACTGAATTTTCGCTGACTGAAGCCGGACTGGATTCCCTTCGCCGGCGGGGCTACAGTGCAAGAACCGACGCAGCCCCGCCGCGCACCGATTTCCGGAGACTCCCATGAAGCGCCTTGCCCCCCTGTTCCTCGCCTGCGGCCTGTTGGCCGGCACCGCCGCCCAGGCGGCTCTCAATGTCGGCGCGCCCGCGCCCGACTTCAGCACCCAGGCCTCGCTCGGCGGCAATGTGTTCACCTTCAAGCTTGCCGAAGCCCTCAAGCAAGGCCCCGTGGTGCTGTATTTCTACCCCGCCGCGTTCAGCAAGGGCTGCACCATCGAGGCGCACGATTTCGCCGAAGCCACCGACGAATACAAGTCGCTGGGCGCCACCGTCATCGGCGTCTCGGCCGACGATATCGATACCCTGAACAAGTTTTCGGTCAGCGAATGCCGCAGCAAGTTCGCGGTGGCCGCCGACGGCGACGGCAAGATCATGAAGGCCTACGACGCCGTGCTGGACGCCCGCCCCGAGCGCGCCCAGCGCACGTCCTACGTGATCTCGCCCGACGGCAAGATCCTGTACGAATACACCAACATGAACCCCGAGGCGCACGTGGCGAACACGATGCGCGCATTGCGGGAATGGAAAGCGGCCAAGAAATAATCCGAACCGAAGCCGGACCATGACGAAGGGGGCTCACGCCCCCTTGTTCATTCATCCGCCGTCTTGCGCGTTCCGGTCAGTTGAACGGCCACACCGTGGGATGCGTGCCCGGCGGGCTGGACGGCCGGGTCCAGCGTGCAGGCGTTTCGGAGAACTGCGCCGCGTGGCGCACCGCCACCAGCTCACCAAAGCCGGACGGCGTCGTTTCCAGCAAGCCATTGAAGCCGGGCATCGGACAGTCCAGGCCGCCCTCGACGCGGCCCAGCGTGCGCAGCCAGTGCGCGGTCTGGGCCAGCGATACCTTCACGTGCCAGCTACCGCCTTCGGTGGCCTGGCGCGCCAGCGCCACCTGCGCGCCAAACGCCATCAGATAGCCCGACGCGTGGTCCAGGATCTGCATGGGCAGCGGCTTGGGCGCATCCTGGCCGGCGGCCTGCGCTTCGGCGTGGTTGAACCCCGCGGCCGTCTGCACCAGCGAATCGAAGCCGCGGCGGTTGGCCCACGGGCCCACCGGGCCGTAGGCCGACAGCGACACGTAGACGATGCCGGGGCGGATGCGGGCAACATCCTGCGGGCCGAAGCCCAGCGCGGCCATGCCGCCCGGACGATAGCCCTGCACGAAGATATGGGCGCTGCGCAGCAGGTTGCCCAGCGCGATGCGGCCGTCGGCCGTGTCCAGGTCGGCCAGCACCGACAGCTTGCCGCGGCTGGTGTCGATGAGGTTATCGATATTGGGCAGGTTGGGTGAATTCACCAGCATCACGTCGGCGCCGTAGGCTGCCAGCGCGCGACCGCAGACCGGGCCGGCGATGATGCGGGTCAGGTCCAGCACGCGGATGTCCTGCAGCGGGCGCGCGTCCTGACCGTACTTGGGCAATGGCCGAGGGTCGGCATCGCCAATGCGCTCGATCGTCAAGAGGGGCTGTGCGGCGATGGCCTGGCCCTGCGGATGGCGGTCCCATTCGTCGAAGCTACGCATGGCGGTGACCACCAGGCCGGCGTCGGCGGCGACCTGTTCGAAATCCTGCGCACGCCAGCGGCCCAGCGCCTGCTCGACGGCGGCGCGCGTGGCGCCGTCGCCGGTGGGACAGCCCAGCAGCGCCAGGGCGCCGTCGCGATGGTGCACGAAATTGGCATGGATGCGGACCCAGCCGCCGTCGCCGCAGCGGTAGACGCCGGTGATGGGATCGCGCGGGTCGACGGTGGCGCCATCCACCGTGAAATGGCTGCGGCATTCCTGCGCCGCGTGCAGCATGTCCACCGCGACCTGCTGGCGGGCGCCCCCGCGCAATTGCCAGATTTCCGCCGCAGCCAATGCCGCCGCGGCAATGCTGGCCTGCGCCGCGGTGCCCACCGCGAAGGATGACGGCAACACCGGTTCCGCGCCGCTCAGCACCACATGCTCGAGCGACTCGTCAGGCAGATCGAACGAGCGCCAGAGGCGTTGCAGGACATCGCGAGGTGTCTTGCTGGCGGGGGTGCGTCCTTTGAGAAAGGACGGGCGGAAATCCATCAGGTGTCCCATATTTATTCATCTTGCTTTTGGCGTTAAGTGAATTACATGGCGGCCCCACCAGCCGCGTCAATACAGGGAAAGCGCCAGCGTGTTTCGGGGTTTGACGACGGTGATCGGGCGCCCGCCTGCGACAGCCCAGTGCCGACTTGTCCGCCAGGCGATCGTGCAATGCACACATTGGTCACATCTACTCGTAGTTTTTACACAGTGTGAAAGAGCCATCCGACACGACGGCGGAACCGCCCTGGCCTACCCGCCCAAGATAGAATGCCTGCCTTGCTGCTCGCCTCCCGGCGCGCGCGTTTTCCAGACCGACCGCCCCGTCATGAATACGCTGATCTGGCTGCGCACCGACCTGCGCCTGCACGACAACCCCGCTCTGGCCGCCGCCGCGGCCAACGGCACGGCCACCGCCCTGTTCATCGCGGCCCCTGGCCAGTGGCGCCTGCACGGCGAAGCGCCGGCCAAGGTCGATTTCTGGCTGCGCAACCTGCGCGAACTGTCGCAGGACCTGGCCCGCCTGGGCATCCCGCTGAAGCTGCTGACCGTGGACACCTGGGACCAGGTGCCCGATGCACTGCTGGCCTTCTGCGCCGACCATGCGATCGAGCAGGTCCACGCCAACACCGAATGGGCGGTCAACGAACGCCGCCGCGACGACACCGTATCCTGGCGCCTGGCCGAAGCCGGGGTGGACTGGACGCTGCACCACGGGGCAACGCTGCTCAAGCCGGGCACGGTGCTGACCGGCAAGGGCGACACCTACCGCGTCTACACCCCCTATGCCCGCGCTTGCCGCGAGCGCCTGCGCACCGCCCCCTTGCGCGTCATTGCCGCGCCCAAGGCGCAGACGGCGCCGGCCTGGGGCCCGGACGCCTTGCCCGATGCTTTTGACGGCTACGGCCCCGCCAGTGAGGCCATCCGCGCGCTGTGGCCCGCCGGGGAAAGCGCGGCCGGCGACCGGCTGGACGCGTTTGCCGACGGCGTCATCGACGCTTACCGCGACGAACGGGATTTTCCCAGCCTGCCCGCCACCAGCTGCCTGTCGCCCTACCTGGCGGCCGGCGTGCTGTCGCCGGGCCAGGCGCTGCGGGCCGCGCAGGCCGCCAACCACGGCGAACTGGAAAGCGGCAATGTCGGCGCCGCCACCTGGATCAACGAGCTGCTCTGGCGCGAGTTCTACCAGCACCTGTTGGCCGCCTGCCCCGCGCTGTCCATGCACCAGCCCATGAAGCCCGAGACCGCCGCCGTGCCGTGGCGCGACGCGCCCGATGACCTGACGGCCTGGCAGCAAGGCCGCACCGGCCTGCCTATCGTCGATGCCGCCATGCGCCAGCTGCTGGCGCTGGGCTGGATGCACAACCGCCTGCGCATGGTCACGGCGATGTTCCTGTCCAAGAACCTGCTGATCGACTGGCGCCTGGGCGAAGCCTGGTTCATGGCGCACCTGGTGGACGGCGACCTGGCCGCCAACAACGGCGGCTGGCAATGGAGCGCGTCCACCGGGGCCGATTCGGTGCCCTACTTCCGCGTCTTCAATCCGCTGTCGCAGTCGCGCAAGTTCGACCCGCGCGGCGTGTTCCTGCGCGAATGGCTGCCCGAGCTGGCGCACCTGGACGACTCGGCGATCCACGACCCCAGCCCCATGGAACGTACGGCGGCGGGCTATCCGCTGCCCATCGTCGACCTGGCGCAAAGCCGCCTGCGCGCGCTGGAAGCCTTCGGCAACCTGCCCAAGGCATAGCCGCGCACATCACCGCACGCACCACCGCGCGAAGCCAAGCCGTCCATCACAGCACGGCTTGGGTTTGCCATCCACACTTACCTTTGGCATAACTTCCAAATATCTTGATGTAGATCAACCCGGCCATACCGTCCGTCCCGGATCATCCGGCAGCACCTCGCCACGCCCATCACAGGACGACAGACGCATGCGCAACAACCAGCCGGTCTACGACAAGGAATACACGCTGCACGACGAGCAGTACCTGATTTCGCGCACCGACTCGCGCGGACGCATCATCTACGCCAATCCGGCGTTCGTCGAAGTCAGCGGCTTTTCACGCGATGAACTGGTGGGCGCGGCCCACAACATCGTGCGCCATCCGGACATGCCCGAAGAAGCGTTCGAAGACCTGTGGCGCACCATCGAACGCGGCGAGTCCTGGACCGGCGTGGTCAAGAACCGCCGCAAGGACGGCGGCTTCTATTGGGTGCTGGCCAACGTCACGCCCATCATCGAACGCGGCGAAACGGTCTGTTATGCCTCGGTGCGCGTCAAGCCGACGCGCGCCCAGATCGATGCCGCCGACGCGGCCTACACGCGCCTGCGCAACGGCACGGCGCGCGGCTTCACGCTCAGCCGCGGCCAGGTCAAGCCCACCGGCATCCGCGGCGTGCTGGCGCGCCTGAAGCTGTGGCGCCTGACCGGCGTGCGCTCGCGCATGCTGGCCTGGGCCGTGCTGGCGTCCAGCCTGTTCCTGGGCGCGGCTGGCGTGGCGCTGTACGGCATGCTGGACCGCATGAGCACCGAAGAAATCGCGTTGGCCGGGGCCATGCTGGCCGGCGGCGTCGTGCTGATCTTCGCGTCGGGCTGGGGCTTTGCGCGGTCGATCACCGGGCTGCTGGTCACCGCCACCGACTTCACGCGCCAGATCGCCGCGGGCAATCTCAGCACGCCGTTGCCGCCGGCCAGCATCCGCGACGAGATCGGCGCCTTGAAATTCTCGCTGGAAGTCATGCGCAAAAGTCTGGTCAGCATCACGCGCGACGTGCACCACGGCATTGAAAGCGCACTGTCGTCCGCCGCCGAGATCGCCGACGGCAACGCCGACCTGTCGGCCCACACGCAACGCCAGGCGGCATCGCTGGAAGAAGCGGCGGCCAGCATGGAGCAGCTGGCGTCGACCGTGAAACAGACGGCCACCAATGCGCACGGCGCGGACCAGATGGCCAACCAGGCGTCGGACGTCGCCAAGCGCGGCGGCCAGGTAGTCAACGACGCGGTGGCGGCCATGCAGGGCATCGTGCAAAGCACGTCGCGCATCGCCGAAATCGTCGGCATCATCGACGGCATCGCGTTCCAGACCAACATCCTGGCGCTCAACGCCGCGGTGGAAGCGGCGCGCGCGGGCGAAGCCGGCAAGGGCTTCGCGGTGGTGGCTTCCGAGGTGCGCAGCCTGGCGCAGAAAAGCGCCACCGCCGCGCGCGAGATCAAGGAGCTGATCGAGGCCTCGAATCACAAGGTCGAAGACGGCGTGCGGCATGTGGAACGGGCCGGCGAGGCGATGCTGGACATCGTCGATTCAGTGCAGCAGGTGACCCAGATCGTCAACGAGATCGCGGCCACGTCCACGGAACAGCACACCGGCATCGACAACGTCAGCCGTACCATTTCGGAAACCGACAACGCCGCGCAGCGCAACGCGGCGCGGGTCGAACAAGCCAGCCTGGCGGTGGACAACCTGCGTACGCGCGGCGCGCAGCTGCGTCACGCGATCGAGGTGTTCCGCATTGCCGGCGCGCAGACGGTGCTGCCCAAGCGTGCCGCTGCGCCGGTGCCCGCGGGGCTGATCGCATCGCCGCCGCGCGTGGCACAGCCGTTGCTCGAGCAGCGGGTTTCTTGAGTCAGCGCGCCGGGCGGCTACGCGGCCACGCCCGGTCTGCACGCGATCGCTCAGGCGGCTTGCGCGGCCGCCAGAATCGCCTGCAACTGCCCCGCCAAGCCTTCCCGGGCGGCGGGAAACTTGCCGTCCAGCGCCGCGGTGCCGACCGTGAAGCCAGCCGCGCCCGCGCGGCAGGCTAGTTGAATGCGTTCGGCCGAATCCAGCGACCCCGCCACGATCACCGGCACATCCACGCGGCACACGTCCGCGATCAGGGCCGGCACGTCGACATCGGCGCGGTAGGCCAGCAGATCCAGCCCATGCACGCCGGGCAGGTCCGCCAGCTGGCGCGCGCTGCGGGTGATCGCCTCGCGCGAACCGCCCAGGATGCTGGGATGGCCATGCACCTGGCCAGGAAACGGGTAATAGCGGATACGCGACCCCGCCAGCAGCGGCAATGCATCCGCCACATGCGTGCCGCCCAGCAGGAAGTCCACGTCCAGTTCCAGCGCGGCGCGTACGGACGCCAGTTCGCTGTCGCGATCCTGCGACACCACTTCCAGATAGCTGTGGCCGCCGGCCTCGCGGATACCGCGGTTCAAACGCTGCAAGGTCGCCAGCGGCTGGCCGATGTCCTTGAAGCCGATGTGCCGCACGCCGCTGTCCAGCGCGATGTCCAGGTAGGCCGCGGCGTTGTCGACCGTGCGGTCGTTGCGCGTCAGCATGAAGATGAAGTCGGATCGCATGATGATTGGGGTGTCCTGGTCAGGCATTGTCGATAGGGAATGCGGCCTTGGGCAAGTCTTGCGCGTGCCCGGCCAGTTGAAAGGCGCGGTCGATGGCGGTGCGCAGGCTGGCCGGATCGGCGATGCCCTGCCCCGCGATGTCGAAGGCGGTGCCGTGATCGGGGCTGGTGCGCACGAACGGCAGCCCCAGCGTGATGTTCACGCCCTGCTCCAGGCCCAGGTACTTGACTGGAATCAGCCCCTGGTCGTGGTACTGCGCCACCACCACGTCGAAGCGCCCTTGCCGCGCCTGCATGAAGACCGTGTCGCCGGGCCAGGGGCCGCTGGCGTCGATGCCGTCGCGCCGGGCGGCCTCGATGGCGGGCCGGATGATGCGCGCCTCTTCGTCGCCGAACAGCCCGCCCTCGCCCGCATGCGGATTCAGGCCGGCCACGGCCACCCGCGGCGCCGCCACGCCCAAGGCGAGGCCGCCCTGGTGCGCCAGCCGGATGGCGGACAGCTGCGCATCGAAATCGGCGCGCTCGATGGCCAGGCGCAGCGAACAGTGGATGGTCACCAGCACCGTGGCGATGACGTCGTTGGCCAGCATCATTGCCACGCGCGACGCTCCGCCGCGCTCGGCCAGGATTTCGGTATGACCGGGATACGGCACGCCGGCCGCGGCCAGCGCCTCTTTATGGATGGGCGCGGTGACCATGCCGGCCACCTGCCCCTGGCGCGCCAGGTCGATGGCCAGGCAGATCGCCTGATACGCCGCCCGGCCGCAAGCCGGATCCACGCGGCCCGGCGGCGGCAGCGGCGCCAGCGAGGACGACGGCAGCACACAGATCCGGTCCGCCCGCAAGGGCGCGGCGGCCACGTCCTGCACCACGTGCAGACGATCGGCGGCGCCCAGCAGTGTCAGCGCCCGCAGCATGGCGCCGGGGTCGCCCACCACCATGCAGCGTTCGGCGTATTGCGGCAGCAGCAAGGTCTTGGCGACGATCTCCGGCCCGATGCCGGCGGGATCGCCCATCGTGATGGCCAGGGGTAGCAAGGGCATGGGGGTCTCCAGGGTCGGGGAAGTCATCGGCACAGCAACTTCATGGCGGCCGCCAGCAGCGCGTCCGGGCGGCCGAAACCGCCGGCCTTCATGGCGAGCGCCAGACGATGGCCGCGGTCGGCCACGGCCGCCACGCCCGCCGGAAAGCCCGGCGCCAATTCGCAGGTCAAGGTGAAGCTGCGGATCATCAGGGCATCCAGCAACGCGGCCAGCGTGTCGCCGCCGGTGGCGATCAGGCCGTCAAAGCGGTGGCGCGCCAGCGCCTGCATGGCCTGGCGCGTCAAGGCCGCCAGCACCGCAGCGGAATCGGCCTGCGCCGTGTCCGGCGCTTGCAGGCAGACCACCTGGGCGTCGGGCTGGATCTCGTCCGCGTGCTGCGTCACCTGGGCGCCGGCGGCCCGCAGCGCGTCGCATTGCGCATGGCTGACCGGGTTGGCGCTGCCCACCACGATCAGCACGCGCAGCGCCCGGACCGGTTCGGGCGCCGCGGCCGCCACGCCGCCGCATTGCGCGGCCAGCGCGCGCGCCATGCCCGGCGAGCCCGCCCACAGCACCGATCCGCCCTGCGCCATCACCTGTGCCACCCGGTCGTCCAGCGCCTGCTGCGTGCTCGCGTCCAGCACCAGCACCCGCGACGCGCCGGCGGCGGCGCGCACATGCGCGGCGCTGGCGTCCTCGGTAATGACGCGGGCCGGGCCGATGGCCGGATCGACCAGGTCCAGGATGCGGGAGGTGCGCGCAGGATGCACGGGATCGGCGCCGTACACGCTGGCGGCCACCAACTGGCCATGCACGTACTGGTTGCCGCCCAGCGTCACGCGGCCCGCGCCGGCAAACGCGGGGGCCACCACCAGCAAGTGACGGCCGCTGGCGCGGAAGGCCGCCGCCAGTTCGGCGCGGATATGCCCGCGCAGCGTGGAATCCATGGTCTTGTAGAGCACGTCGCGGCCGGCCAGTGCCGCCGCTGCGGCGGACGCGGCTTGCGCGGCATCCCTTTCCGCCAGCGCCCGGCTGCCGGTGTCCAGCGACAGGATGCGCGGCACCTCGTCGGCGGCGACGCCGCGGCATACCTGCGCCGGACCGGCCCAGGGCAGGAAGGGGCCGGCGCCGTCGGCGGCGCTGGTCAGGTCGTCGGCGATGATGCCGATGCTGCGGGAAAAGGCTGCGGGTGTGTTCATATTGGTGATTAAAATGCATATCACCAGTCACGAATATCCATGATTTCTGACGTTTATCAGTGATGAAAACTCACCAATGACCCGACGCCCATCCCTGAACGACCTGCGCGCCTTCGAAGCCGTCGCCCGCCTGGGCTCGATGCGCGCCGCCGCCGATGAACTGTCGCTGACCCACGGCGCCGTCAGCCGGCGCGTGGCCAAGCTGGCCGACGACCTGGGCCTGGTGCTGGTCGAGCCCGCCGGCCGCGGCCTGCGCATCACCGCCGCCGGCCAGTTGCTGGCCTCGTCCATGCACCGCGCCCTGGCGCTGGTCAACGGCACGATCGACACCCTGCAAGACCGCGGCGCCAAGCGGCCCGTGGTGCTGTCATGCGAACGTTCGGTAGCCATGCGCTGGCTGATTCCGCGCCTGTCGGCCTTCCAGGACCGGCATCCCGACATCGACCTGCATCTGTCGGTGGGCGGCGGCGCGCTGGATTTTGCGCGCGACTCGGTCACGCTGGCGCTGCGGCGGCTGGATTTCCCGGTGCGCCCTGAATGGACGGTCACCCGGCTGATGCCCGAAAGCATGGGGCCGGTGATGGCCCCTGCCCTGGCGGCGGAGTTTCTATCGGGTCATTACGTGGCGCTGGCCTCGCGCACCCGGCCGCAGGCCTGGGACGACTGGCTGGCGCAAGCGCCCGCGCACCCGGCGCCGCGCAGCACGCGGCACCTGGATCATCATTTCCTGATGGTAGAAGCCGCGGCCGCGGGCCTGGGCGTGGCGCTCAGCCCGCGCATCCTGGCGCTGGACGATCTGCGCACGGGGCGGCTGGTCGCGCCCCTGGGCTTTGCACCCGATGGGTCCGACTATGGCCTGATCGAACCTCGGGCCACGCCGGCCGGCGCCGAAACGGCGCTGGCGGCCTTGAAACAATGGCTGGTCGACACCGCGCGCAGCGATAGCGACGCCGCCTGACACGCGGCCGCCATCATGGCTGTTGTGCGGCCGCCGCTTCCTTGTCCAGCCGCTTCATGAATACCAGCAGTTCCTTTTCGACCTGCTTGTCGCCGCGTGCCTGCGCGGCTTGCAGGCCGGATTCCCAGGCGGCGCGCGCACCGGCCTTGTCGCCCAGGCCCAGGCACGCCTTGCCCAGCCATTTCCAGGCCACCGAATAGGCCGGATCGAATGCCAGCGAAGCGCGCAAATGCGTTTCGGCTTCGCGAAAGCAATCCTGTTCGGCATAGGCCTTGCCCAACGAGAATCGCAACAACATGTTGTCCGTACCCTTGGCCAACATTCCTTCCAGACGGTCGATCATTTCCCGCATCACCGGCCTCCTTTGCGCCGCATGCGCTGACTGCGATGGCACATGATAGGACGGCCGGCCCGCGCGGGCGGCAATGGCCCCGCGCCGCGCAGGGATAGCGCGCCGCAGGGGCAAAACGATCGGTTTCCGTGCGTTTCAAGCGGCGTGCACAAGGGAATGCCGGTGCGAATATCCTGTCATACGCTCAGGGCCTGCACGTTGTGCGCCGGACCTGAATACCTGCTGACGACAGGCCTGATCGATCACCGGAGAGGGGCCCGCTTGATGCCATCCTTGCGCTCACCGTCTTGGCATACGCTGCATTCGCGACTGCCGCGTTCGTTCCTGCGCCCGCTGTTGCGCCATCTCGCGCCCCTGGCGCTGCTGCTGCCGCTGGCCATCCAGGCCGCGCCACCCGCCGCCCGGGCCGCTGCGGACCCCGCGCCTGCCGCCGCCAGCCCCCGCGACGCCGAGGCCCGCGCGCAAGACGCCGCCCTGCTCAACCGCATCACCTGGGGCGCCACGCCCGCCGACCTGGCGCGGCTGCGCGAACTGGGCACGGCGCGCTACCTGCAAGCGCAATTGCACCCCGACCCGCGCGCCCGCCTGCCGCCCGCCGTGCAGCAGCGCATCGACGCGCTGTCGATCTCGCGCCAGAGCGCCGACGACGCGCTGGCCGAACAGCGCGCGATACGCCAGGACGCCAAGGACGCCGCCCCCGGCCCCAAGCAGGACGCCCAGCGCGACGCGCGCTCCATCTCGCGCCAACGCGCCGATGACACCGCCACCCGCGCCTTCTACCGCGCCCTGTATTCGCCCAACCAGCTGCAGGAACAGATGGCCTGGTTCTGGATGAATCACTTCAATGTCTATGCCGACAAGAACGACATCGGCACCTACATCGACCAGTACGAAGAACGCGCCATCCGCCCGCATGCGCTGGGCAAGTTCCGCGACCTGCTGGCGGCCACGCTGCGTTCGCCGGCCATGCTGGTGTATCTGGACAACACCCAAAACGCCGCCGGCCACCTCAATGAAAACTACGCCCGCGAGCTGATGGAACTGCACACGCTGGGCGTCAAGGGCGGCTACACCCAGACCGACGTGCAGGAACTCGCCCGCATCCTGACGGGCCTGGGCATCCGCAACGCGAAAGGCGCGCCCAAGCTGCGGCCCGAACTGCGAGGCCAGCTGGTGGAAGACGGCCTGTTCATCTTCAACCCCGCGCGTCACGATTACGGAGACAAGACCTTCCTGGGCCACACTATCCGCGGCGCCGGCATGGCCGAAGTGGACCAGGCCGTCGACCTGCTGGCGCGCCACCCGGCCACCGCGCGCTTTGTCAGCACCAAGCTCGCCGTCTATTTCATGGGCGACGCCCCGCCGGCGTCGGTCATCGACAAGATGGCCAAGACCTTCCAGGCGCAGGATGGCGACATCGCCGCCACGTTGCAGACGCTGTTCGCCTCGCCCGAATTCGCGCATTCGCTCAAGGCCGGCGTGTTCAAGGACCCGGTGCATTACGTCTATTCCGCGTTGCGCCTGGCCTATGCCGACCTGCCGCCCATCGTCAACACGCGCCCCGGCATGGCCATGCTGCGCCAACTGGGCCAGCCCCTGAACCAGCGCCTGACGCCCGATGGTTATCCGCAAGCGCAGTCGGACTGGGCCGGCTCGGGCCAGATGACCGCGCGCTTCGAAGTGGCGCGCGCCATCGCCGCCGGGCCGCAGGCCTTCTATCGCGAGGGCGACGACAAGGGGCCGGTGGATCTGCCGCGCATGCCCGACCTGCTGCGCCAGGACGGCGCCGACGGCCTGTTCGCGCACCTGTCGCCCGCGACCCGCCAGGCCATCGCCCAGGCCAAAAATCCCAAGGACGCCAACACCTATCTGTTGGCCTCGCCCGAATTCATGCGCCGCTGACACGCGGCGCAACAGGAGTCCCGTCATGCATCGCCGCCGCATCCTGCAACTGATGGCCTCGGCGCCGCTGGCTTTCGGCGCCAGCCGCCTCTACGCCGCGCCCGCCGCCGCCGGCAACAAACTGCTGGTCGTCTTCATGCGCGGCGCCTACGACGCCGCCAGCCTGCTGGTGCCTGCCAGCAGCGACTTCTATTACGAATCGCGCCCGTCCATCGCCATCGCCCGACCCGGCGGCGGCGCGGATGCCGCCCTGCCCCTGGCCGACGGCTGGGCCCTGCATCCCGCGCTGGCCGACAGCCTGATGCCGTTCTACCAGAAGCGGCAACTGGCCTTCGTGCCGTTCGCTGGCACCGACGACATCAGCCGCAGCCACTTCGAAACGCAGAACAGCATCGAACTGGGCCAGGGCGCGGCCCGCGCCAAGGGCGGCGATTTCCGCTCGGGCTTCCTGAACCGGCTGGCGGCCACGCTGGCAGGCGGCGGCACCCAATCGGCCGCCTTCACGTCCGAGGTACCGCAGATCTTTCGCGGCGACGAACGCGTGCCCAACATCGATCTGGGCGGCGCCAGCCGCAAGTCGCGCCTGAGCGACGAAGACAACCGCGCCATCGCGTCCATGTACCGCCACACCGACCTGGATGCCTCGGTGGCCGAAGGCCAGCGCATCATGGGCGCGGCGCGCGAAGAACTGGAAGCCGAGATGCAGGCCGCCAACGGCAACGCCGTCTCGGCCGGCAAGCTCGAACAGGAAGCGCGCCGCATCGGCCGCTTCATGAGCGACCGCTACAACCTGGGCTTTGTCGACGTGGGCGGCTGGGACACCCACGTGGGCCAGGGCGCAGCCACCGGCATGCTGGCCAATCGGCTCGGCCAGCTGGGCCGCGCGCTGGCCGCCTACGCCGATGCCATGGGCCCGGCCTGGAAACAGGCCACGGTGGTAGTCATCAGCGAATTCGGCCGCACCTTCCGCGAAAACGGCAACAAAGGCACCGACCACGGCCACGGCACGGTCTACTGGGTGCTGGGCGGCAACGTGCAAGGCGGCCGCATCGCCGGCCGCCAGGTCAAGGTCGCGCAGAACACGCTGTTCCAGGATCGCGACTACCCGGTCCTGAACGAATACCGCGCCCTGTTCGCCGGCCTGTTCTCACGCTTGTACGGCCTGGACAAGGCCCGCCTGGCGCAGATCTTCCCCGGCATCGCGCCGCTGGATCTGAAGCTGGTGTGACCCACGCGCGGGGTGGCTCCCGCGCGTGCGCCGACACCTTCCTGTAAGGCCTTGCCCCTATCATTGGCAGGTCATTGCCCGGGCCCGCGTGCCCGGCTGCCCTAAAATCACGGACTTGTTCCCCTTGCCGCCCGCGCCGCCCGCCGCGCCCCGGCCATCCCCTTTCCGGTTTTCCATGCCCCTGCATCTCATCGCGCTGGCCGCCGCCGCTTTCGGCATCGGCACCAGCGAATTCGTCATCATGGGCCTGTTGCCCAACGTCGCCGCCGACCTCGATGTGACCATCGACATCGCCGGCCTGCTCATCACCGGCTACGCCATGGGCGTGGTGATCGGCGCGCCCATCATGGCCATCCTCACCGCCAAGCTGCCGCGCAAGGCCACGCTGATCGGCCTGGCCAGCACCTTCGTGCTGGGCAATCTGCTCTGTGCGCTGGCGCCCAACTACGGGCTGCTGATGGCGGCGCGGGTGTTCACGGCCTTCTGCCACGGCGCCTTCTTCGGCATCGGCGCGGTGGTGGCAGCGGACCTGGTGCCGCGCAACCAGCGGTCCAGCGCGATCGCGCTGATGTTCACCGGCCTGACGCTGGCCAATGTGCTGGGCGTGCCGCTGGGCACCGCGCTGGGCCAGGTGGCCGGCTGGCGCTCGACCTTCTGGGTGGTCAGCGGCATCGGCCTGGCCGCGGTGGCGGCGCTGGCAGCGTGGCTGCCGGGCCGCATCCCGATGCAGCCGGGCAACATCCTGCGTGAATTCAAGGTGCTGCGCGACATCCGCGTGCTGTGGCCGCTGGCGGCCAGCGTGCTCGCGTCGGCCTCGCTGTTCTGCGTGCTGACCTACATTGCGCCCATCCTGCGCGACATCACCGGCGTGTCCGAACGCGGCGTGACCGGCGTGCTGCTGCTGTTCGGCGTGGCGCTCACGGTGGGCAGCACCCTGGGCGGCAAGCTGGGCGACCGCAACCTGGAAGTCTCGCTGCGCCGCATTTTCCTGGGCCTGGTGCTGGTGTTCCTGGCGCTCAGCCAGGCCATCCACGCGCTGGCGCCGATGCTGGTGATGACCTTCATCTGGGGCACGCTGGGCTTTGCCGTGGTGCCGCTGTTGCAGACCCTGATCGTGGACCAGGCCGCCGATGCGCCCAACCTGGCGTCGACCCTGAACCAGGGCGCCTTCAACCTGGGCAACGCGGGCGGCGCGTGGCTGGGCAGCCTGGCGCTGGGCCACGGCCTGCCGCTGACCGACCTGCCCTGGATGTCGGCGGCCATCGCCGCCAGCGTGCTGCTGCTGACCTTGTGGGGCACGCGCTACTATGGACGCCATGCCGGGACGGCGCAGCCGCCGCAAGCCAGCGAACTGGCCTCGTCCCGTTCCGACGCCTGACCCAGCCGCGTCGACATCCCCAGGAGCCCACCATGAGCACGATCTACGATTTCTCGGCCCGCGACATCCATGGCGCCGACCAACCGCTGGATGCCTACCGCGGCCGCGTGCTGCTGGTGGTGAACGTGGCCTCCAAGTGCGGCTTCACGCCGCAGTACTCGGGGCTGGAAGAGCTGTACCGCAGCCTGCGCGATGACGGCCTGACCGTGCTGGGTTTTCCGTGCGACCAGTTCGGCCACCAGGAACCCGGCAACGAAGCCGAGATCCAGAATTTCTGCTCCACCCAGTACGACATCACCTTCCCGCTGTTCGCCAAGATCGATGTCAACGGCGCCGACGCCCACCCGCTGTACCGCTGGCTGAAAGGCGAAAAGCCCGGCGTGTTCGGCACCGAGGGCATCAAGTGGAACTTCACCAAGTTCCTGGTGGGCCGCGACGGCCAGGTCATCAAGCGCTACGCCCCCACCGACACGCCCGCGGGCTTGAAGGACGATATCGTGCGTGCGCTGGCCGCGCCGGCCGTGTAAGGCCTGAGTGGACGGAAGCCCTGCCGCGGCATGGCAGGGCTGAAACGCCAGCCCGCGTAGGCTGGCCCCGGCCCCGGCCAACGGCCCGCCTCAACGCAGCGGCGGCAAGCGGCGGCGCACCGTGTGCGACTTGACGATGGCGGTGTTGGTTTCGGCGAATTCGGTCACGCGTTCCAGGATGCCGTCCAGGTGCGTGATCGACCGCAGCACCAGCCGCGCAATGAAGCAGTCATCGCCCGTGACCTTGTCGCATTCCACGAAATCCGGAATCTCCTGGATCAGGCCCTCGACCCGGCGCAGTTGCCCCGGCAGCGGCCGGATGCGCACGATCGCTTCCAGCGTGTAGCCCAGCGCCACCGGATCGACATCCAGCGTGTAGGCGCGGATCACCCCCGATTCCTCCAGGCGCCGCAGGCGGTCGGCCACGCTGGGCGCGGACATGCCGACCTGGCGCGCCAGGTCGGCGGTGGTGGTGCGCGCATTGGCCGTCAGGGTCTCGACCAGGCGGCGGTCGATACCATCCAGAACCGGGTTTTCATTCTTTAGGTCGTTTTGCATAAATTCCACCTAAATGAAGGTTCAAAAACAAAACTGCCGTATCAACATCATATAGCTCGCAGGATCGGCCTGGGATAATTTCTCCATCGAATCCCTGGGCCGCAAGGCCGCCTGGAGCCTCCCATGTCCCCCCATTCCGATCGCCTTGGCCTGGCGCAAATGGCCGCCGCCATGACCCTGTCGGGCACGCTTGGCGTGTTCGTCCTGGAATCCGGCCAAAGCGCCTGGAACGTCGTGTTCTTTCGCTGCGTCTTCGGCGCCCTGTCGCTGTTCCTGTATTGCTGGGCCCGCGGCCTGCTCAAGCCCGGCCTGTTCACCGCCCGCACGCTGGGCCTGGCGCTGGCCGCGGGCGCGGC
>NZ_AYMF01000012.1:0-203384 GCF_000633435.1 Achromobacter sp. DH1f | reverse complement strand
GCGCGGGCGGCCACGTTTGGCGTTTGTGTTGCTGAAAGTGTTGCGGGTGCGCTTCGCGCTGTTGTAGATGAGTTTTCTATTGGGTCGCACATCGTGGGGGTGGGGGCGGTGATGGGCGGCGCGGCAGAGTCCTGCTTGCGCATGCTGACCGTCTCGCGCGCCGCCCATCGGGCGCTGCAGATGGGCGGGGTAGGGCGTTGCCCGCTTCGTGCCGGCCGCGCGGGCGGCCTTGCGAAGCTTACGCGGCGTCTTGCGTGCACCGATGCCGCTCTCGCGTGTGCGTAGCGGTGCTGTTTTCTAGCGGCGCGGATGCCATGGCGTTTCACGTCAGTGTGCAGCGCCTGATGGGCGGCGCGCGAGACGGTCAACATGCGCAAGCAAGAGCCTGCCGCGCCGCCCATCACCGCCCCACCCCCACGATGTGCGACCCAATAGAAAACCAACCTACAACAGCGCGATGCGCCGTCGCAACACATTCCAGCAACGCAATGCCAAACGTGGCCGCCCGCGCGGCCGCGGCTTGGCGACCCTGTAGATCTCATGCCCTGACCACAGGTCTAGCAGCGCAACGACCCAAGACGCACGTAGCCCCTGGCGGGGGTGGCATGCGGAGTGGGCAACCTCGATGCGCCCGAGGGAATCTGAAGGCAGTCGCCGAAGGCGACAACGAAGATGACGAGGGGGAAGTCCGGAGCGAAGGCTCCGGACCGCAATCGTGGGCGCCCACTCCGCATGCCACCCCCGCCAGGGGCGACCTACGAAGCCCCACCGCCGCAAGCAAGCAAGCAAACGGCAAGCAACACCCAGTCAGCCACCCTCAAAAATCAGAAGAAACTTCACTCCGACATCGGATCCTGAAACTGCGAACACTTGATCTGCACCAGCTTCCGATCCTGCAACCGCAACGCCGTCAACGCCCCGCCCCATACGCAACCCGTATCCAGGCAGATCACATCCGGCCGCTGCATCAGCCCCAGCGTAGACCAATGTCCGAATACCGTCGTGATATTGCGCGTCGCCCTGTTAGGGACATCGAACCACGGGACTAGTCCGGCCGGCCATGCGCCCGGCGTTACCTTCGTGGCGAACTCCATGTGGCCGTTCGGCGTGCACAGGCGGATGCGCGTCAGTGCGTTGATGATCACCCGCATCCGCTTGCTGCCCTTGTGGTCTTCCTTCCAGGTCGACGGCTCGTTGCCGTACATCTTTTGCAGCGCCTTCTGCCAGTTCGGGCCGCGCAGCGCGTCCTGTACTTCGGCCGCCAGCGACAGCGTCTTGGCCACGTCCCATTTTGCCAACGTGCCTGCGTGCACCATCAGGTGATCGTGCTCGAAATGGGCCAGCGGGCGCGAGCGCAGCCAGTCGATCAGCGCGGCCGAATCCGGCGCGCGAAGAATTTCGTCGAGCGTGTCTGATTTTGACGGCTTGCGTACGCCCGCGGCCGCTGCCAAGAGGTGCAGGTCATGGTTGCCCAGCACCACCGTGGCGCGGTCGCCCAGGTCGATGATGCGGCGCAGCGTTGCCAGCGACTGCGGGCCGCGGTTGACCAGATCCCCGGCGAACCAGAAACGCGACTTCGGGTCGCCGACCAGTTCGGGATGGGACAGCAAGCGATCCAGCGGCGAGCAGCAACCTTGCACGTCGCCGATCATCCAGATACTGCTGTTCATGCGGGACTCTTACTCCAGGGCCAACGTTGTTGGACGATACGGGTAATGGTGTGGCGGTATTCCATGTAGCTCATGGCGCCCAGCGCCAAGGCCATGGCCCCGATATTCGGGCCCAGGGCCGTCAGCCAGGGCGGCCACTTGCCCAGCATGCCTACGTTCAGCGCCAGCTGGTTCAGCATGAAAAAGCCCACGCCCAGCAGGATGCCGATAAAGACCTTGGCGCCCACGCCGCCGCGGCGCGTCTGCATCAGCCCGATGGGGGCCGCGATGGTGATCATCACCAGCAGCGTGAACGGATATGCCAGTTTGCGCCACAACGCGACAACCTGTCGACCATATTGCAGCTGGTTGTTGCGCAAATAATCCACATAGTCGAGCAGCGTCACGATCGACATGCGCTCGGGCGTGAGCACCCGGGCCAGCAGGCGTTCGGCGCTGAGCGTGGTGTCTACCGTGCGTTCGGGCACCTTCACCACCGTGGCAGGCGGGTTCTTCGGCGGGCGGGCGTTGGCCAGCGCCTCGGCGGCGTCGTCGTCCAGGCGCGTTTCGGCCACGTCTTTCAGTACCAGGTCGCCATGGGCGAACAGGCCTGTGGGCGCCGTCGACAGCACCGACAGCGTCAGGTCTTTCTTGAACTCGTACAGCGTCACGCCCGTGACCTGGCCGTCGCCTTTCAATTCAGCGATGTTGATGATGCGGGTGCCGCCGTTGGCCGTGGGTTCCTTGAACCAGTAGCCGCTGTTCAGGCGGTCGCCGCCGGCGCGGCCGCGAAACTGCAGGTTGGCTTCGCCAGACTTGATTTCGGCCCAGGGCGTGACGTATTCGGACAGCAGGGCCGCGCCGATCATCAGCGGAATGGTCACGATCCAGAGCATGCGCAGCAGCCGCATGCCGCTGACGCCCGAAACCCGCAAGATGACCAGTTCGTTACGTTGGGCCAGGCCCGCCAGCGCCAGGATCGCGCCGATCAAAAGGCCGATGGGCAGCAGGTCGTACAGGCGGGTGGGGATGGCCAGTGCCTGCATGTACAGCAGGGCCAGCATGGAGAACTTGTCGCCCACGTTGTCCAGGTCGTCCACCAGCGCGAAAAACGTGAAAAGGCCCAGCAGGGCCATAAGGACCACTGCACAAGAGCGATAGATCTCGCGGGCCAGGTAGCGACGTGCGGTACGCATGAAAAGGGACGAGTGAGCGCGTAAACGTGAAAGCTTAACAAATCCCGCCGTTCAAGGTGGGCGCAAGCCTTGGAAATCAGTCGGTTTCTGGTGTCAGGGGATGTCCACCATCTGCATCCGGCGGGTCAGGGTGTAGACGCGGGAGTTCAGGTAGTTGGAATTGCGGTGGCTGTCATAGAAGCGCGGGTTGGGCAGCATGGCCGCCAGCCGGGCCGACTGGCTGGCCCCCAGGTTGGCCGCCGGCACATTGAAATAGTGCTTGGCCGCCGCCTGGGCGCCGAAGACGCCCACGCCCCATTCCGCCACGTTCAGGTACAGCTCCAGGATGCGTTCCTTGGTCATGACGTGTTCGATCATGTAGGTCAGCACCAGTTCCTGGCCCTTGCGCACGTAGCTGCGAGAACTGGACAGGAACAGGTTCTTGGCCAGCTGCTGGGTGATGGTCGAGCCGCCGCGCATCTTGCTGCGGCCGGCCTCTTCCTGCTTCTGGTTGTACTCCCAGGCCTTGCGGATGGCGTCCCATTCGACGCCGTCGTGTTCGGTGAAATTGGAGTCTTCGGATGCCACCACCGCCAGCTTCAGGCTGCGGTTGATCTTGTCGTAGGGCACCCATTCGTATTTCAGGCGGAAATCGGCATTGCCGTCCTGCAGGCGGGCCAGTTCCTCGCGCATCACGGCGCTGCTGCCCGGGTTCTGGTACTTGTACCAGACCACCAGCCCGAACAGCCAGAACTGGTACAGCAGCACGGCGCACACCAGCGCCATCAGCACGCCGGTGATGATCCGGAACCAGGAACGGCGCTTGCCGCTCTTGCCGCGGGCGGCCATCGGGTCAGCTTCCGGCCATCAGCGCCTCGCGCAGCGCCGCCAGCACGGGGGCCGGATCGGGCCGGACGCCGTGCCAGATGAAGAAACTTTCCGCCGCCTGGCCCACCAGCATGCCCAGGCCGTCGGCGGTCAGGGCGGCGCCATCCTGGCGGGCCTGCCGCATGAAGGCGGTAGGCTGGGCGCCGTACATCATGTCGTAGCCGGCCGCGCCCTGGGCGTACAGGCCGGCGGGCAGGTCAGGGGCGGCGTCCTGCAGGCCGCTGGCGGTGGCGTTGACCACCAGGTTCCAGCCGCCGGGCTGGGCGGCGTCGGCCAGGCCCCCGGCGGTGACGCGGGTCTGGGGTTCGGCGCCGGTTTCGCGCCAGCCTTCGGCCAGCTCCAGCGCCCGGGCGGCGGTGCGGTTGACGATGTGGATGCGGGTGCAGCCGGCCTGGGCCAGCGGTTGCAGCACCCCGCGGGCGGCGCCGCCCGCGCCCACCAGCAGGACGGACGCGCCGGTCAGGCGCACGCCCAGGCGCAGCAGGTCGGACACCAGCCCGACGCCGTCGGTGTTGCAGCCGTGCCAGGCGCCGTCGCGCCACGACAGGGTGTTGACCGCCCCGGCCAGCCGGGCGCGGCTGGACAGGTGGCCCGAGGCCAGCGCGTAGGCGTCCTGCTTGAACGGCACCGTGACATTCAGGCCGAGCCCGCCCTCGGCGGCAAAGGCGGCCACCGCGGCGCCGAAGCCATCCACCGGCGCCAGCAGGCGCTCGTAGGTCAGCGGCTTGCCGGTCTGTTGCGAGAACAGGGCGTGGATCTGAGGCGAGCGGCTGTGCGCGATGGGGTTGCCGATGACGGCGTAGCGGGCAAGAGGGGGCGCCTCGGTCATGGGGCTTCGGTTTCCAGGGTGTCGTTGACGAAATGCCAGGTGCGGGTGATGACCAGCACGTCGGTGTCGCGGGCGATGTCGGGCGGGAACGGCGGGAACGGCGCGGCCAGCTGCACGATGCGGCGGGCGGCCTGGTTCAGCACGGCGTGGGGCGAGGGCTGGTCGATGTCGACCGCCGCGATGCTGCCGTCGGCGCGCACCGACACGGTGATGCGCAGCGAGCCATAGATGCGGCCGCGGGCTTCGTCCGGGTAGTGCTGGGTGCCGACGGATTCGATGCGGGTGCGCCAGGCATCCAGGTAGGCGGCGTAGCGCGAGGCCTCGGCCGAGGGCGCCACGAACTGCTTGCGGGGTTCAGCGCTGTATTGCTGCACCTTGGCGGCCAGGGCGGCCACCTGGGCGTTCTGGATGACGCTGGCCTGGTCCTGGGCGTCCTGGCCGCGGTCGTTGCCGTCGGGCCAGGGGTTGACCGCCTGGCGCTCGGCGCCGGCCTTGTCGGCCGCGCGCAGCTGGGTCATCAGGCGAGCCTGTTCGGCTTCCAGCTGCACCTGGCGGCGGCGCATGGCTTCCAGCACGATGGTCTCGGCCGACGCGCCGGTCTGGGGCAGGGGGGTGGTGGACAGGCCGCGTTCGGCGTTGCCGCCGCCGCTCATCTGGTTCTGCGCCTGGGCCCGGGGAGTATCGGGCGGCGTTTCGCTGCGGGCGTTCAGCAGCACCACTTCGAGGCTGGTCGCCGGGGGGCGGGACAGCGCGGGCGCGCCGAAGCGCCACGCCAGGGCGCCGGCGTGCACCAACAGCGAAATCGCGATGCCGATGCGCAGGTAATGCTGGGCGGGGGCGCCCAGCCACCACAGCAGACGGCTCAGCGGAGAGGGGGAATCAGCAAGGCGTTGCACGCACGCATTGTAGAGCCAGTCCGCCCGCTGCCGTCACCTGTGGCTGCCCGTGGGGCTTACTTCGAGGGCCGGGGGAAGACCCAGACCTTGCTGGCCGGCAGGGCGAGGCGGCAGGGGCCGGGCTCACGGCCTTCGGGGCCGTAGGCGCGCAGCGCCAGCGTGTTGGCCGGGTCCGCGTCCGGGGTGCGGAACAGGTATTCCCAGCGGTCGCCCAGGTACATGCTGGTCAGAAGCGGCATGTCCAGGTGGTTGCCGTCGGGATCGTCCGCCAGGCGGACCTGTTCGACCCGGATCACCGCGGTGGCGTCCTGGCCCTGGGTCACGCCCTCGCCAGCCTTGCCCCACAGTGCCCAGCCGTGGCCTTCGATGCGGGCGCGGCCGTCGCGCACTTCCGTGACCTTGCCGTCCAGCCGGTTGTTGCTGCCCATGAACTCGGCGGTGAACAGCGTGGACGGCGAGCCGTACATTTCCTGCGGCGTGCCTTGCTGCTCGATCTTGCCGTTGTTCAGCAGCAGGATGCGGTCGGAAATGGCCATGGCTTCGCTCTGGTCATGCGTCACCATCAAGGCCGACAGCCCCAGGCGGATGATCAGTTCGCGCAGGAAGGCGCGGGCCTCTTCGCGCAGCTTGGCGTCCAGGTTGGACAGCGGCTCGTCCAGCAGGATGACGGGCGGGCTGTACACCAGCGCCCGGCCGATGGCCACGCGCTGCTGCTGGCCGCCGGACAGCGCATGCGGATGGCGCTGGCCCAGCTTGCCCAGGCCCAGCTGGTCCAGCACGGCCTGCACGCGTTCGCGCACTTCGGCGGACGGCACCTTGCGCAGCTTCAGCGGGTAGGCCACGTTCTCGAACACGGTCTTGTGCGGCCACAGGGCATACGACTGGAACACCAGGCCCAGGTTGCGCTCTTCGGCCGGGATTTCCTTGCGGGCCCCGCCGTCGTAGACCACGCGGTCGCCGATGGTGATGCGGCCGCGCTTGGGGCCTTCCAGGCCCGCCACGGCGCGCAGCAGCGTGGTCTTGCCGCTGCCCGACGGGCCCAGCAGGGACACCACTTCGCCTTGGCGCAGTTGCATCGACACGCCCTTGAGCACCGGGTTGTCGCCGTAATCCAGGTGCAGGTCTTCTACAGAAAGCTCAATCATGAAGTTTGACTCCGAATCGCAGGGCGATGCCCAGGCCGATCACGACCAGAACGATATTGATGAAGGAAAGCGCGGCCACGATGTCGATGGCGCCGGACGCCCACAGCGACACCAGCATGGACCCGATGGTCTCGGTGCCGGGCGACAGCAGGTAGACGCCGGTGGAGTATTCGCGCTCGAAGATCAGGAACATCAGCAACCACGAACCGATCAGGCCGTACTTGGCCAGCGGCACGGTGACGTGGCGGGTGACCTGGCCGCGGCGCGCGCCGGCGCTGCGGGCGGCCTCTTCCAGTTCAGGCCCCACCTGCAGCAGCGTCGACGAGATCAGGCGCAGGCCGTAGGCCATCCAGACCACCGTGTAGGCCAGCCACACGCTGAAGATGGTGCTGCGCATGGCACGCAGCCATTCGATGAAGTTCTCGCGCAGCCATTCGGCGAACGGCAGGCCCGACAGCCAGCCGCCCAGGTCCGGATCCAGCGCGTTGTCCAGCCACATCGGCACGAACAGGAACACCCACAGGAACGCCAGGCCTGCCAGCAGGCCGGGCACCGCGCGCGGCACCAGCACGCTGTAGTCCATGAAGCGGGTGACGTTGTCCGGCTTGCGGTGCATCGCCAGGCCCACGAACATGTAGCACATCACGGCCAGCGCACCGCCGAACACGCCGATGGCAACCGAGTTGACGATGGCGCGCATCAGGTTCGGTTGCGCGAACACGGTGCGGAAGGCGTCCAGCGACAGCACGTCGAACAGCGACACGCCCATGCCCCAGTTGGACACGAACGCGCGCAGCAGCACGCCCATCAGCGGCACCACGATGGTGACCAGCAGCCAGAACGCCACCACGCCGCCCGCCACCCAGCGCCACTTGCCCAGCGGCAGCGGACGGGCGCGCGAGGCCTTGCCCTTGACGGTGACGAAACGGTTGGCGGTACGCATCAGGCGGCGCTGCAGCATCACCAGCGGAATCGTCATGCAGATCAGCACCACGGCCACGGCGGCCATCAGGTGGTACGACGGAATGCCGAGTTTGTTGGTCAGCTTGTACAGGTAGGTGGCCAGCACCAGGTTGCCTTCCGGATCGCCCAGCACCAGCACCAGGCCGAACACTTCCAGGCCCAGGAAGAACAGCAGCACGGTGGCGTACAGCATGGCCGGGCGCACCATCGGCAGGCTCACCGACACCATCACGCGCAGCGGCGAGGCGCCGGTGACGCGGGCGGCTTCTTCCACGTCCGAACCCATGCTGCGCAGGGCCGACGAGATGTACAGGTAGGCGTGCGGCACGTGCGTGAGGCCGGCGATGATGACGATGCTGGTCAGCGAATACACGTTCCAGGGCACGAAGCCCAGGATGTTCTGCGCCCAGATCGAGAAAAAGCCCACCGGGCCGGCCGCCACCACGTAGCCAAAGCCCAGCACCATCGGCGACACGAACACCGGCACCAGGATCAGGGGCTCGATCCAGCGTCGGCCGGGCAGGTCGGTGCGGATCATCAGGAAAGCCAGCATGCCGCCCAGGGGGATGGCGATGATGGCCAGCCCGAAGGCCAGGATGAAGCCGCTTTTCAGCGCCTTGTAGAAATCAGGGTCCGCGAAGATGAAGCGGAATGCGTCCAGGCTGAAGACCTTGGACGGCGAAAAGAAGGGCGCGGACAGGAAGCTCTGGATGATGATGAACGACAGCGGCACGTAGATGGCCAAGGCTGTGATCAGCACCACCACGCCGCGCGGCAGGGACTGCCATTTTCTGCGCAATGACTGCATGGGGAAATCCTGTTGATTCGATAGACGCGGGGGGCGCCCGCTGGCGATCACCCGCCGGCATTCACCCGCAGGTGAATGTCCGGCCGGCGGGTGGGGGGCATGCCGCCCTCCCGCGTGCTGGCGGCCGGGGGCGGATGCGTTGCCCCCGTGGCGCCGTCAGCCTTACTTGCCTGCGGCAGCGCGCCAGTCCTTGATGAACTGCAGGCGCTTGTTCTGCTCCAGGTAGTCCAGCAGCGTCTCGTTGACCGGAATCGGCTTGAGCGAGGCGCCCAGCTTCTTGGTCATGCCGTCCACATCGTTGTCGCCTTCGATGTCGTCGCGCACCGAGGCCAGGTCAGCCTGGTTGGCCATGATTTCCTGGCCCTTCTGCGACAGCAGGTAGTCCATCCACAGCTTGGCCGCGTTGCGGTTCTTGGCCTTCTTGCTGATGAACGCCACGCGCGACAGCACCAGCGCGTAGTCGGTCGGGTACGCCACGCCCAGCGACGGATCGGTCTTGGCGCGGGTTTCGGCGTACGAGCCCAGGATGTTGTAGCCGATCAGGTTTTCACCCGACGACACGCGTTCCATCATGGTGCCGGTGGACGACTGCACGATCAGGCCGCCCTTGGCGATGTCCTTGAGCGTGTCGAAGTACTTGGGGTCGTTGGCCTTGTCCTGCACGGCCAGCATGAAGCCCACGGCCGACTTCTCGATGTCGTAGGTCGTGACCTTGTTCTTGAACTTGTCCGGCTGGCTGGCGATCAGCTTGGCCAGGGCGCCGTGCGTGGTCGGCACTTCGTTGGCCGGAATCAGGCGCTTGTTGTAGATGAACACGGCCGGCTCGTAGGTCGTGCCGTAGGCCGAGTCCTTCCAGACGGCCCAGGCCGGCAGCTTGCCGATCTCGGGCGACTTGTACTGCAGCGCGTAGTCGGTAGCCAGCTTCAGGGCCGAGTCCATCGACGAGCTCCAGACGATGTCGCCGCTGCTGCCACCGGCTGCCTGTTCGCTGATGTAGCGGTTGTACAGCTCGGTGCTGTTCATGTCGTTGTATTCGACCTTGACGCCCGGGTACAGCGCTTCGAAGCCCTTGATGATGGGGCCGGCGGCCTTGGTGTCGGTGGTCGAATAGATCACGACCTTGCCTTCCTTCTTGGCGCCGTCGAGAATCTTCTGGTAATCGGCCGGGTAGCCCGCCGGCACGGATTGGGCGTAGGCGCTGCCGGCAGCGATGGCGAATGCGGCGGCGCAGGCGGCCGCCAGTCTGGACTTGGCAAGCATGGGTCTTGTCTCCGTTGGAATTAGTATCGACAGGCGCGAAGCCTGTTCGCCCGCATCTTAGGGGCCGGCGTCTGTCGTCGTCCTGTCATGGGGGGCAGGGTGGGATAGGGGTAATCCCGGTATCGGGGACAAGGCCACCGGCGCAGCAAGGCTTCAGGCGACGCCGGTTTTCTCAGGGACGTTCCGGCGTATCGGTGACCAGCCGGATCCAGTTCTGCACGAAGCGCGAGTGGCGCCGCTGGTCCAGCCCCACCAGCAGCGCAGGCGACAGCACCACCGGCTGCACGATGCCCTGCGAACGCGCCAGCACGGCCTCCGAAGTCCAGCGCCCCGGCGTGTCTTCCATGATCGAGCCCAGCGCTGCGTGGCTGGATGCCACCTGCTGTCCAGCCGGCGACAGCAGCCAGTCAACAAGCGCGCGGCCCAGGTCCGGATTGGGCGCCTTGCGGGCGATCAGCACCGAACGCGCCAGCACCAGCACGTAGTCCTGCGGAAACACGATGCCGATCTTGCTGCCCGCCGCCTGGCGCGACAGCGCATAGGACCCCAGGATGTTGTAGCCCAGGTCCATCTCGTCGTTCTCGATCGCGTCCAGCAGTTCCGCGCTAGTGGCCGACAGCCGCACGCCGACCTGGCCGAAGGCGTTGGCCAGCCCCCAGAAATTCGACGACACCAGCTCGTCCTGCTCGGCCATCAGGTAGCCCACGCTGCTGCGCGAAATGTCGTAGGTGCCCACCCGGCCATGCAGCCGCACGCGGTCGTGTTCCAGCGTGCGCAGCAGGTCCTGGCGCGAGCGCGGCACGGTGGCCTCGGTGTAGCGCTTGGGGTTGTAGACGATCACCGCAGGCTCGAAGGTGAAGCCGTAGACCTCGTTGCGCCACACTGCCCACGACGGCAGCTTGGCCGCATAGGGCGAGGTGTAGCGCTGCGCGTAGCCGTCGTTGGCCAGCCGGATCTGCAGGTCCGAGGCCGAGCTCATCAGCACGTCCACGTCCTTCAGCTGGTTCTCGATGGCCGCCTCGTACAGTTCACGGCTGCCCATCTCCCGGTACACCACGGTGACGTCGGGCCGCTGCGCCTGAAAGCCCAGGATCAGCGGCGCCACCACCGGCGTGTCGGTCGGCCCCGCGATGGTCAGCACGCGCGACGACGGCTGCGGCGCCGGATAGCGGGTGACGATCTCGGGAATGTCGGCGGCGCGCACGTCGGCCGGGGCGGCCACCAGCAACAGGGCCGCCGCGAACACGGCGCCCAGCCAGCTGGCGAGCGTGCGCCCGCCGGCCCCGCTGCGCTGGCGCGCGAGCGGCAGGATCACCCGCGCCGACAGGCCGCCGCCTGGGCGGTCCTGCAGCCACAGCGACCCGCCATGCGCCACCGCCACCGACCGCACGATGGCCAGGCCCAGCCCGGAGCCCGGCTGCGATTCGCCGGTTCGTCCGCGTATGAAGCGCTGCTGCACGGCATCCTTTTCGTCATCGGCAATGCCCGGCCCGCGGTCGGACACGGTCAGCGCCACCCGGAATCCCGCCACGGGCGTGGCCTGGATGTCCACGGTGCCGTCCGGCGCATAGCGCAGCGCGTTGTCCACCAGGTTGCGCAGCATTTCACGCAAGGCCACGCGATCGCCCGCGATGCGCGCCCGCCGCACCTGCGGCGCGATCTCGATGCGCAGCCGCTGGGCCTCCAGCGGTCCGATGCGGCGCCGCGTTTCATTGATGGTCTCGGCCACGCCTACCGGAGCCCGCGACCCCTTGCCCAGCCGGTGCGTGATGGTGGCGTCCATCAGCAACTGATTGATGAGCTGGCTGGCATGCATGGCGTTCAAGTGGATGCGCCCCAGTCGCTCGTGCAGGCGCTTGGGATCGGTCTCGTCCAGCGCCACCTCGGCCTGCGCCCGCAGCGAGGCCAGCGGCGTGCGCACCTGGTGCGCCGCGTCGGCGACCAGCGTGTTCAGCGTATCCATCAGCCCGGACAGCCGCTGCATGAACGCATTGAGCGCCTCGACCAGCCGCCGCACTTCGGTGGGCACAGGCGTGACCAACGGTGCCAGGTCATCCGGCGCCCGCCGCCGCAGCTCGCGTTCCACCACGGCCAGCGGCGCAAAGGCCCGCTGCACCCCAAACCACAAGAGGCCCAGCGCCACCAGTGACACCACGATCAACGGCAACACGCTGCGCCCCAATATCTCGTCGGCCAGTTCTTCACGCGACCCCAGCGTCTCCGCTACCCGCACGGTCACCCAGCCCGCATGCTGGCTGGCCGACACCAGCCGCCCCACCGTCGCCACGCGCACGGGTTCATCGTGATAGCTCAGATACGTGAAGACAGGCGTGGCCGACTGCGCCAGCGGCAGCCCCGGCGCCAGGTCCGCATACCCGGTGATGAGCCTGCCGTTGGACGTGCGGGCTTCATAGAACACCCGCTCGCTGCCCGACAGCATGGCCAGGGACGACACTGGCGGTTCAACGGTGACGCCGTTGTCCTCGATCTGCACCGACCCCGCAATCGTCAACGCCGACGCCGCCAGCAACCGGTCAAACGCCTGCTCGGCGGCCCGCTGCGCATAGCCACGCAAAAAGAAGACCAGCCCCAGCAAGGCGCAGGCCAGCAGCACGGCGCCCAGCGTGAAGACGCGCCGCCGAATCGAAAAGCTGTCAGGAAGGCTCATGGCTGCGGGCCTGATACCCCACGCCCCGCACGGTGACGATGTCGATGGACGCGCCGGCCAATTTCTTGCGCAGCCGCGAAATCAGCAATTCCAGCGCATTGAGCGACCCATCATCCAGGTCGAACAACTGGTTCATCAACCGCTCCTTGGCGACGGTCTGCCCCAATTTACCGAGCAGAATCTCCAACAACCGAAATTCACGCCGCCCCAGTTCCAGCGGCGTCCCGGCCAACACGACATGCCGATTGGCCATGTCCAGGCTCAGGTTGCCATAGGTGGTGACGCTGGTGGTCTGCCCCGCGGGCCGCCGCAGCAAGGCCCGCAGCCGCGCCTCAAGCTCGCGCAGGTCAAAGGGCTTGACGAGATAATCGTCGGCCCCCAGGTCCAGCATGTCGATCTTGTCTTCGATCTCGGACCGCGCAGTGACGACGAGCACGGGCGCTTCGAGCCCGGCGGCCCGCAATTCCCGAATGACGGTAAACCCATCTTTGCCAGGCAGGTTGATGTCGAGCACCAAGGCATCCCAAGTCTCGTCCAACCCCCACCGCAACGCCTCCACCCCATTACGCACCCACTGCACGCTATGGCCGGCCGAGCGCAGTTTGCTCTCCACGGCATCGCCCAGGTCAAGGTTGTCCTCGACGAGCAAAATGCGCATGTTTGTTCTCCAATGTTGTTGTGGTTTTTTGGGGGAGTTTAACGGGAGGTCATGCGTTTTAGTGGGCGGTGATCTTTTCGAGGGCCGCCCGTCGCGTCGGCGGTGTGCGGAGCGCGGGGCAACGATTGCGGTCCGGAGCCTTCGCTCCGGACTGCCCCTGCGTCATCCTCGTTGCCGCCTGCCGGCGGCTGCCTTCGGATTCCCTCGGGCGCATCGACGCCCCGCGCTCCGCACACCGCCGACGCGACGGGCTCCACTGCAGCATCTTGACCGCCGCTGGGGCGGGCAGTGTGCTTGGCATTCTTGGGAAACTGCTCGGCGGCAATGGAAGATCTTGCGGGGACGCCAAAAGCGGCCGCGCGGGCGGCCTTCTTTGGCTTATGGGGGGTGGTCGGTTGAAGGGTGGAGGAAGAGGGGGAAGTCGCAAGAAGGGGGAAGTGCGACTCGGGGTGGGGGGAGAGAAAAACAAGCGCGGTCGGTGGAAGGAGTGAGCGATGACCCGGCGGCCCCTCAAACGAGCACTGGTAGGTACGAGTTCGGGCCCTTCAGAAAAGCGCTATTCGGCAAGAGCCCCGGCCCCCCCCAGGAAAGCGCTATTCGGCAAGAGCTCCAGCCCCCAGAAAAACGCCATTCGGCAAGAACCCCGGCCCCCACAAAGATGGGCGGCGCGCCACCACCCTTCAAACGCAAACCATCCGTCATCGCGCCGCCCATCACCGCCCACCCCAAAATGAGGAGGACACCTAGTAAGCAACTGACGAAAAGCGCGCAAGCGTCATCAAGCAAACCAAGACACCGCGTAAGCCGCTGGCGGCCGCCCGCGCGGCCGTCATCGGCGGGCAGCAGCCGACTCTTCCCTGACCACGGGTCTAACAGCGCTTCAAACCAAGATGAACGTAGCCCCTGGCGGGGGTGGCTTGCGGAGTGGGCAACCTCGATGCGCCCGAGGGAATCTGAAGGAGGGGCCGTAGGCCCGGACGAAGATGACGAGGGGGAAGTCCGGAGCGAAGGCTCCGGACCGCAATCGTGGGCGCCCACTCCGCAAGCCACCCCCGCCAGGGGCGACCTACGAAGAAGACGCGAAGAAACAATCAGCTACCCGAACCCTCAGCAGAAGAAGCAGAAATACTGACCTCCCCCACATACCGGCAATCGAGTTCCAAAGACAACTCATCCATCCCCAGAATCTCAACCTCCACAGCCGTCCCCCGCTCCAACTCAGGCATCCCGCCAATCCGAGTCACCAACGGACAATTCGCAAACCGGATCAAATCCTCGCGCAGCACATGCGCCACCGTCCGCGTAATGTGGTTCTGCTTCAGCCAGCGCAGGCACCAGTAACGCTCCATCGCGCTCTGGAACTCCGCCCACGCCGCATACTGCGCGTCGAACGCGCCGATGATCGCGAACAGGTCTGCGTCGCGTGGCTTGAATGGGGCCACCAGGCGGGCCGATACCCCGTGCTCCACCGCGGCAATCAGCTGCCATTGGTTCACCAGGTCCACATAGCGGCGCAGCGGCGACGTGCTCCATGCGTATTGGGGGACCCCGATCGCTTCGTGCGGCAGCGCCTGCGTGCTCATGCGCACCCGGCCGGCCTGCTGCGAACGGTAGATTCCCGGAACGCCGTGCTGGTTCAGCAGGCCGCCCCACAGATTGTTCGCCAGGATCATGTATTCGGCCACCATCCGGTCCAGCGGCGCATTGCGCTGGCGCGGCACCAGGCGTACCGGCGTGTCCGGGTCGTCCGGATTGCCGTCCAGGTAGAAGCTGTACTCCACCCGTGAATTGTTTTCCGGCTTGCCACGCACGTTTTCGCGTTGCGCCGACAGCGCCTGCGCCAGCTTCCACAGCGGGCGCAGCCAGTGGCCGTACGGCAGGTCCGCCGCCGGATCGGACAGGCTTTCTTCCGTGACTTGCGTGTCCAGCATGTTGTGGCGCAGGTTCTCGCGCACCACCACGCGTTCCAGACGCGTCTCGGACTCAATCACCTCGCCCGTTTCCGGGTTGGCCGTCACGTACAGCGACAGCACCGGCACCTCGCGGCCCGCGTCCAGCGAGAACGCGCGGATCACGTTATCCGGCTGCATCGGGATCTTGTCGCCCGGCATGTACACCGTCGACAGGCGCGCGCGCGCCAGCTTGTCGAACTCGCTGTCGCGGGTCACCGACAGGCCGGGGGCCGCCACGTGCACGCCCACCCGCAGATTGCCGTCCGGCAGCGTCGACACCGACAGCGCGTCGTCGATTTCCGTCGTGGTCACGTCGTCCACCGAATAGATCTCGGCGTCGGACAGCGGCAGGTCGCGGTCGATCGGCGGCAGTTCCAGGTCGGGGAAGGCCAGTCCGCGCGGGAAATTCACCGCCAGGAAGCGGCGCTTGTGCAGCGCCAGCGCGTGCGGCCACGCGCCCAGTTCCAGCAGCAGGCGGTCCGGGCTCTTGCCCAGCTTGGCGCAGGCGGCGTCCAGCGCCTTCCATTGCTGCGAATTCTTGTCCGGGCGGATCAGCAGCGACTCGGCGGCCTGGGCGATCGGCTCGGGCAGGCGGCCCGCGGCCATGTCGTCGACCCATTCCTGCTGCTGCTCGGCCTGGCGCTGTTTCTTGTCCAGCGCGGCCAGCGCGGCGGCCAGGATGTCGGGCGGGGCAGGGCGGTAGCGGCCCTTGCCGCGGCGGTGGAAATAGGCCGGCGCGCCGTGCAGGCGCATCAGCAATGCGGCCTGCTCGACCGGGGTGGGGGCGTGACCGAAATAGTCCGCCGCCAGCGTCGGCGTGTCGAACTCTTCCTGCGGCGCGCATTCCCACAGGAATTGCAGGTCCAGGGTGTCGGCGGTCGCGGCCGCCTGGCTCATCAGCGCCGCCGGTTCGGGCGCGGCGAAGTTGAACAGCGTGTTGGCGCGCTTGATCTTGCTGCGCTTGCCCGATTCCGATTCCACCTGCAGGCTGGCGTCGGTTTCAGACAGGATATGGCCGGCCTTGAAGCTGCCGTCGTCTTCGTAAAACACATACATGGTGAGGGTCATCCTGGGCGGCGCGCACGCGCCGCCTTGCGCAGCTATATATAGAGTGTTGAGTACTGGGGACTATCTGGGGCCATCCGGCTGGGGGCCAAGGGCGAAATCAAGCACCTCGGGCAGCCAGGTGGCAAAGTCGGACAAGCCGTGGTCGCTGCCTTGCACGATACGCTGGCGGCAGCCCGCGTAGCGATCGCGCATTTCCTGCCAATCCAGCACCTCGTCGCCCGTGGCCGCCACCAGGAAGTAGCGGTCCGGCCGGGTGACGCGGGGCACGTGCAGGGCGGCCAGTTCGTCGACATAGGCGGGCAGGAACACGAACGGCGCGTCGGAATGATACATGCGGTGCTCACCCACCTGGGTGGCCAGGTCGCGCGCCGCCTCGACGGCGGGGTTCAGCAGCACGGCCTTGCAGCCCAGCTGTTCGGCCAGCCAGGTGGCGTAGAACCCGCCCAGCGACGAGCCCACCACGGTCAGCGCCAGGGGATCGGCCGCCTGGGCCAATTGGCGGCGGGCGATGCCCAGCGCCAGCTCGGCGGCTTCGCGCGGGCTGGCCGGCACTTGCGGGCAGGCCCAGTCCGCTGCCAAGCCGCGTTCGGCCATGGCGTCGGCCATCATGCGGGCCTTGAACGAGGTCGGCGACGAACGGAAACCGTGCAGATAGAGAATCATGGGGTGCCTTTCTGTAGCCGGTAGGCGGGGCCTCAGCCGCGCGGCTCCAGGGCGGCGAGCAGCTTGCCGTGGATGCCGCCGAACCCGCCGTTGCTCATGACCAGCACCTGGTCGCCGGGCCGGGCGGCTTGCGCCACGGCCGCCACCAGGGCGTCGATGTCATCGTAACTGGAAGCGCGCTCGCCCAGGGGCGCCAGCACCTCGGCCGGGTTCCAGCCCAGGGCATGCTTGCCGGCGCGGGCGCCAAAGCAGAACACCAGGTCGGCGTCGGCCAGCGATTCGGGCAGGCGTGCCGCCATGGCGCCCAGCTTCATGGTGTTGGAACGCGGTTCCAGCACCGCCAGGATGCGGGCCGATCCCACCTGGCGGCGCAGGCCTTCCAGGGTGGTGGCGATGGCGGTCGGGTGGTGCGCGAAATCGTCGTAGACCTTGACGCCGTTGACCGTGCCACGCAGTTCCATGCGGCGCTTGACCCCGCCAAAGCGGCCCAGCGCCTCGATGCCTTGGGCGGGCGGCACGCCGATATGCTCGGCTGCCGCCAGCGCCGCCAGCGCGTTCATGCGATTGTGCTCGCCGGTCAGCGCCCAGCGCACGGTGCCCAAGGGCGCGCCGCCCCGCAGCACCTCGAAGGCGCCATCGGCATCGGGGGGGCCGGCCTGCCAGGCGCCATCGGGGCCGAACGTGACGGTTTCCGACCAGCATCCGCGCGCAATCACGCGATCCAGCGCATCGGAATGGGCCGGGCGCAGAATGCGGCCCGACGCCGGAATCGTGCGTACGAGGTGATGGAATTGGGTTTCGATGGCCGCCAGATCCGGGAAGATGTCGGCGTGATCGTATTCCAGGTTGTTCAGGATGGCCGTGCGGGGGCGGTAATGCACGAACTTGGACCGCTTGTCGAAGAACGCGGTGTCGTATTCGTCCGCCTCGATCACGAAGGGGCGGCGCGCCGGGTCGTAGCGGGCCGATACCTGCAGGTCGGGGGCCACGCCGCCGATCAGGAAGTTGGGCGTCATGCCCGCGGCTTCCAGGATCCAGGCCAGCATCGAGCTGGTGGTGGTCTTGCCATGGGTGCCGGCTACCGCCAGCACGTGCGCGCCGGGCAGGATGTTGTCGCCCAGCCATTGCGGACCGGACACATAGCGGGCGCCGGACTCCAGAATGGCTTCCATCAGCGGATTGCCGCGGCTGACCACGTTGCCGATCACGTACAGGTCGGGCTTGAGCGCCATCTGTTCGGGGCCGAAGCCCTCGATCAGCTCGATTCCCTGTTCGGACAGCTGGGTGCTCATCGGCGGGTAGACGCCCGCGTCGCAACCGGTGACCTTGTGGCCGGCGGCGCGCGCGATCAACGCCAGGCCGCCCATGAACGTACCGCAGATGCCAAGAATGTGCAGGTGCATTGAAAACTCTCCTGCCCTGCATTGTATATATAGGCAGCGGCCGTATCGGCGCGCCGGGTCGCCCGGCGGGGTTGCGGCGCAAACCGGCCGCAACGGTTATGATCGCGCCATGAATCGACGCCTACTCCTTTCCGCCGGCGTGGCCATAGCCGCCACGGTCGCGGGCGGCTACACGCTTCTGGGCCGCAACAAGCCCCAGCCCGCTCCGGCACCCGCCGCCGACGATCCCGTCGCCGGGCTGATGCAGCTGCAACTGCCCGACCTGAACGGCGCGACCCATTCGCTGGCCGCCTGGAAGGGCCAGCCCATCGTGGTCAATTTCTGGGCAACCTGGTGCGCCCCGTGCGTCAAGGAAATGCCCGAACTCGACGCCTTGCAGAAAAAATATCCACAAATCCGCTTTGTCGGCATCGGCGTCGATTCCGCCGCCAACATGCAAAAATTTGTCGAGAAAGTACAGGTTTCCTATCCGCTGTGGGTCATCGGGGCCGGTGCCATCGATACCCTGCGTAAACTGGGTAATCCCAGCGGCGGCCTGCCATTTACCATCGTTTTCAATGCAGATGGCAGCATTAACCGGAAAATACTGGGTGAAATCCAGCCCGACGACCTGAATCAAACGCTATCCGGCCTCAAGGCGTAAGTCTGTTGGACAAATAATAGGAATTGGCGTAAAAAGCTGGTTTATCGGCTGTTTTGCCAACAATTGGCAATCCACTCATTGGCAAGCGCATGGCGCAAAACATACTGGTATTGCATGGCCCGAATCTGAACCTGCTAGGCACCCGGGAACCTCATATCTACGGCAGCCTCACGCTGTCCCAGATCAACGAGGGGCTTGAGTTGCTGGCGGGCGAATTGGGCGCCACGCTGACGGCGTGGCAAGGCAATCACGAAGGTGCGCTGGTTGACCGCATCCAGGCGGCCCGGCAAGACGGCACGGACTTCATCATCATCAACGCGGCGGCATATACGCACACCAGCGTCGCGATCCGCGATGCGCTGGCTGGGGTCGCGATCCCATTTATTGAAGTACATTTGTCCAACCTGTATAAGCGAGAGCCCTTCAGGCATCACTCATATCTGTCCGACTTGGCAGTAGGCCTTATCAGTGGCCTGGGCGCGGACGGCTACGAAGCGGCGCTGCGTTACGCAGTGCGGCACTGATCTCGCACCAACTCACCGCTTTTACATCTTATATGGCGCGAACCCGAACACCGGGACGTGGCCGACACTATCTCGGGAAGCAGCTTCTATGGACCTCCGAAAACTCAAAACCCTGATCGACCTGGTGGCTGAATCGGGTATCGCCGAGCTGGAAATCACCGAAGGCGAAGGCAAGGTTCGCATCGTCAAGTTCTCGCAGACCTTGCAGCCGGTGGCCTACCACCAGCCCGAAGCCGGCGTGCACGCCGCGCCGGTGGCTGCCGCCGCCCCGGCCGCCGCTGCCCCGGCTGCCGAAGCCGCTCCGGTGATCCAGGGCCACGTGGTCAAGGCCCCCATGGTCGGCACGTTCTACCGCTCGCCGAACCCGGGCGCCGCGCCCTTCATCGACGTGGGTTCCACCGTCAAGGAAGGCGACCCCCTCTGCATCATTGAAGCCATGAAGCTGCTCAATGAAATCGAAGCCGACAAGTCCGGCGTCATCAAAGAAATCCTGGTCGAAAACGGCGAGCCCGTCGAGTACGGTCAACCCCTGTTCGTCATTGGCTGATAGCTGAAAATGTTCGAAAAAATCCTGATCGCCAATCGGGGCGAAATCGCCCTGCGCATTCAGCGCGCTTGCCGCGAGCTGGGCATCAAAACCGTGGTGGTGCACTCCGAGGCCGACCGCGAAGCCAAGTACGTGCGCCTGGCCGATGAATCCGTGTGCATCGGGCCTGCGCCGTCGCGCGACAGCTACCTGAACATGCCCGCCATCATTTCGGCGGCTGAAGTCACGGATTCCGAGGCCATTCACCCGGGTTACGGGTTCTTGTCCGAAAATGCCGACTTTGCCGATCGCGTCGAAAAGAGCGGCTTCGTGTTCATCGGCCCGCGCCCCGACACCATTCGCCTGATGGGCGACAAGGTCAGCGCCAAGCGCGCCATGATCGAAGCCGGCGTGCCGGTGGTGCCGGGTTCCGAGGGCGCGTTGCCCGACGATCCGCAGGAAATCATCCGCACCGCGCGCGAAGTGGGCTACCCGGTCATCATCAAGGCCGCTGGCGGCGGCGGTGGCCGCGGCATGCGCGTGGTGTACACCGAGGCCGCGCTGCTGAACGCCGTCACCATGACGCGTTCGGAAGCGGGCGCCGCGTTCAACAACCCCGAAGTCTATATGGAGAAGTTCCTCGAGAACCCGCGCCATGTGGAAATCCAGGTGCTGGCCGACGGCGGACGCAACGCCGTGTGGCTGGGCGAACGCGATTGCTCCATGCAGCGCCGCCACCAGAAGGTCATCGAAGAAGCGCCGGCCCCGGGCATCGCCCGCCGCCTGATCGAGCGCATCGGCGACCGCTGTGCCGACGCCTGCCGCAAGATGGGCTACCGCGGCGCCGGCACGTTCGAATTCCTGTATGAAAACGGCGAGTTCTATTTCATCGAAATGAACACCCGCATCCAGGTCGAACACCCGGTCACCGAACTGATCACCGGCATCGACCTGGTGCAGCAGCAGATCCTGATCGCCGCGGGCGAGAAGTTCACGTTGCGCCAGCGCGATATCGTCTTCAAGGGCCATGCGATCGAATGCCGCATCAACGCCGAAGATCCGTTCCGCTTCGTGCCCAGCCCCGGTCGCATCACCAACTGGCACACCCCGGGCGGTCCGGGCGTGCGCATCGATTCGCACGCGTTCAACGGCTATTTCGTGCCGCCGAACTATGATTCGATGATTGCCAAGGTCATTACCTACGGCGATACGCGCGACCAGGCGCTGGCCCGCATGCGCACGGCGCTGTCGGAAATGGTGGTGGAAGGCATTTCCACCAACATCCCGCTGCACCGCGAGCTGCTGCAGGATGCCCGCTTCGTCGAAGGCGGCACCAGCATCCACTATCTGGAAAACAAGCTGGCGCAGCGTCCCTGACCAGCAGAAGGGGCCTCGCGCCCCTTTTTTACCGCCTTGAACAAGGCGTTGCCTTAACCGGCTGACCGGGCCGCGGCTTTTGCCGCGGCCCGTTGGCCAGATGGAAGAATCATCATGCGTGAACTCGTGCTCCACTGCCAGGAGGCGCAAGCCGAGGCCCTGTCCGACGCGCTGCTCGAAGCCGGCGTGCTGTCGGTGTCCGTCGAAGATGCCGACCTGGGCACCGACGACGAGCGGCCCCTGTTCGGCGAGCCGGGCACCGAGCCCGACGTGCAGGCCTGGGAGCGCAACCGCGTCGTGGCCCTGCTGCCCGACGGAGCCGATCCCGCGCAGATCATGGAAGAAGCCGCCGCCGCGGGCGAACTGGATCCGGCGCTGTTCGCCGGCTGGAGCCTGCGCGACGTGCCGGACGCCGACTGGGTGCGCCTGACGCAATCGCAATTCGGCCCGATCCACATCGCCGAGCGCCTCTGGATCGTGCCCAGCTGGCACCGTGACAGCCCGGATGTGCCGGGGCTGCAAACGCCTGCTGCCGACGACGGCGCCATCCATATCGAACTTGATCCGGGCCTGGCCTTCGGCACCGGCAGCCATCCCACCACGCACCTGTGCCTGGCCTGGCTGGAAGCCGAACTGCCGCGCGGCGCGACCGTGCTGGATTACGGCTGCGGTTCGGGCATCCTGGCCATCGCCGCGCGCAAGCTCGGCGCCGGCCCCACGCAGGCGGTCGACATCGACGCGCAGGCCGTGCAAAGCACGGTCTTCAACGCCGACGTCAATCACGTCCAATTACAGGCCATGCTGCCCGACGGCCTGGCCGACGGCACCTTCCAGGTGGTCGTGGCCAACATCCTGTCCAACCCGCTCAAGGTGCTGGCGCCGATGCTGGCCGGCCGCGTCGCCGCGGGCGGCCATCTGGTGCTGTCCGGCGTGCTGGAACGCCAGGCTGAGGAAGTGGCCGCCGCCTACGCGCCCTGGATCGCCATGTCGGTCTGGCGCGCCCGCGACGGCTGGGTCTGCCTGCACGGCCAGAAGGCCTGAGCTGGGTTGGCGCAGGATCGCACCATGGCCCTGACCACCCGCTGCCCGCAATGCGGCACGTCATTCAAGGTCGTGCCCGACCAACTGCGCGTCCGTAACGGCCTGGTCCGTTGCGGCGCCTGCGCCACGGTGTTCGATGGCCGCGCCTGCCTGTTGCCCGAATCGGGCGCGGCGCCAGCGGATGTGTCTGCCGTCGCGCCGCCTCAGCCTGCGGGGGCCACGCCCTCGGTGACCGTGCCCGCCATGGCGGTGCCGTCGGCACCGGCGCCGTTCTCGGCCAACGCGGTCGCCGCGCCTGTATTGGCGACCCCCGTCGCGCCGCCACCCCTGGCACGCGCCGACGAGGCGCCCGTGGTGCAGCGGCCGTCCACCGAACCCCTGCCGCCGCCTGCCGTGCCGCCTGCCGTGCCGCCCGCGGTGCTGCGCGGCCGCGATGATATCCGCCGCCGCATCGAACCCGACGCCGTCCTGGCAGAAGAGGGCGATGACGACGAAGACGAAAACGAAGACCTGGACCGGTACGACGAGGCGCCCGCGCCGCGCAGGCAGGAGCCGGCTGCGCCGCCCTGGCGCGACGAACCCATCGTGGCGGTTCGCGACCATCCGCCCGCCGCGCCGTGGAATGCCCCGCGCAGTCCGACGCCCGCCGAGCCGGTTTTCGTGGTGCGCGATGACCTGCGAGATGACCCGTACGACGACCCGCACGACGACCCGCGTCATGATTCTCACGATGGCCACGCCATCGACGCCGACCTCGACGCGCAAGACGATCCGGATGCCGACTCCCGCGAGCCGATCCTGGGCGACGCGCGCACCCGCTACTCCAGCGCTACCGACGTCGGCCGCGCGCCGCCCGAATTTCTCGACCAGGACCGGCAGGAACGTCGCGGCCTCATGCGCAAGGTCTGGGGCTACGCCTGCCTGGTCGGCCTGATCTTGCTGGGCCTGCAACTGCTGTACGTGTACCGCGTCGACATCGCCAATTCCGTACCCGTGCTGCGGCCGGCGCTCGAAGCCGCCTGCAAGCCCATGGGCTGCACGGTCGGTTACGCCCGGCGCCTCGAACGCATCGCCATTTCATCGTCGTCGCTGCAGCCGCCCACGGGCGCCGCTGCCATCGACGACGGCCGCACGCGGCTCGTCCTGAACCTGGTGCTGCGCAATCGCTACGACAAGCCGCAGCATTGGCCCGCGCTGGTGCTGGACCTGACCGACCTGTCGGACACGGTGGTGGTGCGCCGCGTGCTCATGCCCGAGAACTACCTGACGCCCGAACAGTTGCAGGGCCCCTTCGGCCCAGCAGGCGAACTCAAGATTTCCGTGCCGATTGAAGTGACCGGTGTTCAAGTCAACGGCTACCAACTCGACAAATTCTTTCCGTAAAGGATGACATTCATGGCGACCCCCGTTCTGGTCTGCGGTTCGATGGCGTTCGACACCATCGCGGTGTTCGAAGGCCGCTTCAAAGAGCACATCCTGGCCGACCGCATCCAATCCCTGAGCGTCTCGTTCCTGGTGCCCAGCATGCGCAAGGAATACGGCGGTTGCTCGGGCAACATCGCCTACAACATGAATCTGCTGGGCGGCAAGCCGGTGCCGGTGGCCACCGTGGGCGAAGACGCCGGTGAATACCTGGAACGCCTGACGGGCCTGGGCATCGACGTCAGCCGCGTCAAGGTCGTGAAGGACACCTTCACCGCCCAATGCTTCATCACCACCGACCTGGACGACAACCAGATCACCGCCTTCCACCCGGGCGCCATGTCGTTCTCGGCCACCAACGACCTGAGCGACGCCGACGCGGCCTGGGGCATCGTAGCCCCGGACGCCAAGGAAGGCATGTTCGCCCATGCCGAGCGCCTGCATAAGCGCGGCATTCCGTTCATTTTCGACCTGGGCCAGGCCATGCCGCTGTTCGATGGCGCCGACCTGGAACGCATGCTGGGCCTGGCGCAGGCGCTGACCGTCAACGACTACGAAGCCGGCGTGGTCGAGCAGCGCACCGGCCGCAGCATGGCCGACATCGCCACCAAGCTGCAGGCTGTCGTCGTCACGCGCGGCGCCGAAGGCGCCACGCTGCTGACCGAAGGCAAGACCATCCAGATCGCGCCGGTGCGCGCTACCCAGGTGGTCGACCCCACCGGTTGCGGCGATGCGCAGCGCGGCGGCCTGCTCTACGGCTTGACCAGCGGCTGGAGCTGGGAAGACAGCTGCCGCCTGGGCAACGTCATGGGCGCCATCAAGATCGCCTCGCGCGGTCCGCAGAACCACGCGCCGTCGCGCGCCGAAATCGACGCCGTGCTGCATGCCACCTACGGCATTCACCTGCCGGTCTGAACGCCGTTTGAGCGGGCCCGGGGACCTTCGGGAACCTGAGCGCGCCAGCACGGTCGAATAGCCGTCGATTCACCCGGCCGCCGCGGCTTTTTTCCGCCGCGGCCGGTTTCGCAAGTGGCTTTTCCGCCCGTGGCGGAGCGTTTCAGTGTGTTGCACGTTAGGCTTTCGCCCTATGTGGGCGGAGTATGATCAGTTCGTCGGCAGTGCCCGAACGAGGAGTCCAAATGAACCAAAGCAAAACCCTTTCCCTGTTGACGCCGCGTACTGGCCGGTGGCTGGCCGTGGCTGCTGTCGTAACCTCGATGGCTGTCTTGGGCGGTTGCGCCAATCCCAGCGCCTCCAGCGGCGTCTATAGCTATGATCAGGCCCAGCGCGAGCAGATCGTCCGCACGGGCACGGTTACGGGCGTGCGTCCGATCGTCATCCAGAACGACAAGTCCAGCGGTGTCGGCATGCTTGCCGGCGGTGCGCTGGGTGGCGTGGCTGGCAACGCGGTCGGCGGCGGCACGGGCCGTACCATCGCCACCGTCGGCGGCGCCATCCTGGGCGCCCTGGCAGGCAATGCAGTGGAAAACCGCGTGGGCAAGAATTCCGGCTACGAAATCACGGTGCGTCTGGATAACGGCGAAACCCGCGTCGTGGCCCAGGAAGCCGATGTGCCGATCAGCGTCGGCCAGCGCGTCCAGGTCATCAGCGGCGCCGGCCCGACCCGCGTCACGCCGATGTAAGCCTGTTGGCATGGCCCTGGCAGCAAAAAAGCCCGCGCAAGCGGGCTTTTTTTCGTCTCGACGGCGTGTGAGGCCATCGGGGGCGGATTTAGCCCCTGGTCAGGAAGGTAAGAATCTGTCGCTCCGCTGCAACGCAGCACCCGGTATTTACCCGCAGGCGTAACGTTTACGAGCCTTTTATAGCGAATTGGTCTGTAAGTTTCATGGCGATTCAACGTTTGAAGTGCCATGATTGCACCCGTGAGCGATCTCGACGCGCAATTTTCATGTAACCAAGTGCGTCGGCAGGTCGGTCCAAGTGGCGGTAGAAGTCAGTCGATTTTCAACCGTTTTTTTGTATACTCGCCGTCCTATATCTCGGGGCGGGGAATATTTTGCCGACGAGGCAACGCGTAACGCCGCACTTATTTATGCATACCGAGCAAGAACTCCACACCAAGATCGGCGAGATCGTCGAGTCGATCGTCCTGAAGAAAGTCACTCCCGACACTCAACTGATTGCCACCGGCCTGGTCGACTCGCTCGCCGCCGTGGACATCACGCTGGCGGTCGAGGCGGAGTACGGCTGCAGCATTCCGGCTCCCGAGATCGCAGAGCATCTGCAGTCGGTCCGCACGCTCGCCGGCTATGTCGCTGCCAATCTTTCGTAATACCCGCCTGCTGTCCCACGTTGCGGCCGCCACCACGGCGGTGGCCCTGGCGTACGGAGCCTACTGCGGCGCGGATGACCTGCTGAGCCGCATCGTCCACCCGGTATCGACGGTGGCGTCGGACAAAAGCAACTATCTGCCCAATCTGGGGCCGGATTGGGGCACGCAGCACGTCAACCTGACCCGGCTGGGCAATGCGCTCAGCGACGGCACGCTGGTCGTGCTGGGGTCGTCCGAATTGTCCAGCCACGACCTGCGTTTCGTGCCTTACCGCTTCTTCCCCGAAGAGCTCAAGGTGCCGACGCTGGCCTATGGCCACGCCATGTTCCAGTCTTACGGCATCGTCAGCGTGCTGGAATCGGTGGCGGATTCGCTCACGCCGAACACGCGGCTGGTGATCATGGTGTCGCCGGCCTGGTTCGCCTCGGGCGGGCAGCTGCCGCGCAGCGCGTTTGCCGAACACGTGACCGGCCCGGTCTGGGACCGCCTCTGGGAAAAACCCAGCACGCGCGAGCAGATGCAGAACTGGATCACCGACAACGCCAATTGGGGCTTGCTGTGGCTGATCGCCAATGGCCAGGTCTCCGAGCTGAAAGACAAACTGTCGCTATGGTGGAACACGCGCAAGGAACCCGCGCCCGACCGTCCGCGCAGCAAGCTGTCGGTCCCGGCGCACCGTTTCGTGTCGTGGCCATCGTCGGCACGGCTGAATGCCGGGCAGTGGTCGCGCCTGACGCATGAGGCGCGCGAGGTCGAGCACGAACTGGGCAGCAACAATCCCTACGACGTGCGCGACGACTACTACAAGCAGTATCTGGCGTCGCTGTATTCACCGGCCCGCAACGAATTCGCCAACGTCGACCCGATCACCCGCACCGAGCTGGGCGACCTGTCGCGCGTCATGGCCTTGCTGCAAAAGCGCAAGGTCAAGGCCTACTTCGTGATCCAGCCGTTCAACCCCAAGCTCATCCTCGACGTCGAACGCTTCGACCCGGTGGTGGCCGCCATTACCGGCATGTGCACGCGCTACCAGATGGGTTGCCTGGACCTGTACAGCATTCCCTTCGAACCCGGCATGGTGCGTGATGACATGCATTTGGCCGAGCTCGGTTGGGCGATGGCGGACCAAGGCATTGCGGAGTACTTTTCCCGATGAAACTCTTTCGTAAAGCCGATCCGGCTGCCGGCGACGGCGCCCAGGATCAAGGCGCCCGCAAGTCGGGCATGGCATGGGGCCGGCGTTTCTTCTGGCACCTGTGCCTGTATATCGGGGTGATCCTGGTGTTCGTGCTGCAAGCGCAGCCCACCACGGGTAGCGGCGGACCTATCAAGGTCGAATTCCAATACCAACAGTTCTGACCGCAGCATGGAATTGTTCGCAAGCTTGAGCTTTTTCGGCGGCGCCCTGTGCGGCGGGCTGGGTCTTTTGGCCTACCGTTCCTTCGGCATGCCGCTGCGCATCGGCTATCGCCACGTCATCGGCGTGATCTGCCTGGGCGTCTGGATGGCGGTGTTCTGGGCGCGCCCCTACCAGCCGCTGGCGCTGCTGGCCATTTCGGGCACGGCGTTGTGGGCCGTACGGCGCAACTACATCCCCACCTGGCTGGCCGTCATCATCACCATGACGCCGCTGCTGCTGGTCAAGACCGGGGTCTCGCACCTGGGCGCCATGCTGGGGCTGTCGTTCGCCACCTTCCGCGCCATCGACGTGCTGCTGTTTGCCCAGCGCAACGAGCGCATCTCGCCGCTCGACTATTTCATCTACCTGTTCTTCCCGCTGACGCTGCTGGCCGGGCCGATGTATCGGTGGCGCAGTTTCCAGGCCGACCTGAAACGCGGCTATGAAGGCGTGAACCTCAATACCTGGCTGACCGGCCTGGAATTGATCATGCTGGGCGTGATCCAGAAATTCGGCCTGGCCGAACTGATCTGGCGCTACGGCCTGGCGACGCTGGATGCGCACGATTATTCGTTCACCGGCGTGGCGCTCAACGCCTCGCTCTACAGCGCCTACCTGTTCTTCGATTTCGCCGGCTATTCCACCATGGCCATCGGTATCGGCATGCTGTTCGGCTTCACGCTGCCGATCAACTTCCGCAACCCGCTGGCCACGCTCAATCCGCAGGACTTCTGGCGCCGTTGGCACATCAGCCTGTCCGAGTGGCTGCGCGACGTGGTGTTCATGCCGATCTACAAGGCGCTGAGCAAGACGCCGTTCTTCGCGCGCCACCGCATGGCGGCGCAGAACATCGGCATCTTCGCCACGCTGCTGGCCATGGGCGTCTGGAACGGGCTGTCGGTGCACTACATCGTCAGCGGCCTGATGTTCGGGGCGTATTCGGTGGGCCATAACCTGCTGATCAATGCCGCCCGCACGCGGCCGGCGCTGCAGGCCACGCTGGCGCGTCCCGTCATGCGCTTTCTCGGGCGCGTTCTCACCCTGATTCTCGCTGCCCTGGCGCTGTACGTGTTCAGCGGCCGCAGCCCCATCTGATGCCCGGAGTTTCGGCATGCGTTTCGACCTGAAGACCTTCCAGTTCGTTGACTCTGCCCGCGCGCCCGACGCGCTGGCGGTGGTCGCGGCCGACCGCAGCCTGACCTGGGCGCAGTTGCGCGACGAAGCCGTGGCCTGGGCCGACCAGGCCCGCGAACACGGCGCGGCCCCCGATGTGCCCGTGGCCATCTACGGCCACAAAGAGGCCTCGTTCTTCGTCGCCATGGTGGGGGCCTTGCTGATCGGCGCGCCGTTCGTGCCGGTCGACACCATCTACCCGCCCGAACGCCTGCGCCGCATCGTCGAGATCGTGCGCGCCGCCGCCGTCTACGACGCCGCGGCCCAGGGCTTCGAACCGGGTGACGGCGCCGAACTGGCCGAGCGCGGCCTGGCCTACGTCATGTTCACGTCCGGCAGCACGGGCGACCCCAAGGGCGTGCAGATCGGCCGCGAAAGCGTCGGCCTGCTGGGCGACTGGATGCTGGGCAGCTTCGGCCTGGGCGATGCGCCGGTGTTCATGAACCAGGCGCCGTTCAGCTTCGACCTGTCGATGTACGAAGTGTTCGCCACGCTGGCCGCCGGTGGCACCTGCGTGCTGAGTTCGCGCGAACAGATCGGCGCGGCGGCCACCTGGATGCCGCGGCTGGCGGCCAATGGCATCACGGTATGGGTGTCGACGCCGTCGTTTGCGCACCAGCAGCTGGCCAACCGCGATTTCTCGCCGGCCACCTTGCCCACGCTGCGCACCTTCCTGTTCTGCGGCGAGCCCTTGCCCGCGGCGCTGGCCAAGAAGCTGCGCCAGCGCTTCCCGGACGCCGTGATCCTGAACACCTACGGCCCGACCGAAGCCACCGTGGCCACCACCTGGATCGACATCACCGACGCCGTGCTGGCGGCGCATGATCCGCTGCCGGTGGGCTACGCCAAGCCCGATTGCGAACTGCGGGTGCAGGACGGCGAGATCTGCATCGTGGGCGACCACGTCATGCGCGGGTACCTGAACCGCCCGGACCTGAACGAGGCCAAGCTGTTCGTGGCCGAAGATGGCCGCCGCGGATTCCGCACGGGCGATCTGGGCCAGATGGAGGCCGACGGGCTGCTGTTCTGCCGCGGCCGCATGGACGACCAGATCAAGCTGAATGGCTACCGCATCGAGCTGGCCGAGATCGACGAAGCGCTGCATGGCTTGCCGGGCGTGGAAGGCGGCGCCTGCGCGGTCTTGCGCCGTCCGGATGGCACGGCAGTGCGCCTGATCGGCTTCGTGGCGGGCGGCGCAACGGGCGAGGCCGATGCGCGCTTTCTGCAGCCGGACGCGCTGTCGGGCTGGAAAGACCGGCTGGCCCAGCGCCTGCCGCCCTACATGGTGCCGTCCGAGCTGGTGGCCTGCCCGGCGCTGCCGATGTCGAACAACCACAAGATCGACCGCAAGAAGCTGATCGACATCTACGCCGCGATTCCGGCGTGATGACGAGCGGGCAGGGCGCGAGCCTTCCGCCCGCACGAATCCAAAAAAAAGCCCAGGCGGAAAATGCCTGGGCTTTTTTGTCAGTGCCCGCTGGCGCCTTGCCAGCGGCTGTCTATCGGGTGCGCGTCAGACGCCCACCACGTTGTAGCTCAGGCGGGCCAGCACCATCAGCACGATCTGGGCCACGATCAAGAGCATCAGCGGCGAGAAGTCGATCGAGGTGCGCGGCAGCAGCCGGCGAACCGGGTCCAGCAGCGGCGCGGTCAGGGCCTGCAGCAGCGGCATCATGGGCGCCATCGGGTTGACCCAGGACAGCACCGCCTGGATCAGGGTCAGCCACACGACCAGGTTCAGCGCCCACTTGGCCGCCATGAACACGGCGCCCAGCAGGAACTTGGGCAGCAGCACGGCCGGCAGCAGGGCGCCCAGCGCGACCATCCAGATCAGCACCAGATAGGCGAGCGCGGCCAGCCAGGCGGCCACGATGCTGGTCCAGTCGATCTTGTTGCCGGCGGGAATGATCTTGCGCAGCGGCAGCACCAGCCAGTTGGTGGCCTGGTAGATGACGCGTGCCAGCGGATTGAAGGGGTGCAGTCGTATCGCGTGCATCCAGGCGCGGGCGATCAGGGCCGCGCCGAACAGCGTGAATGCGATTTCGAGCAGGAAGCGAAGGATTTCACCGAGCATGGACGCTATCTACCAAATAAAGACGGCTTTTATTGTCTCACGCCAATGGCGCTACGGTAGTGTCCGGATGACGCGATCGCTGGGGCGGACGGCGCAAAAGGGGGAACCCTCGGGGCAATAAAAAACCGCCTGGCCAGGGCCAGGCGGCTTGAGGTACTGCTACCGATGTGGACCGGTCCGATTACGGACGGCCACCCGTCGGGAACGGCCACGACGCGGCGGGGTTCAGCGCGGTCTTCGCGCCCGGCGCAGCAGCCGTGGACGGCGGCGTAGCGGGCTTCTTCGGAGCGGCTTTCTTCGCAGCGGGCTTCTTGGCAGCGGCGGGCTTCTTGGCAGCAGCCGGCTTGGCAGCGGCAGGCTTGGCAGCAGCGGGCTTCTTGGCAGCCGGAGCCTTCTTGGCTACGACTTTCTTGGCAACCGCCTTCTTGGCAGCGGGGGCCTTCTTGGCAACCGCCTTCTTGGCGACGGCCTTCTTGGCTACCGCTTTCTTGGCGACGACCTTCTTGGCTACCGCTTTCTTGGCGACGGCCTTTTTGGCGACGGCCTTCTTGGCAACCGCCTTCTTGGCGACGACCTTCTTGGCCACTGCCTTCTTGGCTACCGGCTTCTTGGCCGCGACTTTCTTGGCGACGGCCTTCTTGGCTACCGCTTTCTTTGCGACCTTCTTGGCTGCCGGCTTCTTGGCGGCAACCTTCTTCACTGCCGGTTTCTTGGCGGCGACTTTCTTGACTGCTACCTTCTTGACAGCGGCTTTCTTGGCCGGAGCGGCCTTCTTCGCTACTGCCTTCTTGGCGGCGGGCTTCTTCACCGCTTTCTTTACGGCTTTCTTGGCTGTTGCCATGGTCATGCTCCTTAGGTTCAGGGGTCCCAGAACTTAAACCCGTGCCCCGACTCGCCAACAAGGCGAACCGTGCCCGGGCTATTCATCGGCGCATGCCGCTGTTCTGTGCGAGCAACAGCTACTACGGTTTGCGCTAATGAATTCGGCACAGCCATTTGATATGGCCCCCGCTCCTTTGGCGCGAGCCATTTCAAATGGCGCCGGTGGGCAGTCTGATCACAGACCGCCTACCGCTTGTTCTACGTGTTCGAAAACACCCTGACCTGGGAGATCGCCGTCAGGCCTGGCGCGAACGCGACGCTCTTTGAGCGTGCCCGCGCCGGACCTGATGGCGAACTACGTTACTCCCAGCTCAGCGTGCCACCAGTTTGGTATTCGATCACGCGAGTTTCAAAAAAGTTGCGTTCCTTCTTAAGATCGATCATTTCCGCCATCCACGGGAAGGGATTTTCTTCCTGCGGGTACAGCGGTTCGATACCGATTTGCTGGCAACGACGGTTGGCGATGAAGCGCAGGTAGGATTTGAACATGGGTGCGTTCAAGCCCAACACGCCGCGCGGCATCGTGTCTTCGGCGTAAGCGTATTCGAGTTCGACCGCTTTGCGGAAGAGTTCTCGTATTTCTTCGCGGAATTCTGGCGTCCAGAGGTGCGGATTCTCGAGTTTGACGGTGTTGATCAGGTCGATGCCGAAATTGCAGTGCATGGATTCATCGCGCAGGATGTACATGTACTGCTCGGCCGCGCCGGTCATCTTGTTCTGACGGCCCAGCGCCAGGATCTGCGTAAAGCCAACGTAGAAGAACAGGCCTTCCATCAGGCAAGCGAAGACGATCAGGGACTTGAGCAGCGTCTGGTCGGCTTCGGGCGTGCCCGTCTTGAAGTTGGGGTCCGCGATCGCGTCGATGAACGGGATCAGGAACTCGTCCTTGGCGCGGATGGACGGCACTTCGTTGTAAGCGTTGAAGATCTCCGCTTCGTCCAGGTCCAGGCTTTCGACGATGTATTGATAGGCGTGCGTGTGGATGGCTTCTTCGAAGGCCTGGCGCAGCAGGAACTGGCGGCATTCAGGCGCCGTGATGTGGCGGTAGGTGCCCAGCACGATGTTGTTCGCGGCCAGCGAGTCGGCCGTGACGAAGAAACCCAGGTTGCGCTTGACGATGCGGCGCTCGTCCTCGGTGAGCCCGTTGGGGTTCTTCCAGAGGGCGATGTCGCGCGACATGTTGATTTCTTGCGGCATCCAGTGGTTGGCGCAAGTGGCCAGGTACTTTTCCCAAGCCCACTTGTACTTGAACGGCACCAGCTGGTTGACGTCGGTTTCGCCGTTGATGATGCGCTTGTCTGCAACCTTCACGCGCTGCGAGGTGGCGGCGCCGCTGGTCGCCAGGCCTGCCGCGTGTTCAGGCGCGGCGGGCGTGGGCAGGGCGGTGTCGCCGAACACGCCGGTCGCCGCCCGGACTTCGGGCGCAGCCTGCCCACCCGCCGCGGGTGCGGGGGCTTGTGCAGGTTGCGTGGCGAGGGTGTCGTCTTCCCAATTAATCATGATTCATTCTCCGGAGGCGGTTTATTGGCAGGCTTCGCACTCTTCGAAGCCGGGGTCACCCGGCCGCATGGTGCAAACCGCCCCGAGAACTTCGGGTTCCGGCAAAACAGGTGCAGCGGACACGGGGGCGGCGGTGGATTGACCGCCAGCAGTGACGGCGTTCAGTTCGCCGCCGCGTCCCGTGGACTTCTCGGCGCTGGTGGCGCCAAGGGTACGCAGGTAGTAGGTCGTCTTCAGGCCACGCTTCCAAGCCAGCTTGTAGGTGTCGTCGAGTTTCTTGCCCGATGCGCCAGCCATGTAGATGTTCAGGGACTGTGCCTGGTCGATCCACTTCTGGCGACGCGACGCGCATTCAACCAGCCAGCTCGGTTCGACTTCGAACGCGGTGGCGTACAGTTCGCGGAGTTCGGAAGGTACGCGATCGATGCGGGACAGGCTGCCGTCGAAGTACTTGAGGTCGGCGACCATGACTTCGTCCCAGAGACCGAGTTTCTTCAGGTCACGCACGAGGTAATCGTTAACGACCGTGAACTCGCCGGAGAGATTCGATTTAACGTACAAGTTCTGGAAAGTAGGTTCGATGCACGCAGATACACCAATGATATTGGAAATAGTCGCGGTTGGGGCGATTGCGATGCAATTGGAGTTGCGCATGCCGTGTTGTTTGATGCGCGCGCGCAACGTATCCCAATCGAGCGTGCTCGATTCATCGACCTCGACATGACCACCGCGTTCATCACGCAGCATCTTCAACGTGTCTTGCGGCAAGATGCCACGCGACCACAGCGAGCCTTCGTACGATTGATAGCGACCGCGCTCTTCAGCCAGCAGGCTCGAGGCCCAGTAGGCGTGATAGCACACCGCTTCCATCGAGCGATCCGCGAATTCAACGGCGTCTTGCGAGGCGTACGGCACGCGCATCATCTGCAGGCAATCCTGGAAGCCCATGATGCCCATGCCCACCGGACGGTGGCGCGCATTGGAGTTGCGGGCCTTCTCGACGGCGTAGTAGTTGATGTCGATAACGTTGTCGAGCATGCGCATGGCGATGCTGACCGTGCGCTTGATCTTGTCGTGGTCGAGTTCGAAACCGCCGCCGGCAGCCGGCTTCATGTGGGCGACCAGGTTCACGGAACCCAGGTTGCACACCGCGATTTCGGATTCGTTGGTGTTCAGGGTGATCTCGGTGCACAGGTTCGAGCTGTGGACCACGCCGACGTGCTGCTGCGGCGAACGGATGTTGCACGGATCCTTGAACGTGATCCACGGGTGGCCGGTTTCGAACAGCATCGACAGCATCTTGCGCCACAGGTTCAGCGCAGGCATCTTCTTGAACAGCTTCAGTTCGCCGCTGGCAACGCGTGCTTCGTAGCCGATGTAGGCTTCTTCGAATGCGCGGCCGTACTTGTCGTGCAGGTCGGGGCAGTCGGACGGCGAGAACAGCGTCCATTCACCGCCTTCCATGACGCGCTTCATGAACAGGTCGGGAATCCAGTTCGCCGTGTTCATGTCGTGCGTGCGGCGGCGTTCGTCGCCGGTGTTCTTGCGCAGTTCCAGGAATTCTTCGATATCCAGGTGCCACGATTCCAGGTACGTGCAGACCGCGCCCTTGCGCTTGCCGCCCTGGTTCACCGCCACGGCGGTGTCGTTGACGACCTTCAGGAACGGAACCACGCCCTGGCTTTCGCCGTTGGTGCCCTTGATGTGGCTGCGCAGCGCGCGCACCGGGGTCCAGTCGTTGCCCAGGCCGCCGGCGTACTTGGCCAGCAGCGCGTTTTCCTTGATGGCGTCGTAGATGCCTTCCAGATCGTCGGAGACGGTGGTCAGGTAGCACGACGACAGCTGCGAGTGCAGCGTGCCCGAGTTGAACAGCGTCGGGGTCGAGCTCATGAAGTCGAACGACGACAGGATCTCGTAGAACTCGATCGCGCGGGTTTCGCGGTCGGTTTCGCGCAGCGCCAGGCCCATGGCCACGCGCATGAAGAACACCTGCGGCAGTTCGATGCGGGTGCCGCGGATGTGCAGGAAGTAGCGGTCGTACAGGGTCTGCAGGCCGAGGTAGCCGAATTGCAGGTCGCGCTTGGCGTTCAGCGCCTTGCCCAGCTTGGTCAGGTCATAGCTGGCCAGGTCGGGCGACAGCAGGCCGCCTTCGATGCCGCGGGCGATGAACGTGGGGAAGTATTCGGCGTAGCGAGCGCCCATGCCGTCTTGCGAGACTTCTTCGCCCAGCACTTCCTTGCGGATCGTGTGCAGCAGCAGGCGTGCGGTGACCTGGCTGTAGGCCGGGTCTTTTTCGACCAGCGCGCGCGCCGACAGGATGGCGGACTTGTAGACCTCGTCGACGGGGATGCCGTCGTACAGGTTCTTGACCGTTTCCTTCAGGATGGCTTCCGAATCGATGAATTCGGCCAGGCCCTCGCCCGCGGCGACGATGGTGGCGCGCAGTTCGGCGATGTCCAGCGGGCGGCGGACACCCGCGTCCGTGACGTTCAGCACGTGTTCCTGCGGGGCGGCGTCAGCCTTCTGCTGGCCTTCGGCAGCAGCAGCGGCGGCGCGTTCCTGGGTGCGCTTTTCGCGGTAGAGCACATAGGCGCGGGCAACGTCGTGCTGGCCCGAGCGCATCAGGGCCAGTTCGACCTGGTCCTGGATGTCTTCAATATGGAAGGTGCCGCCACCGGGGCGGTTGCGCACCAGCGCGTTGACGGCCTGGGCCGTCAGCTGTTCCACCAGTTCGCGCACGCGGGCCGAGGCTGCGCCCTGGCCGCCGTTGACGGCCAGGAAGGCCTTGGTCATGGCGATGGCGATCTTGCTGGGTTCGAACCCGACCACCGAGCCATTGCGGCGAATGATGTTGTAGCTGGCCCATTGCCCGCCATTGGCGTCGGCCGGGGAATCGGTTTGAGAGGGCGGCACGGCCGAGGGCCGGGTCACAGAGGCGATCGTAGTCTGCATGGAAGCTCCTGTGCGAAAAGCGCGTAGATAGCGACATGACGACGTCATGTCAGGTACGAAATTGGATCTTATTGAGGGGGTCGCAACGCTTGGACGGACGTATCCGTATGGCGTGGCCGACGAGAATCAGCGGTTAGGCGACCACAACATGTAGTGTAGCACCCCTCGTTGGACACTAATTCTAGTGATCGAGTACGACACCCACAAGAAGAAGATAGGACCAAGTTCCCAAAAGATTGTTACCAAATGCACCGGGCGCGCCTGCTAAGGCGCGCCCGGGACAGGACCGCTCAACGCGAGTGTTTATGCGGTTTTCCGCAGGGGTACATCGCGCGGGGCAGGCGCCGTATAGCTTTGCATCAAGCGAGCCAACTCGGTCCGGTACTTCTCGACGTTGGCTGCCTTGACGTGGCCGAAGCCGCGTATGGTTTCTGCAAGGGCGGCGATTGTAGCTGCTTGAGCGAGGGTGTCCCGGGTCAACCCTACAAGTAGCTGGTCTATGGTCTGGCGATACTCGCCGACCAGGGCGCGTTCCATCTTGCGCTCGGCCGTGTGGCCGAACGGATCGAACCAGGTGCCGCGCAGGCGCTTGAAGCGGGTCAGCAGCTTCAGTGCCGTCATGGTGCGCGGGCCCAGCGTGACCTTGCGCGGTATGCCGGTGCGCGGGTCCTTGCGGGCGAAGATCGGCGGGGCCATGTGAAAGCGCAGGCTGTAGTCGCCTTCGAACTGGCCTTGCAGCTGCGCCTGGAAGGCCTCGCCGGTGTAGAGCCGCGCGACTTCGTATTCGTCCTTGTAGGCCATCAGCTTGAACAGGCTGCGCGCCACGGCCAGGGCCAGGCGCGGGGTCTTGGCGTCGGGGGCCAGCTCGCGTTCGCGGGCCGCGACGCGTTCGACGACGTCGCGGTACTGGCTGGCGTAGGCGGCGTCCTGGTAGGCGGTCAGGTCGTCGACGCGGCGGGCCACGGCGCGTTCAAACGTTTCGGGCACATGCAGTTGCACGACTTGAGCGCGGGGGCGCAGCGCGCCGTCCAGGGCGTCGGGCTGGTGCGCGGCCAGGCGGCCGCTGTCGAAGGCGGCCCGGTTGGCGGCCACCGCCACGCCGTTCAGTTCGATGGCGCGGTTGATGGCGGCCTGCGACAGCGGCACGCCGCCGCGCTGCCAGGCATAGCCCAGCATGAACATATTGGACAGGATGCTGTCGCCGAACAGGGCCAGCGCGGCCTCGTGCGCGTCGATGGCGGCAGTGTTGGCCTCGCCCGCGGCGTGGCGGATCTTGGCCAGCAGGGCCTCGGGGCGCATGGCGGCGTCGGGGTTGCGGGTGAAGTCGGACACCGGTGCGACGTAGGTGTTGACGGTGACGCGGGTGTGGCCGCGGCGCAGCGCGCCCAGCGAATCCGGCGCGACGGAGGCGACCGGGTCGCACAGGATCGCGGCGTCGGCCTGCTGCCAGTCCAGCCGCACGGGGCCGGCGGCTGCGCCTGCCGGTGCCAGCCGGATATGGCTGACGACGGTGCCGCCCTTTTGCGCCAGGCCGGTCAGGTCCAGCACGGCGGCCGACAGGCCTTCCAGGTGGGCGGCCATCGAGACGATCGCGCCGATGGTGATGACGCCGGTGCCGCCCATGCCCGCGACCAGCAGGCGATAGGGGCGGTCCAGCGCTGGCAGCTGCGGCAGCGGCAGTTGCTGAATCAGTTGCTGCAGGCGTTCCTGGTCGGCCTTGGGGGCGGCGCTCTTTCTGGGCTTGCCGCCCATGACGGACACGAAGCTGGGGCAGAAGCCTTCGGCGCAGGAATAGTCCTTGTTGCAGCTGGACTGGTCGATGGCGCGCTTGCGGCCATAGGGGGTTTCCAGCGGCACCACCGACAGGCAGTTCGATTTCACGCCGCAGTCGCCGCAGCCTTCGCAGACCGCGCTGTTGATCAGCATGCGGCGCGCCGGGTCGGGGAACTGGTTCTTCTTGCGGCGGCGGCGCTTTTCGGCGGCGCAGGTCTGGTCGTGGATGAGCACGGTGACGCCGGCGATCTCGCGCAGTTCGCGTTGCAGGGCGTCCAGTTCGCGGCGATGGTGCACCTTGATGCCGGGGCCCAGGTCCACGCCCTGGTACTTTTCGGGCTCGTCGCTGGTGACGACGATGCGGGCGACGTTTTCGCCGCGCAGTTGCTGGCAAATCTGCGGCACCGAGATCGGGCCGTCCACCGGCTGGCCGCCCGTCATGGCGACCGCGTCGTTGAACAGGATCTTGTAGGTGATGTTGGCCTTGGCGGCCACGGCCTGGCGAATGGCCAGGTAGCCGGAGTGGTAGTAGGTGCCTTCTCCCATGTTCTGGAAGATGTGCGGCATCTTGGTATAGCGCGACAGGCCGATCCAGTCGACCCCTTCGCCGCCCATCTGGGTCAGGCCGCCGGTGTCGCGGTCCATCCAGGCGGCCATGTAGTGGCAGCCCACGCCAGACAGCGCCTGGCTGCCTTCGGGCACCTTGGTCGAGGTGCTGTGCGGACAGCCCGAACAGAAGTAGGGGCGGCGGCGCATGCCGTCGGCATCGTTGGACAGGGTGTCCTGGCACTCGAAGCCGGTCAGGTCAACGCCGGTGTGCAAGCCGGCGGTGCGCGACAGCCAGGCGGCCAGCGGGCGGGCCAGCAGCGACGGCCGCAATTGGCCGGCCGACGGCACCACGAGTTCGCCGTCAAAGCCCTTCTTGCCGATGACGGTGGCGCGCTCGGGCAGGTTGAACAGCAGGTCCTTGAGCTGGGTCTCGACGACGGCGCCTTTTTCCTCGATGACGAGGATGTGCGACAGGCCGCGTGCGAATTCCAGCATGCGCTCGGCATCCAGCGGCCAGGTCAGGCCGGGCTTGTAGATGCGCACGGGCGCGTTGGCGGTGACGGTGTCCACGCCCAGCCGTGTCAGGGCTTCCATGGCGTCCAGGTGGGCCTTGCCGACGGTGACGATACCGACGGTGGCGCGCGGCGCCGGACAGGTCAGGCGGTCGATGCTGTGGCGGCGCGCGAAGGCGGTGACGGCCTTCATGCGCAGGTTCATGCGGGCTTCGACGGCCAGCGACAGGAAGTCGCGGGCGGAGTATTCGAGCGCTTCGGGCGGCAGGTCGGGGTCGGCCGGCATGTCGTAGGCGACGACGGGGGCGGGCGTGAACGAGTGGCCGCTTTCGATGGTTTCGGACACGGCCTTGAACGCGACCCAGGTGCCGGCATGGCGCGACAGGGCCCAGCCCCACAAGGCGAAGGTTTCGTATTCGTCGATGGAGGACGGATGCACGATGGGCATCTGCCAGCCGATGAGGGACGCTTCGCTGGCGTGCGGGATGGACGAGGACACCGCGGTGTGGTCGTCGCCCACGACCACCAGGACGCCGCCGTGGCGCGAGGCGCCGGCGGCATTGCCATGGTGCAGGGCGTCGCCCGCACGATCGACGCCGGGGCCTTTGCCGTACCACATGGCGAATACGCCATCGACATTGCGGTCGGCGCGCACGCCGGCCTGCTGGGTGCCCATGACGGCGGTGGCGGCCATGTCTTCGTTGATGCCGGGCAGGAACGAGATCTGGTTGGCGTCCAGCGCTTTCTGCGCTTTCCACATGGCCATGTCGACGCCGCCCAGGGGCGAGCCGCGGTAGCCGGACACGAAGCCGGCGGTGTTCAGGCCGCGCTCGCGGTCGATGCGGCGCTGGGTGAGCATGATGCGCACCAGGGCCTGGGTGCCGGTGAGAAAGATGCGGCCGGTCTCGCGAGTGAGGTTGTCGGCGAGCTGGTAGTCAAGGTCCAGCTGGGGCTCGGCGGCGGGGGTACCGTCCATCGTGAATACTCCTGTAGTCGGCACCATGATAGGTTCGCGCAGCATCAGGTTTATTGCGTTTTCGGATCGTGCTATCCCTATAATTCGCAATGAATATTTCGTGTTCGCGGAATTTCGACCTAAAACAGGAGACAAAACGATGGACAAGACCGATATCGGCATCCTCAAGGCCCTGCAGGAGGACGGCCGGGCTTCGGCGCAGCAGTTGTCTGAAAAGGTGGGGCTGTCGGCGGCGCCGGTGTGGCGCCGGGTGAAGGCGCTGGAGGCGAGCGGGGTGATCCAGGGCTATAGCGCGCAGGTGGATCGCAGCAAGGTGGGGCTGGGGTGTATGTTCGCGCAGATCAGCCTGGAGCGGCATTCGGCGAATACGGTGGAAAACTTCGAGCGGTCAGTGCGGGATGCGCCGGAGATTCTTGAGTGCTATGCGGTGACGGGGGATTCTGATTTTCTGTTGAAGATTCTTGTTGAGAGTCCTGAGGCCTATGATCGGTTTTTGCATCGGTTTTTGTTCAATATGCCGGGGATTCGGCAGACTCGGACGATTGTGGCTTTGAGGGAAATTAAGCATGAGTTGAGGTTGCCGCTTTAGGGGTTCTTTTATTGGCGGTTGGTGGTTCTTGAGCCGCGCGTGACGGGGCAGGCGGGTGAGGGCGGGGCTACGATTGCGGTCCGGAGCCTTCGCTCCGGACTGCCCCTTCGTCATTCTCGTCCGCCTTCGGCTCCCTTCGAATTCCCTCGGGCGCATCTACACGCCCCGCCCTCACCCGCCTGCCCCGTCACGCGCTCTTGATGTGCCTTACTGGCGGCCGTTGGGGCGGGCGGCGTGCTTGGCGTGGTGGCCACGATCGGTTTGGGGGTGGAGGAGGGGGCGGGGTCGCCAAAGCGGCCGCGCGGGCGGCCTTCTTTGGCGTTGGGGTGTCTTGCGGGCGGCGATGCCGCTGCGCGCTTGCGCGGGGGGCTGGTTGGGGGGCGGGTCTTTTTTGGTTCTCTTTGTTTTGCCGCTTTCCCGATTGCGCGCTATCTCTCTTTTTCTCGGTTTTCGCTTTTTTGCTCTCTTATATAGATAGAGGCAGCGTCGCGTTGCGCGGCGCTGCCTCTATCTCTATCTATTCGGGCGTTTTTATTGGGGTTGTATGCCCGAGATCTTGATCCATTCCTTCCAGCGGGCGGTGTCTTCCTTGACGAAGGTGTCGAAGCGGGCGGTGTCCATGGCTTCGGGGGTCAGGCCCAGGGCGCGGAGTTTGTCGGCGGTGGGGGTGTCTTTTACCGCGGCTTGGGTGGCGGCGTTCATCTTGGCGACGATGTCGGGCGGGGTGCCGGCGGGGTGCCGGCGGGGGCGGAGATGCCTAGCCAGCCGGCGACGATGAAGTCGGGGTAGTAGGTGGACATGGTGGGGACGTCGGGCCAGGCGGGGTGGGGTTTGTCGGCGGTGACGGCCAGGGGGGCGAGGCCTTTGCCGTCGATCTGGCCCATGGCGGTGAGGTAGTCGACGAAGGCGAAGCCGATCTGTTTGCCGCGCAGGTCGGTGATGATCTGGGTGATGTTCTTGTAGCCGGCGGCGCCGATGTCGATGCCGGCGCGTTTCTTGAAGAGTTCGGCGGGGACCTGGGAGGACGAGCTGTAGTAGCCGAAGAAGACTTCGCCGGGGTGTTTCTTGGCGTAGTCGACGAGTTCGGGGACGGTGCGGTAGGGGCTGTCGGGGGCGACGATGCCGACGGTGCCGAAGGTGCCGAGCATGCCGATCTGGACGAAGTCTTTCTGGGCGTCGTAGGGCAGGCTCTTGTACAGGAACTGGTTGGCGGCGTGGGTGGAGTTGGTGGACAAGAGGAAGGTGTAGCCGTCGGCGGGGGCGTTCTTGGCGGCGTTGGTGCCGACGATGCCGCCAGCGCCGGGGCGGTCTTCGACGATGACGGTCTGGCCGGTCTGCTTGCCCAGGAACTGGGCGAAGGTGCGGGCGGTGAGGTCGGCGGCGCCGCCTGCGGCGGACGGAACGATGAGGGTGATGGGCTTTTCGGGCCAGCCGGCGGCGTGGGCGGCGCCGGCCAATAGCAGCGTGGCGCCGGCGAGCAAGGTGCGCAGGGCGGGACGATGCAGCGAATGGCGCCGAGGGGGCGCGGAGCGATGAGTAAGGGTGCGGGTCATGCTTGTCTCCTGGCGGCGCCGGCGGGCGCCGTTATTGTTTTGCCCTGGGGCTTTGTTGCTGAGTGCGTGGTGGGCTGGGTGTCCGTGCTACGGGGGCTTGTTTGCGGTGCGCGATTCGGGTGATGGGTTCGCAGGGCGGGGCTGATCCGGCCGGTGCATGGGGGTGGCTGGGGGTCAGCCAAATTGCTGGCGGTGCCAGTCCAGGACGGCCGCGGCGCTGGCTTGCCAGTGGTCGCCGTACATCATGCAGTGCGGCTGCCCGGCAAGGACGGCGTGGGCGAAGCCATATAGACGGGCGATAGCTTGGTCTTGTCCGGGCGGGTGGCGGTCGTGCGAGTCCAGGCCGGCTTCCAGGCACAGGCCGGGGGCGGTGATGGCGGCGGGGTCGACGGGCACGCGCAGCAGGTAGCGATCGTTGAGCACCTGGGGGCTTTCGGGGCTTAGGCGGCGCATCACGGCGCTGACGTCGCGGTCGGGCTCGGTGGCGAGAAAACGGGCGCGGACTTCGGTGTCGGCGGGCGGCTGGCGCACGACGCCTTCGGGGACGGGGGGCAGGGCGCGCGCACCCGGCAGGTTGCCCGGCGGGGAGGGCGCCATGAGGATGATGCCGGCGACGGATCGCTGGGTGGCGGCGAGCAGGGTGGGCAGGGCGCCCACGCTGTGGCCGACGACGACGGTGGGGCCGCCCAGCGCATCGAGTGCGGCGATGACGTCCTGGGCCAGGTCGGCGATGTGGGCGTGGATGAAATCGGCGTCTTGCGGCAGCGGGCCATGGCCGCGGACGTCCACGGCGGCGCAGGGCAGGCCGGCGCGAGCGAAGTAATCCAGGTAGTGCGCGTAGCACCAGGCGCCGTGATAGCCGCCCGGCACGAACAACAGGCCGGGGCGAGTGCGGGATAGCGATGCGGCAGCGTCGGCGCGGCGCGTGGCCGGGGCGGATGCCGCGGGCGGGTGTGGCTTGGCAGGCATGCCGGATGCGGCGGCCTGGCCGATCAGCAGCCGGCCTTTTCCGACGGAACGGGTGGCAAGCCGGTCGGCGAGGCTGAAGTCCAGCGGGTCGACATCGTAGGAAGCAGCGGGGGCAAGGGTCGCGGTAGTCATTGCGGCCATGTTACGGGGCGGCCTATGATGAGAAAATTTTATTTTTCCTATAAATCGATAAGTTCTACAAAATCAGACTGATCCATGCCCGCGCTGCCCGAACTGTCGATCACGCACTACCGCCACTTCCTGCTGGTGGCCGAATTGCGCAGCTTCCGCGCGGCGGCGGCGCGGGCGTTTCGCTCGCAGCCGGCGCTGTCGCTGTCGATCCGCGAGATGGAGCAGCGCCTGGGCCAGCCGCTGTTCGAGCGCGGCAACGGCAACGCGTTGACGCGGTTCGGGCAGGACTGCCTACCCCTGGCGCGTGAACTGGTCGAGCACCATGACCGGGTGGCCGGCACCTTGTCGGGGCTGGCAAGCAACCAGGCCGGCACGCTGACGATGGCGTCGGTAGCGACGGTGGCGACGCATTGGCTGCCCGAACTGGTGGCGACGTACCGCGAGCGCTATCCGGCGGTGGCGCTGCGCCTGTTCGACGACAACTCGGAAGGCGTGGAACGCATGGTGCTGGCGGGCGAGGTCGAACTGGGCGTGTGCAGCCCGGTGCTGCGCGACCGGCGCCTGTCGTTCGAGCCGCTGTTGCGCGATGCATTCGGGCTGGTCTGCCATCGCGGCCATCCGCTGGCGAGCCGCAAGTCGGTGACGTGGCGTGAAATCGCCACCCTGCCGCTGGTGGGTACGGTGGCCCATCGGCAATTGGCCGATTACCCGCAGGCGGCCTTCATGATGGAACGGCAGGTGTTCGTGTCCAACATGATGTCGCTGCTGGCGATGCTGGAACGCGGCGTGGGCGTGACGGTGCTGGCGCAGCTGGGCGTGCCGCCGGATTCCCCCGAACTGGCCTTCGTGCCGCTGGCCCGGCCGCGCATCGAACGCGAGCTGGGCATCACGCGATTGGCGGGCCGCAGCATGTCGCCGGCGGCGGCGCGCATGGAAGAAATGCTGCGCGAAAAGGCCGCGCGCGGCGGCCGCACTGTCGTGTGAAACCAACGCATTTTTGCGTGTTAGCGCGGTAAAGCGGGCGCTTTGCACGACGGACTGTTGCGCAATTGCACTTGGCGCGGATCGTCGTTGATTCTTCATGGACGCCTCTTTAGAGTGCGTGATGTTTGCTGCGCGAGGGGCGCGCCGATCTGAGCGGCGCGACGCGTCGACAGACGTGTTGAGGAAGTCATGAGCAGTGTGTATTTGCGTACGGCGGGCGTGGTCTGCGCCGTTCTGATCCTGGGCGGCTGTGTCGCCCGCAAACCCGCCTCCATTACCGAGGCCCAGCCGGAAGGGCCGCCCAAGCCAATGGCCTGCGTGCCGGCCAAGAGCGGCGATCCCATGGTCGGCACCTGGTATTCGAATTCGAAGCCGCGCGGCGTCAGCGGTGATTTCCAGGCCTTGACCGTGCTGTACGCCGACGGCCGCATGGCCTACGAAACGCAGCTCAAGATCGGCCGCAAGACGCGCCCGGCCCTGCGTGAAACCGGCTGCTGGAGCGTGGTGGACGGCATCTACACCATGCAGACCACGCAATCGAACGGCGAAATCGTCGACGCCGCCGACCCGATCTACGTCAACCGCTACCGCGTCGAAAAGGTCGAGCAGGCCAAGCTGACGCTGCGCGAACTGAAAAGCGGCGGCCAGGTCGTGACCGCGCGCCGCATGCCGCAGGGCTATCGCCTGCCGTATTGATGACGGCTTCTGGCCGGGTAGGGTAAGGTGCGAACTTCGCCTTCCCTCCCGCCGCCGGTCTTTCATGCCTGCCCTTTCCTCTGAAGCGCGAGCCATCGCGCTGCTGGCCCTGGCCGCTTTCGTCAGCGCCAGCGCCTTTCGCATCTGTGATCCCATGTTGCCGCAACTGGCGGCCGAATTCGGTGCCTCCACCGGGCAGGCCGCGCGCGCGGTGACCGCGTTCGCCGTGGCCTACGGCGTGCTGCAGATGTTCTTCGGGCCGGTCGGCGACCGCTATGGCAAGTATCGGGTGGTCAGCGTGGCGACCTTTGCCTGTGCGGTGGGCAGCGCCGGGGCCGTCGCGGCCGAGACGCTGGACATGCTGGTGCTCTGCCGCGCCCTGTCCGGGGCGGCGGGGGCGGGCATCGTGCCGCTGTCGATGGCCTGGATCGGCGACACCGTGCCCTACGAGCGGCGCCAGGCGACGCTGGCGCGTTTTCTGACCGGCACCATCCTGGGCATGGCGACAGGCCAGCTGGCCGGCGGCCTGTTCGCCGACACGCTGGGCTGGCGCTGGGCCTTTGCCGCGCTGGTGTGCGGCTATCTGGCGGTGGGCGTGCTGCTGCACCTGGAAGTGCGGCGCCAGCGCCGCGCCGGGATGGGCGTGGTGGATCCGAACGCGCCGCGCCAGGGTTTCGTGGCACAGGCGCGCCAGGTGCTGGGCACGCCCTGGGCGCGGGTGGTGCTGGCCACGGTGTTCATTGAAGGCCTGCTGGTCTTTGGCGCGTTGGCCTTCGCGCCCTCGTATCTGCACGAACGCTTCGACATCTCGCTGACCGCCGCCGGTGCGCTGGTGGCGGTGTATGCGGTGGGCGGGCTGCTCTACACGGTGGTAGCGGGCCGCATTCTCAAGCGCCTGGGCGAACGCGGCCTGGCAGTGGCGGGCGGGCTGGTGCTGGGCGTGGCCTTCCTGTCGTACCTGCTGGGGCCGGTGTGGCTCTGGAGCCTGCTGGCCAGCGTGCTGGCCGGCTTTGGCTACTACCTGCTGCACGCCACCTTGCAGACCAACGCCACGCAGATGGTGCCGTCCGCGCGCGGCACGGCGGTGGCATGGTTCGCGTCGTGCCTGTTCATGGGCCAGGCGGCCGGCGTGGCGTTGGCCGGCGCAGTGGTGGACGAGGTTGGCGCGGCGGTGCTGTTCGGCGGTTCGGCCGTGCTGCTGCCGCTGTTGGGCGCGTTTTTCTCGCGTGCGCTGAAATCCCGGCCCCAGGCGGCGTAGCGGCGCCGAGGCCTCGCGCCATGGAAAAAGCCCCGTCCGGCAACGCCGTTCGGGGCTTTTTTTGGGGGCCTGTGCCCGGCACGGAGCCGGGCGCGGCGATCAGATCGCGGCCAGGCGCTTTTGCACGGTGTCCTTGCCCAGCAGCGCCAGCACGGCGTCCACGGCCGGCGTCTGGGTCTGGCCCGTCACGGCCACGCGCAGCGGAATCGCCAGTTGCGGCATCTTCAGGCCACGATCGGCCAGCACGGCCTTGATCAGCGCCGAGATGGCTTCGCGGGTCCAGTCGGTGCCGGCGGCGCGCTGGGCGAAGTCGGCCAGGGCTTCGCGGGCGGCGGCGGTCAGGTGCTGCTCGACCAGTTCCGGGGCGGCCGGCTTGAATTCGCCGCAGAACAGCATGGCGCCGTCGGCCAGTTGCTCAAGCGTTTCGGCGCGGTCTTTCAAGAGACCCATGACGCCCGGCAGGTCGATCTTTTCCGGATGGCCGCCGCGGTTGGCCACGCGCGGGGCCACGCGTTCGGCCAGTTCGGCGTTGTCCATCTGCTTGATGTAGTGGGCGTTGACCCAGTTCAGCTTCTTGGGGTCCCACTGCGAAGCGGACTTGGACAGGTGGCGGGTGTCGAACCACTGCACCAGCTGTTCGCGGCTGAAGAGTTCGTCGTCGCCGTGGCTCCAGCCCAGGCGGGCCAGGTAGTTGATCATGGCCTCGGGCAGGTAGCCCTCGTTGTCGTATTCCATGACGTTGACCGCGCCGTGGCGCTTGGACAGCTTTTCGCCGTCCGGGCCGAGAATCATGGGGACGTGGCCGTATTCAGGCAGGGTGGCGCCCAGCGCGCGCAGGATGTTGATCTGGCGCGGCGTGTTGTTGACGTGGTCATCGCCGCGCAGCACGTGGGTGATGCCCATGTCCCAGTCGTCGACCACCACGCAGAAGTTGTAGGTGGGGGTGCCGTCCGGGCGGGCGATGATCAGGTCGTCGAGCTCGGTGTTGTCAAAGCTGATGGTGCCCTTGACCATGTCGTTCCAGGACGTGGCGCCTTCCTGCGGGTTCTTGAAGCGCACCACGGGCTGGCGGCCGGCCGGGATGGCGGGCAGCGTCTTGCCGGGCTCGGGGCGCCAGGTGCCGTCGTAGCGCGGCTTGTCGCCGCGGGCGCGGGCGGCCTCGCGCATGGCTTCCACTTCCTCGGGCGAGCTGTAGCAGTGGTAGGCGGTACCGGCGGCCAGCATCTGCGCCACGACCTCGCGGTAGCGGTCCATGCGCTGCATCTGGTAGAAGGGGCCTTCGTCGGGCTGCATGCCCAGCCAGTCCATGCTGTCCAGGATGGCCTGCACCGCTTCCGGCGTGGAGCGTTCGACGTCCGTGTCTTCGATGCGCAGGACGAAGGTGCCCTGGTGGTGGCGCGCGAAGGCCCAGGAGAACAGCGCGGTACGGGCGCCGCCCAGGTGCAGGAAGCCCGTCGGCGAAGGCGCGAAGCGGGTACGGATGGGGGAAGAGGCGTTGGAAGTCATAGGTGGCAATGATAGCGGCTGCGGCGCCACAAAGCGGCGTCGGGCAGGGTCCACATCAAGCGGACGGCGGGGTTGTCTTGTTACGATGAACGGTATTTTAGATTAGCGCCCGCCCACGACATGCTGCGACACGCTCTTGCCCCGATGTTCGAACCCAGTTCGCTGGTGATCGTTGCCGACCGGCCCCTGCCGGCGGCGGGCTCGTTGTCGCCAGCGCTCAAGGCCCGCACCACCGTCGTGGCCTGCGAAACCGGCGCGGCGCCCGACCTGCCCGAGGCCCTGCAAGGCCTGGCCGCGGGTGAACGCCCCGATCTGGCCCTGGTTTGCGTGTCGCCCGCGGTGCTGCCCGAAACCCTGCGCCGCCTGTCGCCGCTGGCGCCGCGTTCGGTCATCCTGCTGCCGCACGAACTGCCTGATCCGTATCCGCGCGGCACGTTGGCGCTGTGCCGCGCCTGGGCCGAAGAAAACCGCTGCGAACTGCTGGGCCCGCGCTCGTTCGGCGCCCAGCGGCCCCATGCCGGCCTGAATCTCAGCCAGCATCCGGTGCTGGCGCGCGCCGGCCGGGTGGCGCTGCTGGCGCAGTCGCGGTCCATCATGGCAGCCGTGATGGACTGGGCCGAAGACGTGCACATCGGTTTTTCCACCGCCGTGTCGCTGGGCGACGAGGCGGTGGTGGGCCTGTCCAGGGTGCTGGACTACCTGGCCAGCGACCCGCGCACCGACAGCATCGTGCTCTACCTGGAAGACGTCGGGCCGGCGCGCGAATTCATGAGCACGCTACGGGCCGCGGCCAGCGTCAAGCCGGTCATCGTGCTCAAGGCGGGCCGGGCGGACACCGACAGCGCCGACGCCATCTTCGACGCCGCCCTGCGCCGTGCCGGCGCCGTGCGGGTGCGCTACTTCGTGCAGTTGTTCTCGGCCGTGAAGGTGCTGGGCTATACCCGTCGCCCCAAGGGCCGGCGGGTGGCGCTGATCTCCAACGGCAGCGGCCCCCCGCAATTGGCCATGGACCTGATCGGTCCGGACGCCGCCGTGCTGCGCGCCGACCTGGCGCCGGCCACGCAGCGTGCGCTGGCGGCGATGCTGGAACCCGACGCGGCCAGCGCCAACCCGGTCATCACCTACACCCCGCTGACGCCGGAGCGCATCCGCGCCATCCTGGACACCGTGCTGGACGATGCCGGCGTGGACGGCGTCCTGGTGCTGCTGGCGCCCGATGCGTTGGCCGACATGCCCGCCGTGGCGCGGGAACTGGCGCTGATCGCTCCCAAGGCCAAGAAGCCCGTGGTCACGTGTTTCATGGGCGACGCCGGCATGCGGCCGCTGCGGCGCATGCTGGACGATGCCGGCACGTCCGCGTTCCGTACGCCCGAATCGGCCGCCGACGCCTTCGGCGTGCTGGCCTCGCACCACTACAACCAGCAGCTGCTGCTGCAGACCCAGCCGCCTGAACCGGCCACGCACGTGCCCGATCTGGCCGCCGCGCGCGACATCCTGGCGCGGGTGCGGGCCGATTGCCGGCGCGAACTCAATACGTCCGAAGTCCGCGCGCTGCTGGCCCTGTTCTACGTGCCGCTGCGCGACATGCCGGTGGACGTGGCGCTGGGCGAACCGGAATCCCGCCCCATGGCGATCCGGGTGCGGCGCGATCCGCAGTTCGGCCCCGTCGTTCGTTTCGGTGCGGGCGGCCCGGATGCGGTGCTGTCGCAGTCCGACCGCGGCATGGACCTGCCGCCGCTGAACGGCTTCCTGGCGCGCCAGCTGATCGAACGCAGCCGCCTGTGGCGCAAGGTGCTGGCGCCGCGCGTCGGCCACCTGGCCGCCGAAGCCTTGCAGCAGGCGCTGGTGCTGGTGTCTGAACTGGTGTCCGAACTGCCCGACATCGAAACGCTGGACATCGATCCGCTCTACGCCGGTGAAACCCATCTGCGCGCCGGTGGCCTGCGCATGACGCTGACCGAAAAACCGGGCTGCGAATCGCCGCAGACCGCCGGCTATCCGCACATGGCGATTCACCCGTATCCGGCGCGCCTGGTGCAGGTGCGCCGCTTTGCCGACGGCATTCCGTGGGTGCTGCGGCCGATCCGCCCGGAAGACGCGCAGCCCTTGCAGGAATTCATCCGCGGCCTGTCCGAACGCTCGCGCTACATGCGCTTCGTGTCGATGATGCGCGAGCTGACTCCGCGCATGGTGTCGCGCTACACCCAGGTGGACTACCACCGCGAGCTGGCCCTGGTGGCCGCCACGCAGGTGCCCAACCCGGCCAACCGCGGCCATCCGCGCGAGGTCCTGGTCGGTTTCGCGCATTATTTGCGCAACCCGGACGGGCGCGGCGCGGAATATGCGCTGGTGATCGGCGACGATTGGCAGCGCCGCGGCCTGGGCCGCCAGCTGATGACGGCGCTGATCGACGCGGCGCGCGAGCAGGGGCTGGAATACATCGACGGGCTGGTGCTGTCGACCAACCGGCCCATGCTGTCGCTGATGACCAGCCTGGGCTTCACCAACGACGCCGACCCCGAAGACCCGACCATGCGGCGGGTCTGGCTGAACCTGGACTGACGCACGGGGGCTGCCCCCGTACGCAGGCCGGGTGGGTGCGGCTCGTCAGGCGGTCTTGCGCGCCGCCTGTGCCGGCGTCAGGCGCGCCACCGCCTCATCCACCGACAGTACGTCGCCAAAGAACAGCAGCCAGCCGTGCAGCGCGTGCTCGTGCTCGGCCGGCGTCACCGCGGCCAGCGCGTCGTCGACCATGATGGTGCGAAAGTCGCGCATCATCGCGTCGCGGGCGGTGGACTCGCAGCACACGTTGGTGACCGTGCCGGCGATCAGCAAGGTATCCACGCCACGCCCGCGCAGCAGCGGTTCCAGTTCGGACGAACCCGGCGCCATGGCGCTGTAGAAGCGCTTGGTCACCCGCAGGTCGCCGGCATCGGGCCGCAGGTCCGGATGCAGCGCGTAGCCGGGCGAATCGCGCCGCAGGGTTTCCAGGCGCCGCGCGCTGCGCTCGGGCGTCAGCATCACGCCGTGGTGGTGCGACCAGAAGGCGTCGGCGTTGTCGGATGCGGTCTGCACCCACACCACCGTGCCGCCGGCCGCGCGCACCGCGTCGCACAGGCGGTTCACCGGTACGATGATGTCGCGCGCGGCGGCGCATTCGCCCTGGTAGCCGGGCAGGGTGAAATACTGCTGCATGTCGATCACCACCACGGCGCAGCGCGCGCCTGGCAGCGTGTCATAGGGGTGCAGACAGCCCTGGCGGGCAATGACGCGGTCCTGGACCCATTGCGGAATCTGCATGGCGGCTCCTTATCCGTAGCGCCGCGCCACCGCGGCTTCGATGCGGTACACCACCAGGTACATCACGCTCGAAATCAGCGCCAGCATGGTGATGGCGGTCATCACGATATTCAGCTTGAAGACCTGGCTGCCGTTCATGATGAGAAAGCCCAGGCCCGAATCGGCCGACTGGAATTCCCCCACGATGACGCCCACCAGCGCCAGGCCGATGTTCATCTTCACCGCGGCGATCAACGTCGGCACGCTGCCGGGCAGCACGACCTTCACCAGCACCTGCCAGCGGCTGGCCCCGAAGGTGCGCGCCAGCTTGACCTTGTTCAGGTCGATGCCGCGAAAGCCCGCATACACGACCATGATGGTCACGAACACGGCGATCGCCACGGCCATGCCGTACACCGCGTAGTCCGACCCCAGCCACAGGTAGAAGATGGGCACGAAGGCGATCTTGGGCATGGCGTTGGCCACCACCAGGAACGGGTCCAGCACCTTGTACAGGAAGTCCGACCACCACAGCGCCGCAGCCACCACGATGCCGATCACCATGCTGAGCGTAAAGCCCACCAGCGTGGCCGACAGCGTGGTCAGGATGTGGTGCGCCAGGTTGCCGTTGGCCCACAGGTCGATGAACGTGGGCCACAGCGCGCTGGGGTAGCTGGTCAAGAGCGGGTTCAGGATGTGCATCCGCGGCAGGATCTCCCAGGCGCACAGGAATACGACCAGCAGCAGCGCCTGGGCCAGGCGGATGTTGCGGCGACGTGCGCGGTCGCGGCGCAGATAGTCCAGGTACTTCTGGCTGGGCGCGGGCACGGCGCGCAGCGGCACGGTGTTGGCGATGGGTGCATTCATGGCTCAACCCTCCACGTGGACGTCCAGCTCGTCCCAGAGCTGTTTGAAGTAGGCGTTGAATTCCGGCCGCGAACGCGCCTGGAATGGCGTGGGGCGCGCGCCGTCGCCATAATGGATGCGGTACTGGCTTTTCAGGCGGCCGGGCCGGCGCGACAGCACGATCACGCGGTCGGTCATCGCGATGGCCTCGCCGATGTCGTGCGTCACCAGCACCACCGTCTTGCCTTCGCGCCGCAGAATGTCGACCACCTCGTCGGAAATGGCCAGCCGGGTCTGCGAATCCAGCGCGGAAAAGGGTTCGTCCAGCAAGATCACGTCGGGTTCGGTGACCAGCGTGCGCGCCAGCGCGGCGCGCTGGCGCATGCCGCCGGACAGCTGGCGCGGCGTGTGCGTCAGAAAGGCGCCCAGCCCGCATTTTTCCAGCAGATGCACGGCGCGCGCTTCGCTGCGGGCATCGCGCCGGCCCTGTATTTCGGCGCCCAGCATCACGTTGTCCAGAATGGTGCGCCATTCAAACAGGTAGTCCTGCTGCAGCATGTAGCCGATCCGCGGGTTCGGCTCGGTGACCGCCTGGCCGTCGATCATCACGGCGCCTGAGGTCGGCGTGATCAGGCCGGCAATCAACGACAGCAGCGTGCTCTTGCCGCAACCGCTTTGCCCGATCAGGCTGACGAATTCGCCTGGCGCCAGCGCGAACGACACCTGCGACAGGGCCTCGGTCTCGCCTTCCGGCGTGAAATAGCTGAGACAGACGTCGCGCAGCTCGATCTTCGCCGTGGCCGCTTCCGGTTTCAGATTATGGACGACGGCGCTCATCATGGGGCCTTCCTGGCAAAGTCGGCCACCACCACGTCTTCATATTTGACGCGGGCGCCTTCCTTCATGACCGCGCTGGCGATCAGCATGTCCTGCAGCTGATTCATCGCGTCGGCCGTGACCAGCGGCGAGGTCTTCCAGATCTGGTATTGCTTGTAGCGGTCGATCGCGTCCGTCACGGCCGCCGCGTCCATGCCGGGAAAGTACGTCATGATCTGCGGCGCCAGCGTGGCGGCCGGCGTGTCCTTCACGTACTTCTCGGCGCGCGCCACCACGTCGGTCCAGGCCTGGATCACCTTGGGGTTGTCGCGAATGTATTTGTCGGTGGCGGTGAACACCGTGTAGTCCACCTGGCCCACTTCATGGCCCACCGAGGCCACGATATAGCCCTTGCCGTTGCGCACCAGCTCGCCGGCCTCGGGCTCCAGGAAGATGCCGTATTCGCCCTGGCCGGCCATCCACGCGCCGGCGCGCGCCGGAATGCCGATGTTGTTCAGCAGCTTGACGTCCTTCTGCGGGTCCAGCCCGTGCTTGCGCAGCGCGGTTTCCAGGAACACGATGGGATTGGACCCGGGCCGAAAGCCGATCACCTCCTTGCCCTTGAGCATGCTCCAGTCGAATTTCTCGACCGGCTTGCGCGCCAGCAGGAAAAAGCCGTCGGTGGCCGTCAAGCCGGCAAAGATCTTCGGCTTGACCGGCGATTCGCTGTTCTGCACATAGATCGACGCCTCGGGGCCGATCAGCACGATGTCCGCGCTGCCCGACAGCAGGGCGGTCATGCCCTTGTCAGTGCCTTGCGAGGTCTTCATCGAGACGTCCAGCCCGGCGTCCTTGAAGTAGCCCTGCGACAGGGCCACGTACTTGGGCACGTAGAGAATGGAGCGCACCACCTCTTCGTAGCGGACCTTCACGGGGGGATTGAGCGCTTCGCCGTGGGCGGCGAAAGGGATGAGCGCGGGCGCCAGCGCGACAAGCAGCGCCGCGACTGCCCGGCGGGGCAATGGCATGGGCTTCACGGGACTTTCTCCTGCGTCTGTATGCCTCGCCGAAACCCGGCGCGACACGGCCAATGGAATGGATCGACTGCAACAACAGGGAAGCCCGAACAGAGATCGCCCGGGCCGATACGGCGTGGTTTGAATACTATATTCAATACCAGGGGGCGACAAGGATTTTGGGATTGGCGTTTTTCCCTAGGAAAGGGCGCCTGTCAGCATCCGAAGAACCGGTGCTGGAATACCACTTGGTATACAGAAAAGGGATGGCCGCCTGGGGAGGGCAGCCGGGCGATCCCGGCGGATCGCCCCCGGCGGGCGGGCGTTATCCCGCCAGCACGTCGTTCAGGAAGCGCGAGATATCCGCCACTTCTTCCGCGCAGACCGAGTGCGGCATCGGGTACGTGTGCCAGCGCACGTCGTAGCCCAGGCGTTCCAGTTCAGCCAGCGAGGCCTGGGCGCGCGGCAGCGACACCACCGGGTCGTATTGGCCATGGGCCAGGAAGATGGGCGTGCGCTGGTTGGCCGGGGCGCGTTCGGCCTCGGCGGTGCCCAGCAGGGGCAGGTACCCCGACAGCCCGATCATGCCGGCCAGCTTTTCCGGCAGGCGCAGGCCCGTGTGCAGGGTCATGGCGCAGCCCTGCGAAAACCCCGCCAGGACGATGTTCGAGGTGGGAATGCCACGCGCGTTCTCACGGGCGATGAGCTTTCTGATGGCGGCTTCGGACGCGCGGATGCCGTTGGCGTCTTCGACCCGCACCAGGTCCATGACCAGGATGTCGTACCACGACCGCATCGCCATGCCGTTGTTGATGGTGACGCGCTGCACCGGGGCATTGGGGAACACGAAGCGCACCGCGGCGCCGGCTGGCAGGTCCAGTTCGGGCACGATGGGCGCGAAATCGTTGCCGTCCGCGCCCAGGCCGTGCAGCCAGATGACGGCGTGCGTGGGGGTGGGGGCGGTTTCGATCTCGATGCAATCGAGCAGGTCGGTCGGTGCGTTCATGGACGGCGGCGGGGGGAAATCAGAGGGTTAGGGTCTTGAGCGCCTGGAACAGCGCGCGATAGTGCTTCTTTTGCGGATCCTGGCCTTGCAGCAGCGCGGCGTTGGCCGTTTTTTCCTTGCGGGCGGCGCGGATCAGGGCGCGCAATTGCTGCACGTCGGCCTGCGGATTGTCGTGCAGCAGCTTGGTCAGGGCGTCGTCGTCGTCCAGCAGGCGATCGCGCAGGGTCTCCAGGCGGTGCATGGCGGCGGTTTCTTCGCGCGAGCCGTTTTCCCAGACGTCGAGCTGGGCGCGGATTTCGTCCGCGGGGGCGTCGCGCATCAGCTTGCCCACGAAGTGCACCTGGCGGCGCAGGCCTTCGCGTCCGGTGGTGCGCTGCGCCATGCGAATGGCTTCGTACAGGCGTTCAGCCAGGGGCAACTGCTTGAGGCGTTCGGGAGACAGGGCGATCAACTGCTTGCCCAGATCCAGCAGCGCATGCATGTCGCGCTTGATCTGGGACTTGCTGGGGCGGTCGTAGCCGTTCTCGTCGTAGCCTTCGTCGACGGATTCTTCTTCGGTATGGGAATTCATGGAAAACTGCGCAATGACAGACTTGGCTATGATAACCGTCTCTGCAAATTGGACAGCAATGGTCAAATCCTCCTCCTCCTTGCCGCTGGCGGCCAATCACGCGCGTTTTTCCGAATTGGTCGAGCAAACCCTGGCGTACGCCCGCCAGATTGGCGCCTCGGACGCCGCGGCCGAAGTCTCTGAAAGCCTGGGCCTGTCGGTTTCGGTGCGCAAGAACGACATCGAAACCGTCGAACAGACCCGCGACCGCTCGCTGGACCTCACCGTCTACGCCGGCCAGAGCCGCGGGTCTGCCTCGACCTCCGACTTTTCCGAAGCGGCCCTGCGCCAGACCGTCGAAGCGGCCTGGCACATCGCACGCCACACCGCCGCCGACCCGGCCGCCGGCCTGCCCGACGCCGACCAGCTGGCCACCGAATTCCCCGACCTGGACCTGCACCAGGCCTGGACGGTCTCGACCGAAGAAGCCGCCGAGCTGGCCCTGCGCGCCGAGCGCGCGGCCCGCGAGGTCGATTCGCGCATCACCAATACCGATGGCGCCACGGTGGGCACCTACGAAGGCCAGTTCGTCATGGGCAACACCCGCGGCTTCCTGGGCGGCTACCCGTATTCGCGCCACAGCCTGTCGGTGGCGCCCATCGCCGGCCGCGGCAACGGCATGCAGCGCGACTACTGGTACACGTCCGAGCGCGACCCGGCCAAGATGGCCTCGCCCGAGGCCGTGGGCCGCTACGCCGCCGAACGCACCCTGTCGCGCCTGTCGGCCCGCCGCATCCGCACCGGCAAGTTCCCGGTGCTGTTCGAGGCTCCGCTGGCCCTGGGCCTGGTCGGCGCCCTGACGCAGGCCGCCAACGGCGGCGCGCTGTACCGCAAGGCCAGCTTCCTGCTCGACGCCCTGGGCAAGCCGATCTTCCCGGACCACATCAACCTGACCGAAGACCCGCACATCCGCGGCGGCATGGGTAGTTCGCCGTTCGACGACGAAGGCGTGCGCACCCGCAAGCGCAGCGTGGTCACGGCAGGCGTGCTCGAAGGCTATTTCCTGTCTTCGTACACCGCCCGCAAGCTGGGCATGCAGACCACCGGTAATGCCGGCGGGTCGCACAACCTGACCTTCTCGTCCACGCTCACCCGCCGCGGCGACGACTTCGAAGCCATGCTCAAGAAAATGGGCACGGGCTTCCTGGTCACCGAACTCATCGGCCAGGGCGTGAACTACGTCACGGGCGACTACTCCCGCGGCGCGTTCGGCTATTGGGTCGAAAATGGCCAGATCCAGCACGCCGTGCAGGAAATCACCATCGCCGGCAACCTGGCGGACATGTTCCGCCAGATCGTCGCGGTGGGCGCGGACACCATCTCGCGCGGCACCAAGACCACCGGCTCGATCCTGATCGAGCAAATGGCCATCGCGGGCACCTGATCCGCCGCGGTGCCCTGCGACGCCCGCCTGCGCGGGGCCCTTCAAGGCCCTGGCCGGCGGGCGTCGCCGTTTGTGTCTTTGCAATCCTTGATCGCTGGGGATTTCCTCTAGCCGTCCTGGGCCATGCCAGCGTGTAATATCCGGCGGGTATTGCTCAAACTAGTATCGCGGCAGAGGAGCAAAGAGATGCAACGACGTTCATTCTTGAAGCAGGCCGGCCTGGGCGCCGTGGCGGCGGGCGCAGCGGTCAGCGCGCCGGCCCTGGCGCAGGATTCCCCCTCTCTCAGCTGGCGCCTGGCGTCCGGCTTTCCCGGCGCGCTGGACCTGCGGGTCGGCGCCGGCCAGGCGTTCTGCAAATTCGTGTCCGATGCCACCGGCGGCAAGTTCACCATCCGCCAGCAGGCCGATGGCGAGATCGCGCCCGCGGCCGACCTGATGGACGCCGTCGGCGCCGCCAAGGTCGAATGCGCTCACGTGTCATCCAGCCTGTACTTCGCCAAAAACCCCGCCTTCTGCTTCGATTCGGCCGTGCCGTTCGGGCTGGACGCCAGTCGCATGAATGCCTGGATGCTCGAAGGCGACGGCCTGCGCCTGACGCGCGAGCTGTTCAAGGCGCAGAAGATCGTCAACTTCCCGCTGGGCAACACCGGCCCGCAGATGGGCGGCTGGTCCAAGCGCGAAATCAAGCGCGCCACCGACCTGAAAGACCTGAAGATGCGGGTCGACGGCCTGGCCGGCCAGGTGCTGGCCCACCTGGGCGTGGCGCCGCAGCAGGCCGACCTGGCCAAGCTGGCCGAAGCCGTCGAGAAAGACGGACTGGAGGCCGTGGCCGGCACCGGTGCCGCCGAGGACGCCAAGCTGGGCCTGAACAAGGTCGGCAAGTTCTACTACGGCCCCAGCTGGTGGGCCGCCAGCGAACAGTTGTCGCTCTACATCAACGAAGACGCCTGGACCAAGCTGCCCAAGCACTACCAGGCGGTGGTCGAGGCCGCCGCCCTGGCCGTGCACGTCAAGACCACGGCGGCCTTCGATGCCCGCAACCCCGCCGCGCTGGCCCAATTGGCCGCCGCCGGCGCGCAGGTGCGCGCTTTCCCGCGGTCGGTCATGGATGCCGCCTTCGAGGCCGCCCAGCAGGTCTACAAGGAATTGAACGAGAAAGACGCCAAGTTCAAGGCCATCCACGACAGCTATATGGGCTTTCGCGACAACGGCATGCCGTGGTTCCGGTTGACCGAAGGCGCCTACGACCAGTATCTGGGCGTGGCGCTGTCCGCCCGCAGCTAGCTTCCCGAAGGCAGGATCCGGATGCCGAATGGCATTCGGCTGGAGGTGGGGTTTTCGCTGATAACCCCGGTTTTTTTACAAAAAAGTGGGCGGTTTTGATCCTTTTGTTGAACGGCATTCGAGTTTCCGCCTGATACAAAGGAGTAATATCCCGGGTCTTGACGCGCAAACATGACGCCTTCAGGCGGCATTGGACGTCAATCCGGCGGGATCACTCCAGCCCGGATAACCAACATTCCGAGACAGACTTTAAGGTGGTATCAACCATGCAATCCAAGACCAAGAAGCTGCTGGCCGCGCTGATCGCTGCCGGCATCGTCCCGGCTGCGCACGCGGCTGACATCAAGCTGGGCGTGGCTGAAGCCTTGTCCGGCGGCGCCGCCCAGTACGGCGTCTCGATCCGCAACGGCTTCCAGCTGGCGGCCGACGAGATCAACGCCGCAGGCGGGATCAACGGCAACAAGATCGTGCTCGTGGTCGAGGACGAACAAGGCAAGAAAGAAGAAGCGATCAACGTCTTCAAGAAGCTGATCTTCAAGGACAACGTCCTGATGGTCTTCGGCCCGACGCTGTCGAACTCGGCGCAGGCCGCCGACCCGATCGCCCAGGCTGCCAAGACGGTCGCCTTCGGCACGTCCAACACCGCCGACGGCATCACGTCCATCGGCAACTACGTGTTCCGCAATTCGGTTACCGAAGCCGACGTGCTGCCGGCCACCATCTCCACCGTCAAGGCCAAGACCGGCCTGAAGAACGTGGCGGTGCTCTACGGCAACGACGACGTCTTCACCAAGAGCGGTTACGACAACTTCAAGAAGGCCCTGGAAGACCAGAAGATCCCGGTCACCACCACGGAAACCTTCGCCAAGGGCGACGTCGACTTCAAGGCCCAGCTGACCAAGATCAAGGGCACCAACCCCGACGCCATCGTGCTGTCCGCCCTGCTGGCCGAAGGCGCCCCGATCATGGTGCAGGCTCGCCAACTGGGCATCAACGTGCCCGTCATCGGCGGCAACGGCATGAACTCGGTCAAGATTTTCGACCTGGCCCCTGGCGGCGCGTCGAACAATCTCTGGATCGGCAGCCCGTGGTCGATCGAGAACAAGGCCCCTGAGAACGTCAAGTTCATCGACGCCTACAAGGCCAAGTTCAACGGTTCGCCCGACCAGTTCGCCGCTCAGTCCTACGACGCCATGTACATCGTCGCCCAGGGCCTGAAGAACACCAAGCTCACCGGCGACCTGCCCAAGGACCGCGCTGCCCTGCGCGACGCCTTGCCCGCCGTGACGTGGACCGGCGCCACCGGCGCCTTCAAGTTCCGTCAAGCCACCGACCGTGCCGGCAAGCCCGCCGGCTACGACGCCGACCAGGCGCCGATCGTCAGCGTGACCAAAGACGGCAAGTACGTCATCGAGAAGTAAGCGCTACGCATCCCCGCGCGGGGGGGTGCGCCTTGCGGACGGCCCGGCCGTCCGCAGGGCGCTTTTGATTTGGAAAGTCCCATCATGTTCGAACAACAATTCGTCAATGCCTTGTCGCTGGGCTGTGTGTATGCACTGTTCGCGCTGGGCTTCACGCTGATCTTCGGCGTGCTCGGGGTGATCAACCTGGCGCATGGCGCCGTCTTCATGGTTGGCGCCTACGCGGCACTGTTCGTGGTCCAGCAATTCGGCCTGCCCCTGTGGGCGGCGCTGATGGTCGCCTTTTTCGTGGCGGGCTTTACCGGGGTCATCATCGACTACCTGGTGCTCAAGCCGCTGCGCAAGCGCAACGCGCCTCACTTGATCCCCATGATCGCCACGATTGGCGTGGGCATCATCCTGAACAACGGCGCCCAGAGCATCTTCGGCGCCAGCAACCTGCGCTTCCCCCACGGCACCGTGCCTGAAGACGTCATCGAAATCGCCGGGTTGCACCTGACCGTCATCGAACTGGGCATCATCTTCCTGTCGTTCGCCCTGATGGCCGTGCTGATGTTCGTCATGCGCCGCACGCAGTTCGGCCGCGCCCTGCGCGCCATCGCCGAATCGCCCAAGGCCGCCTGGCTACTGGGGATCAACGTCGAAAAGCTGTTCGTGACGACCTCGTTCGCCGCCGCCGCCCTGGGGGGCGTTGCCGGTGTGCTGATCGGCCTGTACTCGAACGCGCTGTTCCCGCTGATGGGCCAGCCGATGCTGCACAAGGGCATCGCGGTCATCATCCTGGGCGGCATGGGCGACATTCGCGGCGCCATGCTGGGCGGTCTCTTCCTGGGGTTCGCGGAAGTGCTGTCGGTGGCCTACATCGGCTCCACCATGCGAGACGCGGTGGCTTTCGGCCTGCTGTTCCTGATCCTGCTGGTACGCCCGCAAGGTCTGTTCGGCAAAGTGGTTCAACGCAAGGCTTAAAGAATGAGCGGATTCGAAAACTTCTGGGCCATTTACGGCAACCTGGTGCTCACGCTGGGCACCAACGCGTTGCTGGCCCTCTCCATCTGGCTGACCCTGGCCTGCGGCATGCTGGCCATGGCCAACGCTGCCTTCATGGGCATCGGGGCGTACACCGCCGCGCTGCTCACCATGAACTACGACGCGCCGTTCACGGTCGCGCTGGCCGGCGGCATGGCGGCGCCCGCCCTGGTGGCGGCGTTGATCGGTCTGCCGACCTTGCGCTTGTCGGGGGTCTACCTGGCCATGGCCACGCTGGGCTTTGGCGAAGTCGTCCGTGTGACGATCCTGAACACCGAGTCCCTCACCGGCGGTGCGCTGGGCCTTAACGGCATCCCGCAACTGACGCAGTGGTGGCACGTGGTGCTGGCGGTCGTCATCGTCCTGTTTGTGCTGTGGCGTGTCCGCGCCTCCAAGATCGGACGCTCGTTCGACGCCATTCGCGGCGACGAAACGGCGGCCGGCCTGATGGGCATCGACGTGCGCGCCAACAAGATGCTGGCCTTCGTGGCCGGCGCGATGATCGCGGGCCTGGCCGGCGCCTTGAATGCGCACCTGACCTTCTTCATCGGCCCCAACGAATACGGCTTTGATCGTGGCGTTGAAATCCTGACCATGGCGATCCTGGGCGGCATCGGCGGCTTGGCCGGTCCCGTGCTGGGCAGCTTCATCATTACCGTGCTGCCCGAATTGCTGCGCGGTTTTGCGGATCTGCGCCTGATCGCGAACGGAGTGATCCTGGTGGTGATTGTGTTGTTCCTGCCGCAAGGCATCTGGGATCCGGCGCGCTTCAAGCGCTGGATGCGTCAAGGTCGCCAAGGAGGCAAGCGCCATGCTTGAGCTTTCCTCCGTCTCCAAGAGCTTCGGCGGCCTGCATGTGCTGCATGACGTCAGCCTGTCCGTGCCCCAAGGGTCCATCTTCGGCCTGATCGGCCCGAACGGCGCCGGCAAGACCACGGTGTTCAACCTGATCACCGGGCTGCTGCCGCCCAGCGGCGGCACCATCACGTTCAACGGCGAAAGCGTCCTGAACAGGAAGCCGCACGCGATCACTCGCATGGGCATCGCCCGCACCTTCCAGAACATCCGTCTTTTCAAGGAAATGACGCTGCTGGAAAACGTGGTGGTGGGCGCCTATCGCCACATGAACTACGGCTTTCCCAGCCTGCTGCTTGGCCTGCCGGGCTACCGCGAGCACGAAAAGCGCGCCCGCGAACGCGCCCACGAGCTCCTGACCTGGATGCGCCTGGACCACAAGGCCAACGACCTGGCCGACAACCTGTCCTACGGCGAACAGCGCCGCCTGGAGCTGGCGCGCGCGCTGGCCACCGAGCCCAAGCTGCTGCTGCTGGACGAACCCGTGGCGGGCATGAACACCGGCGAACGCGCCGAGCTCATGCGCGAAATCCTGGCCATCCGCGACCGCGGCTACACCATCCTCATGATCGAGCACGACATGCGCTTCGTCATGGGGTTGTGCGAGCGCATCGCAGTGCTCAACTTCGGCAAGATCATCGCCTGCGGCGGACCTGAAGAGATCCGCAACAACGAGCAGGTCATCGAGGCCTACCTGGGCCGCGAAGACGAAGACGACACCGAACAAGCGGAGGCCGCAAAATGAGCAGCGCCATGCTGGAAGTCCGCGGACTCGAGGTCAACTACGGCCACATCGAGGCTGTCCGCGGCATCGACCTGGACCTGGAAGCCAAGGAAATCACCGCCCTGGTCGGCGCCAACGGCGCCGGCAAGTCGACCACGCTGCTGGCGTTGTCGGGCCTGTTGCCCAAGGCGCGCGGCAAGATCCTCTTCGAAGGCGAAGACATCACCAACCTGGCGCCGCACCAGTTGGTCGCGCGCGGCATCGTCCAGGTGCCGGAAGGCCGCGCCATCCTCACCACCATGACCGTGCTGGAAAACCTCGAGCTGGGCGCCTACCGCCGCGGCTTGAAGAACGTCGGCAACGATCTGGAATACGTGTTCAACCTGTTTCCGCGCCTGAAAGAACGCATCACAGGCATCGCCGGCAATCTGTCGGGCGGCGAACAGCAGATGCTGGCGATCGGCCGGGCCTTGATGGCCAAGCCGCGCCTGTTGCTGCTGGACGAACCGTCGATGGGCCTGGCGCCCATCGTGGTGCAGGAAATCTTCCGATCGCTGCGCGCCATCAATGCCGACGGCCTGACCCTGTTCCTGGTGGAGCAGAACGTGCGCCAGGCGCTGAAGATCGCCCAGCACGGCTATGTGCTGGAAAACGGCGCCATGGCGCTGGCCGGCACCGGTCGCGGCCTGCTCGGCCACCCGCGCGTGCTGGAAGCCTACCTGGGCGCCTGATCGGCCCAACAGGGAAGAGGGGCATGAAACGGGGCCGGTAGGGCTCCTCTCATGTCCCTTTTTATTTATGCAACAGCCGTTCCCTGGGGAGCGGCCGTCGCCCAGCTTGGATTGCTGCCCGCCTGCCCACTTTTTGAGCATCCGTGGTAGAATTTCAGGCTTTCCCTCATTTTGACCATTGCACGGGCGGGTAATAACGCTTAGGCGGGACGTCGATAGCGGTTGCGGTGGGCAAGGTTCACGCCTTGTTTTTTTGCAGCCTAGTTGGGGAAAAAAGCCTGGCCGGATAGTCCAGCCAGATACCATTTTTATCTAGGAACCATCATGAAGACCTTTGTGGCCAAGCCGCATGAAGTCCAACGTGACTGGTTTGTGATCGACGCCAAGGGCAAAGTCCTCGGTCGTGTGGCCAGCGAAGTCGCACGTCGTCTGCGTGGCAAGCACAAACCTGAATTCACGCCGCACGTTGATACCGGCGATTACATCGTCATCATCAACGCTTCCGATATCGTCGTTACCGGTACCAAGGCGAAGGACAAGAAGTACTTCCGCCACACCACGTACCCGGGCGGTATCCGCGAAACGAACTTCGAGAAAATGCAAGAGCGTTTTCCCGGTCGCGCCATTCAGAAGGCCGTCAAGGGCATGCTGCCCAAGGGTCCTCTGGGCTACGCCATGATCAAGAAGCTGAAGGTCTATGCTGGTGCCGAGCACCCGCACACCGCCCAGCAGCCCAAGACGCTGGATATCTAAGGAAACGCCATGATCGGTAACTGGAATTACGGAACCGGCCGTCGCAAAACTTCGGTGGCTCGCGTTTTCATCAAGAAGGGCACCGGCAAGATCGTCGTCAACGGCAAGCCCGTCGACGAGTTCTTCGCTCGTGAAACCGGCCGCATGGTCGTGCGCCAGCCGCTGGAACTGACCGGCCACCTGGAATCGTTTGACATCAAAGTCAACGTGCACGGCGGCGGCGAAACCGGCCAGGCCGGCGCAGTTCGTCACGGCATCACGCGTGCCCTGATCGACTACGACGCGACCCTGAAGCCCGCACTGTCGCAAGCTGGTTTTGTGACCCGCGATGCCCGCGAAGTCGAACGCAAGAAGGTCGGCTTCCGCAAGGCACGTCGTCGCAAGCAGTTCAGCAAGCGTTAATCGCTGCGAAAAAAGCCCGCTTTCGAGCGGGCTTTTTTTTATGGTGTTGTCCCGTGGGACCCCCGCGGTAAGAATTGCGCCTCTCTCAGAGTTATACAATCTAGCCTCGACCCAGGAAGAGCACACATCATGGCCCAAGCATCGAACACCCGTATCAAGGTTGGCATCGTCGGCGGCACCGGTTATACCGGCGTCGAACTGCTGCGTTTGTTGTCGCAACATCCCGACGTGGAACTGACCGCCATCACCTCCCGCAAGGAAGACGGGCTGCCAGTGGCCGACATGTATCCGAACCTGCGCGGCCGCGTGAAGATCGCGTTTTCCTCGCCGGAAAAAGCCACGCTGACCGATTGCGACGTGGTGTTCTTCGCCACGCCCCACGGCGTGGCCATGGCCCAGGCGCAGGAACTCATCGCCGCCGGCACCCGTGTCATCGACCTGGCCGCCGACTTCCGCCTGCAGGACATCCCCACGTTCGAGCGCTGGTACAAGATTCCCCACACCTGCCCGGACATCCTGGCCGAATCCCAGTACGGCCTGGTCGAACTGAACCGCGAAGCCATCTCCAAGGCCCGCGTCATCGGCAACCCTGGCTGCTACCCCACCACCGTGCTGCTCGGGCTGGCCCCGCTGCTCGAAGGCGGCAAGCAACTGGTCGATGCGCAAACCCTGATCGCCGATTGCAAGTCGGGCGTGTCGGGCGCCGGCCGCAAAGCCGAAGTCAGCTCGCTGTTCTCTGAAGCGTCCGACAACTTCAAGGCCTATGGCGTGGCCGGCCACCGCCACCATCCCGAAATCGTCGCCCAGCTCGAGAAGATCGCTGGCGGCAAGGTCGGCCTGACTTTCGTGCCGCATCTGGTGCCGATGATCCGCGGCATGTTCTCGACCATCTACGCCCGCATCCTGCCCGAAGCACGCGACACCGACTTCCAGGCGCTGTTCGAAGCACGCTACGCCGACGAAGCCTTCGTCGACGTCATGCCTGCCGGCAGCCTGCCCGAAACGCGCTCGGTGCGCGCCTCGAACAACCTGCGCATTGCGCTGTCGCGCCCGGGCGGCGGCGACCAGCTCATCATCATGGTCGTGCAGGACAACCTGGTGAAGGGCGCGGCCGGCCAGGCCGTGCAGAACATGAACCTGATGTTCGGCATCGCCGAAACCACGGGCCTGGACCAGGTCGCGATCCTGCCGTAATGCCTTGCCGGGCCAGCGGCTAGCCGCCGGCCCGCTTCCCATGTCCAACGAAACGTCCGCAACACCTCGACCTTCCCGCGCCGGTTCCGGCCTGCGCGTGGCTGCCGGTATCGTGGCGGGTGTCGTGCTGGGGCTGGCGGCGGGCTATTTCTACGCCCGCGGCGTGTACCAACCCAAGGATGCGGTGGTGCTCAGCGCCGAGCAGGTCGAAGCGCGCGACGAGGCCATGCGCCAGCAGGCGGTGCAATTGCGCTACATCCGTGGCCAGCTCGATACTGCGGATGGCGAACTGGTCATCGAACGTTCCGCCCGCCAGGAACTCGAAACCCAGCTGCATGCCGCCCAGGCCGAAGTCGGCCGGGTGCGCGATCAACTGGCTTTTTACGAACAACTGCTGCCCCCCGGCCCCGAGGGCTCGGTGGATATCCGCGGCGCCCAGATCGAGCGCGACGGCGCCGGCCTGCGCTACAAGGTGCTGCTGATGCGCAGCGGCCGCAATGGCGCGGCCGCGTTTGCCGGCACGTTGCGCTTCCAGGCCACCGGCACGCTCAAGGGCGAAACCGTCACGGTGGATCTGGCCCCCATGCAGGTCAGGGCCGAAAGCGGCCCGGTGCCCGCCACTGGCGAAACCACCACGGCGGCGTCGCTGGCGCTGCAATTCGACCAGTACCAGCGCAGCCAGGGCGTCCTGGCCGTGCCCGAGGGATTTGTCCCCGAAAGCGTCACCATCAGCGTCCTCGAAGGCGACACCGTCCGCGCCTCGCGCAGCGTCAAGCTTGAACTTTGAGTCTGGGCAGGGCCTGCGCTATAGTGGATGTATACGAGCGGCGACGCCGCTCACCGGAATACGGCCGAACCGGCCAGGAGTGAATCATGAATGCAGTGACCGAAACCGTCGACCTGCAGGCTGCCCCGCCTGCTCCCCTGGTGTTCACCGACTCGGCAGCCGCCAAGGTCAAGGACCTGCTGGCCGAGGAAGGCAACCCCGAACTGAAGCTGCGCGTCTTCGTGCAGGGCGGGGGCTGTTCGGGTTTCCAGTACGGTTTCACGTTTGACGAAGTCGTCAACGAAGACGACACCGTGCTGGACAAGGCCGGCGTGCAATTGCTGGTCGACCCGATGAGCTTCCAGTACCTGGTTGGCGCCGAGATCGACTACAAGGAAGACCTGGAAGGCGCTCAGTTCGTCATCCGCAACCCTAACGCCAGCACCACCTGCGGCTGCGGTTCGTCGTTCTCGGTGTAAGCCGATAGCGATCGCGTCAGGTTCGCTTGGGCGGGCCGCCGCGGTGCCAGGTGCGTGCGCCTGAGCGACAAAAAAAGCCCTTCGGCATGCCGAAGGGCTTTTTGTTTGGGCCGGTTGTCCGGGTGGCCTGATTTCAGGCCGGGTACCGCGCGCCCAGGATGCGCGGGCCGCGAGCGCCCGTGACCTCGGGCACGCCCGCCGGCCTGCCCGTCAGGAACGCCTGCGCCAGCCACGCAAAGGCCAGGGCTTCGACCTGCTGCGCCGGCACGCCCAGGGCGTCGGTGGCGTGCACCGGGCGCTGCAGGCAATACGCCAGCTCACGCATCAGCCCCGCGTTGTACGCGCCGCCGCCGCACACGTAGACTTCGCGCGTATCGGCAGCGGCCGCATCGATGGCGTTGGCAACGGTGCGCGCCGTCAGGCGTTGCAGGGTCGCCTGCACGTCTTGCGGGGCAGGGGCTGGGCCATCGTAGGCCGCCAGCCGGTCGTCCAGCCAGCGCAGGTTGAAGAGGTCGCGGCCGGTCGACTTGGGCGGCGGCAGCGCGAACCAGGGTTCGCTGGCAATCAGTTGTTCGAGCAGCGGCGCCAGCACCTGGCCGGTGGCGGCCCAGCGGCCATCCTTGTCGTAGGGCTGGCCCAGGTGGCGTTGGCACCAGGCGTCCAGGAACACGTTGGCGGGGCCTGTATCGAAGCCGCGGGGCGGCTGGCCCGGCGTCAGCAGGGTCACGTTGGCGATGCCGCCCAGGTTCAGCACGGCGCGGCCCTGCGGGGCGCCGAAGATGGCGGCATGGAACGGCGGCACCAACGGCGCGCCCTGGCCGCCCGCGGCCACGTCGCGGCTGCGGAAGTCGGCGATCACGTCGATGCCGGTCAGTTCGGCCAGGAGGGCGGGCGCATTCAATTGCAGCGTATAGCCGTGGTCGGGCCGATGGCGCACGGTCTGTCCATGGGCGCCGACGGCGGCGATATCCTGCGCTTGCAGGCCCGTCTGGGCGAGCAGGTCGGCCACGGCCTGCGCATACAGGCGGGCCAGTTCGTTGGCGGCCAACGCGGCGCGGGCCAGTTCGTCATCGCCGGGCGCGTTCAGCGCCAGCAGTTCGACGCGCAGGGCAGCCGGCATCGGCAGGCTGGCGCTGGCCAGCACCTGCGGCGGCTGGCCGTCCGGCAGGCGAACCAGCACGCCATCGACGCCATCGACACTGGTGCCCGACATGAGTCCAATGTAGGAACGCGCGTTTGGAGATGCAGTCATGAGTAGATCCGCCTAAGTAAAAAGCGGCCCGGCATCGAGATGCGCGGGCCGCCTTGCGGGTGCGTCATGCAGACGGGCTGCTTAGCGGCTGGCCACGTTGGTCAGCGCGTCGGGCAGGGTCTGCTGGAATTCGGTCAGCAACTGGATCTGCTGCTTGTACGGACCCACGGCCTGGTTGAACGCGCGGATTTCGGCGGGTTCGAGGGCGCGGGCAACAGGCAGGTCCACCGACAGCGGGTCGATGGGCTGGTTGTCGACGCGGAATTCGTAGTGCAGGTGCGGGCCGGTGGCCCAGCCGGTGGCGCCGACGTAACCCAGCAACTGGCCCTGGGAAATCTTGGCGCCCTTGGTGATGCCTTCGGCGATGCGGCTCTGGTGCGCGTACAGCGTCGAGTACTTGCCGTAGTGCTTGACGATGACCACGTTGCCGTAGCCGTTCTGCCAGCCCGAGAATTCCACCGTGCCATCCGCCGTGGAGTGGATCGGCGTGCCCGAGGGGGCCGCGTAGTCCACGCCCTTGTGTCCCGTCCAGGTCTTGTGGATGGGGTGCATGCGCATGCCGAAGGTGGAACTGATGCGGCTGAACTTCAGGGCGGTGCGCAGGAACGCGCCGCGCAGGCTGGTGCCGTCGAAGTCGTAGTACGAGCCCGTCTTGTTGTCGGCGCTGAACCAGACGGCGGTGTGGGTCTTGCCGCCGTTGATGAATTCCAGGGCCAGCACGCGGCCGGCGCCCGCGTAGCGGCCGTCGTGCGAGCGCACTTCGTAGACCACGCGGAACTGGTCGCCCTGGCGCAGGTCGCGCAGGAAGTCGATCTTGGAGCTGAGGATGTCGGCCATCTGCATGGTGACCGAATCCGGAATACCGGCAGCATCGGTGGCGCCGAACAGCGACGAACGGATCGTGCCCACGGCGACGCGGGTCTGGCGATCGGTGCTTTCGGTGACTTCCTCGGCCTTGTAGCCGTCGCCGGTGCGTGCCACGTGCAGCATGCGAGTGACGACCTGGCCGTCAGCTTCGTTGCCGGGGGTGTGGATGTAGCGCAGCCAGATCAGGTTGCCTTCCGCGTCGGTCGCGGCCTGCACGGAACGGCCCGGGTACAGCTTGTAGATGCTGCGCGCGCTGGCGTCGTGGGTCAGGAAGGTTTGCAGGTCGGGCGAATCGAGTTCCAGGCGTTGCAGCACGGCGGCCAGCGTGTCGCCCGCGCGGATGCGGGTTTCGCTGATGTACGGCGCGGCGCTGGGCGTGCTGACTTCAACCTGTTCGGTGGTCAGCGGCAGAACGCTCTGGATGATGCGGGACGGGGGGATTTCGCTGCGGTCGGGTTGCTGCACCATGCCCAGGGCGGCGGCGCCGGCAAACAAGCCGATGGCGGTGACAAGGAGAGTGCGGCGGAAAAGTCCCGAGCGGTGAGGCTTGGGCTCGACGGGCGCAAACACGGCAGCAACTTTGCGCTTGATGCTACTCGCCAGGTCGTGGAGGCCACGATTCATCGTGAAGATACCCTCTCAGGTGGCTTGAGCTCGCAGGGTGCGTGACACGAACGGCCCCCGCGCGCCACGTTTTCCGGGGCAAGGGCTGGCGCGGGGCGCAACTTGTGAACAAACGGGTGGTAGACCGGACAGCAACTGCGTATATATGACAGTTGCGTATGATTAGGGCGGTATCCTAGCTGATTCGGCTAGAATTTTCGATAGTTTTCGTCACTTTTTACACCTTTTTATCGGCTAAAGCCGTCGCGGCCCCCCAAAAAATGTCTCCCTCCGAAGCCCCCATCACCCCCGAAGTCGAAGCCGATCTGCGTATTGCCAAACGCGGATGCGATGAGCTGCTGGTCGAATCAGAATTCGCCCGCAAGCTGGCCCGAAGCCGCGCCACCGGCGTGCCGCTGCGCATCAAGCTGGGGCTGGACCCGACGGCGCCGGACATCCACCTGGGCCACACCGTGGTGCTCAATAAGATGCGCCAGCTGCAGGACCTGGGCCACGAAGTCATTTTCCTGATCGGCGACTTCACCTCGACCATCGGTGACCCCAGCGGCCGCAACAGCACCCGTCCGCCCCTGACCCGCGAGCAGATCGAGGCCAACGCCAAGACCTATTATGCGCAGGCCAGCCTGGTGCTGGATCCGGCCCGCACCGAGATCCGTTACAACTCCGAGTGGTGCGATCCGCTGGGTGCGCGCGGCATGATCCAACTGGCTTCGCGCTATACGGTGGCCCGCATGATGGAGCGCGAGGATTTCACCAAGCGCTTCAAGGGCGGCATCCCGATCTCGGTGCACGAATTCCTGTATCCGCTGATGCAGGGCTATGACTCGGTGGCGCTGAAGTCCGATCTGGAGCTGGGGGGCACCGATCAGAAGTTCAACCTGCTGGTCGGCCGCGAGCTGCAGAAGGAATATGGGCAAGAGCCGCAGTGCATCCTGACGATGCCGCTGCTGGTGGGCACCGACGGCGTAGAGAAGATGTCCAAGTCCAAGGGCAATTACATCGGCATTTCGGAGTCGCCCGATTCGATGTTCGGCAAGCTGATGTCGATCAACGATACGTTGATGTGGCGCTATTTCGAACTACTGTCGTTCCGCTCGCTGGAGGAGATCGCCGCGCTCAAGCAATCGATCGACGACGGTCGCAATCCGCGCGACGCCAAGGTCATGCTGGCCCAGGAAATCATCACGCGCTTCCATTCGGCCAAGGCGGCCGACGACGCGCTGGCCGCCTTCGAGGCGCGTTTCCGTGACGGCGCGATTCCGGAAGACATGCCCGAAGTCAGCATGGGCGGGGCGCCGGTGGGCATCCTGAAGCTGCTGCGCGAAGCCGGGCTGGTTGTGTCGGGCTCGGAAGCGCAGCGCAACGTCGAGCAGGGCGGGGTACGCGTCAATGGCGACCGCGTGGAAGACAAGTCGCTGCAACTGCCCGCGGGCACCTACGTCGTTCAGGTGGGCAAGCGCAAATTCGCGCGTGTAACCGTGAACCCGTAGGCGTGAAGGGTTGTGAACCCGTGATCTCGCAGTTTTTGATACGCTGGAGGCACGGTCAGGGGCAGGGACGCCTTTGCGGCACTTCAAGGAGCACGACATGAAACTTTCGAGTTTGTCTTTTTCCGATCACGAGTCGATCCCGGAGCGCTACGCCTTCGGCAAGATCGATGCGCAATCGCACGTCGCGCTGGCAGACAACTACAACCCGCAGTTTTCCTGGGACGACGTGCCCGCGGGGACGCAGTCGTTTGCCCTGATCTGCCACGATCCGGACGTGCCCTCCAAACCCGACGACGTCAACCAGGAAGGCCGCGAGGTTCCCGCGGACCTGCCGCGCGTGGATTTCTTCCACTGGGTGCTGGTGGACCTGTCCGCCGACATGCGCGACATCGAAGAGGGCGCCTTTTCCAACGGCATCACGCCACGCGGCAAGGGTGGCCCGCTGGCACCGCTGGAGGCCCGCCAGGGCATCAACTCGTATTCGTCCTGGTTCGCCAACGACCACGACATGAGCGGCGACTACTTCGGCTACGACGGCCCGTGCCCGCCCTGGAACGACGCGCTGGTGCACCGCTATGTGTTCACGCTGTATGCGCTGGATGTCCCGACGCTGAACCTGCAGGGCGCCTTCACGGGTGAAGACGCCCTGCGCGCCATCCAGAAGCACGTGCTGGGCCAGGCGTCTGTGACGGGGACCTACACCCTCAATCCGAAGCTGGCGCCCAAGCAGATCGGGGCGACCTCGGCGTCCTGATCGCGACGCCTGGGTAAAAAAGGGCCACATTAAATGTGGCCCTTTTTATTGGCGGCGACGGCGCAGTGTCCATCAGCCGGTCGCGCGTTTCAGGCGCAGCAGCGCCACGCCGAAGGCGACGAACACCGAACCCACGGCGCGATTGATCCACAGCACGGCGCGCGGTTGCTGGAACAGGCGGCGGGCCCGCCGCGCCAGAAGGCCGTACGCCAGCAGCGAGGGCAGCGACATGCCCATGAAGATGCCGGTCAGGATGAAGAACTGCGGCAAGAGCGGCTCGGCGGCATTCAGGAATTGCGGGAACAGCGCGGTGAAGAACAGGATGGGCTTGGGGTTCAGGCTGGCCACGAAGGTGGCTTCGAGGTAGAGCGCCCAGGCGCCGCGGGGCGGGCGCCCCTGGGCGTCGGGCGGGGGCGCTGCCACGCTGCTGCGGCCCAGCAGATGGCGCAGGCCCAGGTAGATCAGGTAGGCGGCGCCGGCGATCTTGAGCGCCGCGAACAGCAGCGCCGACGATTGCAGCACCACGCCCAGGCCCAGCATGGCGGCGGCCGACAGCAGGAACAGGCCGGTGACGTTGCCCAACGACGACGGCAGCACCGCGCGCAGGCCGCCGGCGGCGCCGTTGCGCATGGCCAGGATGCTGGCGGGGCCGGGGGTGACGACGCTGACGGCGGCGACCAGGGTGTAGGCGATCAAGGTCTGGGTTTGCATGAAAGTTTCTCAAGTCGGGTTGAGCGCGTTTTCCGGCGGTGGGGGGATGTCGGAAATTTCGCGCCCATGCCGGGAATTTTGCCGCCATTCGGGGCATTTTGGCGACAAGGGAATCGAGATGACGCGGTAAACTATTCGTCATTATCCGGGTTTACCCACCCGGGGCGCAGTTTCCTCCTCTCTTACCCGCTTCAGGAACCTCCCGTCATGTTTGACCGCAACCTCACCCTCTCCAAGGCTGACCCGGACGTCTGGGCCGCCATCCAGAAGGAAGACGTACGCCAAGAGCAGCACATCGAGCTGATCGCTTCGGAGAACTACGCCAGCCCGGCCGTCATGGAAGCCCAGGGCACGCAGCTCACGAACAAGTACGCCGAAGGCTATCCGGGCAAGCGCTACTACGGCGGTTGCGAATACGTCGACGTGGTCGAGCAACTGGCCATCGACCGCCTGAAGCAGATTTTCGGCGCCGAAGCCGCCAACGTGCAGCCCAACTCGGGTTCGCAGGCCAACCAGGGCGTGTACATGGCCGTCCTGAAGCCAGGCGACACCGTGCTGGGCATGAGCCTGGCCGAAGGCGGCCACCTGACCCACGGCGCGTCGGTCAACGCCTCGGGCAAGCTGTACAACTTCATCTCGTACGGCCTGGACGAAAACGAAGTCCTGAACTACGCCCAGGTCGAGCAACTGGCCCGCGAACACAAGCCCAAGCTGATCGTGGCTGGCGCTTCGGCCTACGCCCTGCACATCGATTTCGAGCGCATGGCCCGCATCGCCCATGAGAACGGCGCGCTGTTCATGGTCGACATCGCCCACTACGCCGGCCTGGTGGCGGGCGGCGCCTACCCGAACCCGGTGCCCCACGCCGACTTCGTTACTTCGACCACGCACAAGTCGCTGCGCGGCCCGCGCGGCGGCGTCATCATGATGAAGGCCGAATACGAAAAGATCGTCAACTCGGCGATCTTCCCCGGCATCCAGGGCGGTCCGCTGATGCACGTCATCGCCGGCAAGGCCGTGGCCTTCAAGGAAGCGCTGGAACCCGAATTCAAGACCTACGCGCAGCAAGTGGTCAAGAACGCCAAGGTGCTGGCCGACACGCTGGTCAAGCGTGGCCTGCGCATCGTGTCTGGCCGTACCGAAAGCCACGTCATGCTGGTGGACCTGCGCGCCAAGGGCATCACGGGCAAGGAAGCCGAAGCCGTGCTGGGCCAGGCCCACATCACGGTCAACAAGAACGCCATCCCGAACGATCCGGAAAAGCCTTTCGTGACCAGCGGCATCCGCCTGGGCACCCCGGCCATGACCACCCGCGGTTTCACCGAAGCCGAAGCGGAACTGACCGCCAACCTGATCGCCGACGTGCTGGACAACCCGCGTGACGAGGCCAACATCACCGCCGTGCGCGCCCGCGTCAACGAACTGACCTCGCGCCTGCCGGTCTACGGCAAGAAGTAAAACGGCGCTGTGGCGGCGTCAGCCGCCCGGCCCGCGCAAAGGACGGCTCCGCAAGGGGCCGTCCTTTTGTTTGTTTCATCGTTACAATGTCGACGAATTATTGCCTTTCCGTGTTTTCAGGGATCACACATGCGGTGTCCATTTTGCGGCAATTCCGAAACGCAGGTCGTCGACAGCCGTGTCTCGGAAGAGGGCGACGCCATCCGCCGCCGGCGCCGCTGCCAGTCCTGTGACAAGCGATTCACCACGTACGAACGGGTGGAGCTTGCCATGCCGTCGGTCGTCAAGCGCAACGGCAGCCGTAGCGAATACGACCCGGCCAAGCTGCGCGCCAGCCTGAGCCTGGCGCTGCGCAAGCGGCCGGTCAGCACCGAAGACGTGGACGGGGCCGTGGCCCGCATCGAAGAACAATTGCTGGCCAGCGGCTTGCGTGAAGTGCCCACCGAACACATCGGCGAACTGGTCATGACCGAACTGCGCAAGCTCGACAAGGTGGCCTACGTGCGGTTCGCGTCGGTCTACAAGAGCTTCGAGGACATCGGCGAATTCGTCGAGGCCATCCGCGAAATGCAGGGGCCGCTGCTGCCGGGCAAGCTGCGCAAGGAATGACGGCGCGCGCCGTCTATTGAGGTTCCGCCCGCGCCATGCTTGGCGTTTGCGGCTGGAACCGGCGCCATACGCGGCGCAGATGCTGGGCCGAACCAAAGCCCGATTTTTCCGCCACCAATTCCAGGTTCAAGCGCGTTTCGCGCAGCATGTCACGCGCCAGCGCGACGCGGATCTGATACAGATAGTCCATTGGCGTGCAGCCCGCGTGCTCGCGGAACAGCCGCGTGAGATGCCGCGCGCTGGTGTGGGCCTGCTCGGCCAGCGATTGCGCCGACCAGTCCGCGGCCGGATTGCGCACCACGGCGTCCTGCACGCGGTGCACGCCGGGATGCATGTGATTGCGGTGTTCCAGCCACGGCGACAGCGCCGAATCGGTGCCCGCGCGGCGCTGGTAGACCACCATGTCGCGCGCCACCTCGCTGGCCACGCGCGGCCCGCAATGCCGCGACACCATGTGCAGCGCCAGGTCGATGCCGGCGGTGATGCCGGCGCTGCTGACCAGGTTGCCGTCTTCGACGAAGATGCGGTTGTCGTGCAGCCGGGCGGTGGGATCCATGGCGGCAAGCTGCGCCAGGCAGCTGTGGTGCGTGGTGCAATCGCGCTGGCGGGTCAGGCCGGCCGCGGCGGCGAACAGCGCGCCGGCGCAGACGGTCATCAGCGTGAAGCCGTCCGCCGGATGCCGTACCGCAAGCCAGTCGATGATGCGGCGCGCCTCGGGTTCGTCCAGGCGGGTGGGTTTGCCGACCACGCCCGAGACGATCACCAGGGCTTCGGGCGGCAGGCTGTCGGGCAGCGGCTGGATGCGCGCCAGGTGCAGGCCGGGAATGCCGCTTTCGATTTCCGTGGACGGGCCGCAGAAATGCTGCGTGAACGCGTCGGGACACAGCTTGTTGGCGACCCGAAAGGCCTCGGCCGGACCCGCCACGTCCAGCAGCACGATGCCCCGGGGCAGTACGAAGTGCACGGGAATCATCGCAGCTCTTGTCCGAAGGCGCCCGATCAGGCGCTGGCGAAGGCGTCGGCCGCGCGCGCGATGCGGGCAAAGCGCCCTTGCAGCACGAGTTCGGTGCGGTCGCGGATTTCCGCGGGGGTGTAGTGCTGGCCCGACGGGCTTTGCATGGCGAAGGTCAGCGTGGCGTCGGTCGGGAACACGACTTTGTAGCCGGCGTCGCTGGCGTGCCGGGTGGTGGTTTCGCAGCACTGTTCGGTGCGGATGCCGCTGACGATCACGCCTTCGATGCTGTTCGCGGCCAGCCAGTCCTGCAGGGCCGAGCCGTCGGCGCCCTTGGCATACAGCGACGAATGCACCGTCTTGTGGAACACGGCATCGGGCGAAATGCGGATTTCGTCCAGCGTCTTGACGTGGCCGGAAGCCAGGGAAAACGGGTTGGCCGGGTCGTTGGCGGCGCTGATGTGGAACACCTGCAGCACCGGAATGCCGCGCGCCACGGCCGAATCGATCAGGCCCTGGAGTTGCGAGACGAATGCCGGGTATTCGGATTCGTCCCAAAACGGACGTTGCCGGAAGGAATCCTGGACGTCGATGACTATCAGTGCTTGTTTCATGGTTCCGGGCTCCGTGCCGTGGAATTTCAGGGGGGTATGGCAGGCATTGTCGCCCCGGTGAGCCCCCTGGGCGAGGCCGCTCCAGACCAGCGTCGGCCCAAAACGGACATGCTGAAATGCCCCTTTTGAGGATCATAGCGCGGCAGAGCGCGGGGTGTTCGCCGACCGGCCGCCCTGGGTGCTTGCGGCGGGCGGCGGACATACAATCGCAGGCATGACGCACCCCTACGACTCCGACGACCTTACCTGGATGCGGCGCGCCCTGGCGCTGGCGCAAACCGTCATGTACACCACGGCTCCCAATCCGCGGGTGGGCTGCGTGATCGTGCGCGATGGCCGGGTGCTGGGCGAAGGCGCGACCCAGCCGCCGGGCGGCCCGCACGCCGAGGTCGGCGCGCTGCGCGATGCGCAGGCGCGCGGCGAGTCGGTGGCCGGCGCCACGGTGTATGTCACGCTGGAGCCGTGCAGCCATTTCGGCCGCACGCCGCCTTGCGTGGACGCCTTGCTGGCCGCCAGGCCGGCGCGGGTGGTGGTGGCGTTGGGCGACCCCAATCCCCTGGTCAATGGCCGCGGCCTGGCGCGGTTGCGCGAGGCCGGCATTGCCGTCACCACCGGCGTTTGCCGCGACGAGGCGCTGGCCATCAACGCGGGTTTCATGTCGCGGATGAGTCGCGGGCTGCCCTGGGCCTGGCTGAAGATGGCCACGTCGCTGGACGGCCGCAGCGCGTTGCATAACGGCGTGTCGCAGTGGATCACCGGCCCCGAGGCGCGCGCCGACGGACACCACTGGCGTGCGCGCAGCTGCGTGGTCCTGACCGGCATCGGCACCGTACTGAAAGACGACCCGCAATTGACCGTGCGCAGCGTGGCCACACCGCGCCAGCCGCGCCGGGCGGTGGTCGACGGCCGCTTCGAGCTGCCGGAAGACGCGCGCCTGATCGATGGCGGCGAGGTCATTGTGTTCACCGCCCGCGCCGATGCCGCCAAAGCCGCGCGGTTGGCGGCCAGGAATGTGCGGGTGGTCGAGCTGCCTGGACAGGAACCCGACCGGGTCGACCTGCCGGCGATGATGCGCTGGTTCGCTGCCGAGCAGTTCAACGAAGTCCATGTCGAGGCGGGCGCCGGCTTGAGCGGCGCATTGGTGGCGGCCGGTTGCATCGACGAACTGCTGGTCTACCTGGCGCCGATGCTGCTGGGTGACGCCGCCGGCCTGGTCAAGCTGCCGCTGCTGGAGCGGCTGGAGGCCGCCCCGCACTACGAATTCATCGACGCCGAGCGCCTGGGCGCCGACCTGCGCGTGCGCGCGCGGGTGGCGGATCACTGGCGCGAGCTGATGCGCCGGGTCGAACTGCCGACGCTGTCCTAGGGGCCGCGTCCGAGCGATCTTCTTTCCGAGCGCCCTTCTTTCGAGCGCTCTTCTTTACTAGCAGCCCCGCTTTTAAGCAGACCCCGCTCAGGCTTTGCTGCCTCGCGGCCGCCAGGCCCAGATGCCCGCGCCCAGCGCCGCCAACACCAGCAGGCCGCCGGCCAGGAGCAGCCCCGGATGCTGATGGCGCACGCGTTCCCAGGCCTTCCAGGCCTGGATATAGTGAAAGCGCGAGGCGGATTGGAAGTCCGGCTCGGGGCATTCACGGCCGAAGGTGTCGCTGAAGGGCACCTGGGCGCCCTGGTCCACATAGCGCAGGTAGATGGCGGTGGCGCGATCCGGCGTGTCGTCGATGACGTAGCGCGCGCCGCGGCACAGCACGGCGGCGAAGGCCTGCGAGCGGGTCGGCAACTGGTCGGCAGCCTTCAGCGCGTAGTCAGCGGCGATCTGGCGATAGTGGTAGCGCACGTCGGGCTTGGCTTCGCTGGCGGCGTAGCGCACCCGTTCTTCCTGCGTCACGAACGGGCCGGGCAGGTCGGCTTCGGCGCGTTGCAATGGCGTATCGAGCGGCTGGCCGGCGTTGGCGCGGGCCTCGCGCCACCACGGATTGGCTTCACGGCCGGCGCCGGCTGCGTAGCTGCCGTCGTACACGGCGTAATCGGGGCCCTGTTCGTAACCCATGATCCGCATGCCGTCGCGACGCGCCAAGGTGGCGGCGGCGTACCAGGCCTGCGCGCGCGAGGTGCGGCCCCAGGCGTTGCCGGCAGCCAGCAACGCATCGCCGTACTCGGCGGCGCGCTGGCGCACGTTGGATTCCACGATCTTCCAGTCGCCATCCTGGTAGGCCAGGGACGCGAAGCGCGGGTCGGCGTCGGCCGGGAAATAGGGCAGCGCTTCGTCCACCCGGCCCTCGCGCACCAGCCTGCGCGCCAGCAATTGGCGCAGGCGGTCGTGCACGGGCGGCTGGTGCAGGCGGCTCCATTCGTAGAACTGGTCGGTGGTGTAGCGGCTGAAACCGGGCGGTCGCGATGGCGGCGGCGAGGCCGGGGCCTGGCGGTCGACATAGGCCTTGAGTTCGTCCGTGGTCAGCACGCGTTCGGCCACGTAGGCGGCGTCGTTCCAGTACGGCGACAGGGGCCAGCCTTCGTCGGGCGGCGCTTCGCCGTCGCGATGGGCGGCGGCGCGATAGAGCTGGTCCAGCGCTTCGACATATTGGCCGCGCGACAAGGACAACACGCCTTGTTCCGCCTTCAGCAGCGCGCCCGCGTTGGCTTCCAGGCTGCCGTCCGCACGCGGAAATGCCGCCAGGGCCTGCGTGTAGGCGTGCGCGGCGCGTTCGGTGTCGCCCTGGCGCACGCCCAGCTTGGCGCGCACCCACCAGGCCAGCGCCGTATCGAGCCGCTCGGCCAGCGCCTGCGCCAGGTCGTAGCGGCCCACGCGATACGCCAGCGCGGCCACCCGGTCGGCATCGGCGATGTGCTGCGGGTCCTGCGTCTGCAAGGCGGCCACCAGCGATTGCAGCGCGGGATTGGGGGTGAGGTCGGGCCGGCCGGTGGCGGCATCGGCCAGCCCAAGTCGGCCGGTCGCGTCGAAGGTGGCCCAGACATCGTTGGCGCTGTCCGGGTTGCCGTCGACGATGTCGCCCACGCGGGCCAGCCCGTAGGCCACCAGCAGGCGCTGGCCGATCGGGTCGTCGATCAGGCGCGCGGCGCGGCCGGGGGCGGTCAACGCCCAGTTGGCGAGCAGGCGCAGCGATGCGAGGCCGCTGCCGGAACCGCGGGCGGCCTGGTCGGCGTACAGGCGTACGGCAAGTTTCAGGTCGGCGGGCGCGATGGCGTCCATGCAGGCCGTGGCGTTGACCAGATCGTCGTACGTGCAAGGGCCTTGGGCGCCGGTCAGGTACAGGCGGGCTTGCTGGCCGTAGCTGGCCACCGCCAGGCCCAGCGGATCGGCGTCGCCGCGCAGCGCCAGCGCGCGAACGCGGACGTAGGCCTCGGCGTCTTGGGCGCGCCAGGCGTGTGCATCGTGGCTGGCTTCGTGCGAATGCTCGTCGGGCGGGTCGTACGCGGCTTGCGCGTCTCCCATTTCCGCCAGCAGATAGGCGGCCCAGACGCTGCGCGTCGCGGCCTGCGCCGGCGGCAACCCCAATATAGAGAGTAGGCGTTTGCGCGCGCGGTCCCGGCGCATGTCGCCCTGGCCTTGCGGCGCCGTCCGGTAGTCCACCGCGGCCGCGACATACAGGCGCACCGCTTCCGGCAGGCCCGCGCCGGCGGCGTAGGCCTGATCGCCGTCGGGTTGGGCGCGCATGGCGCGGATCTGGTCGCGTTGCGCCGGGCTCAGCGCCGGATCGAAATCTTCCGGCGTGGCGTCGGACCGGTAGGTGCCGTCGGGCAGCAGCGCCGATTCGCTGGCGCGCAGCGCGTCGGTGGCCGGCGTCAGCCGCGCGGCCTCGTAGGCGAAGGAATTGGCGGGCGTGCCTTGCAGGGTGCCGGCGCGATCATCCAGCAGTTGCGGCGGGAATTCCGGGCCGCAGGCGATGACGATGCCCGCGCCCGCGGCGCAGGCCAACACCAGCACGGCAGCAAGCGATTTACGGTTGTACATGAAGGCTCGGGGTTGCGGATTCACAGCGTATCCATCCAATGGCGCGCTCGGCGCCGGCACGCAAAAGCCCATCTTGCGCGCGGCGAAGATACAGGCCCTGGCGGTCGTATTCAAGGGTGTAGCCGTTGATGCCATCCGCCGTGCGGCAGGCAGCATCGATCCGGATGGCAAACGGCAGCGGCGCATCGCTGTTGCCGCGGTTGGCCAGCAGCACGTTGCGCGCGCCGCCGGGGCCCGCGGTTTGCACCGCGACGGCCACATCGGCGTTCAAGGGCTGGCGCGCAAGCACGGCGCGCCAGGTCGGCAGGCTCCAGGCGCGCGTGTCGGCGGATGTCGGCAAGCGGAACCAGACGATGCCCGCCAGGCCCGCAGGCCGGTCACGGTCCAGCGCGGCGACAAACGCCGCCATGTCGGCCGGAGCGACCAGCAGTTCGGCCGAGCGGCCCCCGGGCATCAGCGCGGGGCGCTCGCTTTCGACGGTGGCGATGCGGCCGTTGTCGTCCCAGGCGACGCGGCTGCCGTAAGTGGGCAGCGCCACACGCCACGGCCGGCTGGTCTGGCGCGCGTAGGCATCCAGCCAGGCGTGCGCGCGCTTGGCGTTGAACAGCCCCAGCGCGGGATCCTGCACGGCATGGACCTGCAGCACGGTTTCGTCGGGCACGGCCAGCAGCGCGGCCAGCGCGGGGCTGTTCAGCCAGGTGGGCAAGGCGGTGATCGACAGCGCCACGCCAGGTGCCAGCCGGCGCTTCAGGTCGGTCAGCATGGCGGTGTAGGCGGGCAGCTGCGAGGTGGCGCAGTCGTAGTCGATTTCAAGTGCGGCGGGGGTAACGCCGGCATTGCGCCATGCCGCCAGCGTGGCGGTGGCGCGCGCGATGATGTCGTCGGGCCGCAGCGCGCCAACGCGGCCATCCAGCCGCAGCACCGCCACCACCGGCCGCTGGGTTGCGGCCAGCGCCGCGAGATCGGGCGCGGCATCGAACCAGACGCCGTCGGCGCGCATTTCCGCCGCCAGCACGCGCCAGGACCGCACGGATTCGGCGCCATCGGCCAGCGCGCCGGTCACGGCCGGTGTCCAGCGCCGTTGCCACACGTAAGCATCATTGGGAAGCGCACCGCCCGCTTGCTTGGTACCGGCAGGTTCGCAGCCGGTCAGGAGAAGCAGGCCGCAAAGCACCGCAAGCCAGGGCCGGCGCCGTCGGGCGTTGGCGATGCGAAACCCCGACATGGCGGGTCGCGAACGGTGCGGCATGATGCGGTTGAAGGCGTTGAAAAGAGAGCGCGGGCGGGAAATGATGGATGCGTGATTCTATCCTTGATGCCGCAAGGGGTATTAGCACTCTCGCCATGCGGCTGCCAACGAAGGGCTGCGATAGCCGCAATCCATCGCCCGCATAGCGTTTACCGGTGCGGCTTGCAGCCGAATCGCAGCAAGTTTGGGAGCGATTTGCACGTGAACGGCGTTCGCGTTCTCCCTAACATTTTCTGCTGCGTTTTTTTGCGCATCGGTGCAAATGAATTGCCACAAAATCGTCAAATCGGCTTAAGCTAAGACCATGACTTGGCGCTACGCGCGCATGGCTTGCTCCACCGCCCGCAACGCGCCCTCGTCACCACGGATTCCAGTGTCGCGTACCGGCGCTTTCAACAACCGGACCGACACGTCGCTGAACCAGGCCGCACATTGCGCCGTTCAGACCGTTCGCTGCCATCGTTCAGCGAACGCACCGGGCCTTACGCCCGGATCATAAGAATCCACCGGGATATCGCTCATCCCTTCAAATCATTGCTGACCATTTCATATGCGGCCGCATCATGCGCCCGTTCTACAGCGATATGCTGAAGGCGTACGAGTGAACTTATTCACGTTAGTTGCAATCCCTGACGGAACTTGTGTCCGAAGGGTGCAGCCTAAACGGAAAGGGCCCGATCGTGCTCTTGGTTGATGTGTGGCGAAAGCAACATACGACCGTGCCGAAAATGCTTATGGCGAGATTATCTAGTCACGCGTAAGCACAGAGGCACACAATGGGGACACGTAGGGACGTCATGGCTTTTTCGCGTGTTGTAGGAGGTTTCCGTGCAAAACATCGTCGAAGGCTTCAAGTCGCAGTATGCAAGAGAGCAGGAGTCAGAGCTTTCCCTTGAGGAATATCTGAACCTCGCCAAACGCGATCCGATGGCATACGCCAGCCCCGCTGAGCGCATGCTGGCCGCGATTGGCGAACCTGAAATCGTGGATACGCGCAACGACCCACGTCTTTCCCGTTTGTTTTCCAACCGGACCATCCGGCGCTATCCAGCGTTTCAGGAGTTCTACGGCATGGAGGACGTCATCGGGCAGATCGTGGCGTTCTTCAAGCACGCCGCGCAGGGACTGGAAGAGCGCAAGCAAATCCTCTATCTGCTGGGGCCTGTGGGCGGCGGCAAGTCGTCCATTGCAGAACGCCTGAAGGTCCTGATGGAGAGCTATCCCATCTACGCGCTCAAGGGTTCGCCCGTGAACGAGTCGCCGCTGGGCCTGTTCCATCCGGAACGCTTCGGCGACACGCTCGAAAAGGAATACGGCATTCCGCGCCGCTACCTCACGGGCATCATGTCGCCGTGGGCGGTCAAGCGCCTGAAGGAATTCGACGGCGACATCTCGCAGTTCCGCGTGGTGCGCCTGAATCCTTCGGTGCTGCGCCAGGTGGCCATCGCCAAGACCGAACCGGGCGACGAGAACAACCAGGACATTTCGTCGCTGGTGGGCAAGGTCGATATCCGCAAGCTCGACCGCCACTCGCAGGACGATCCGGACGCCTACAGCTATTCCGGCGGCCTGTGCCTGGCCAACCAGGGGCTGCTCGAGTTCGTCGAGATGTTCAAGGCGCCGATCAAGATGCTGCATCCGCTGCTCACGGCCACCCAGGAAGGCAACTTCAAGGGCACCGAGGGGTTCTCGGCGATTCCGTTCAACGGCAGCATCCTGGCCCACTCGAACGAGTCGGAATGGCAGACCTTCCGCAACAACAAGCACAACGAGGCTTTCCTTGACCGTATCTATATCGTCAAGGTGCCTTACTGCCTGCAGGTGTCGGAGGAAGTCCGCATCTACGAAAAGCTGCTGCATCACAGCTCGCTGTCCAAGGCGCCGTGCGCGCCCGGAACGCTGGACATGATGGCGCAGTTCTCGGTGCTGACCCGCCTGAAGGAACCCGAGAATTCCAGCATCTATTCCAAGCTGCGCGTCTACGACGGCGAAAGCCTGAAGGACGTCGACCCCAAGGCCAAGGCGTTGCAGGAATACAAGGACTACGCCGGTACCGACGAAGGCATGAACGGGGTGTCCACGCGTTTCGCGTACAAGATCCTGTCCAGCGTCTTCAACTACGACCAGACCGAAGTTGCCGCCAACCCGGTGCACTTGATGTACGTGCTCGAGCAGCGCATCGGCCGCGAGGACTACCCCGAGGAAATCCGCCGCCGCTACCTGGAGTTCATCAAGGGCTTCCTGGCGCCGCGCTACGCGGAATTCATCGGCAAGGAAATCCAGACCGCCTATCTCGAGTCATACTCCGAGTATGGCCAGAACATCTTTGACCGCTACGTCACGTTTGCCGACTGCTGGATCCAGGACGAGGAATTCCGCGACCCGGAAACCGGCGAAAGCTTCGACCGCAGCGCCTTGAACGATGAACTGGAAAAGATCGAGAAGCCGGCCGGCATCGCCAACCCGAAGGACTTCCGCAACGAGATCGTGAACTTCGTGCTGCGAGCGCGCGCCAACAACAACGGCCGCAACCCGACCTGGACCAGCTATGAAAAGCTGCGCGAAGTGATCGAGAAGAAGATGTTCTCGAACACGGAAGACTTGCTGCCGGTGATTTCGTTCAACGCCAAGGCCTCGGCCGAGGACAAGTCGAAGCACCAGAGCTTTGTCGACCGGATGGTGGAAAAGGGCTACACGGAAAAGCAGGTCAGGCTGCTGTGCGAGTGGTACCTCCGCGTGAGGAAGTCTTCCTGAGCGAGGTGAATCATGAATTCACTGATCGATCGACGTCTTAACGGGCGCAACAAAAGCGCTGTCAACCGGGAGCGCTTTCTTCGGCGTTACAAGGACCAGATCCGCAAGGCGGTCCATGGGATGATCCGCGACCGCTCGATCCAGGACATGGATCAGGGCGGCGAGATCAACCTGCCCGCCCGCGATATTTCCGAGCCGACTTTCCGGCACGGCGCGGGCGGCGACCGGGAAATGGTGCATCCGGGCAACCGCGAATTCGCCAAGGGCGACGCCATCGACCGGCCGCAAGGAGGAGAAGGCCAGGGCGGCAACGAGCCCGGCGAAGGCGAGGCGGTCGATCAGTTCACCTTCAGCCTGTCGCGCGCCGAATTTTTGAACCTGTTCTTCGAAGACCTGGAACTGCCGCACCTGGCGCGCAACCAGCTGGGCGAGGTCAGCCAGAAGAAATGGCAGCGCGCGGGCTACACCACCACCGGTTCGCCCAGCATGCTCAGCATCAGCCGCACGCTGAAGTCGTCGCTGGCGCGGCGGGTGGCGCTGAGCGTGAAAGCGCGTGCCGACCTTGAAGACGCTGAAGAACGCCTGGCCAAGGCCCTGTCGGCGGGTGCGCCCGCTGACGAGATCCGGACGCTGGAGCAGGACGTCGAAGACTGCCGCGAGCGCCTGGCCCGTGTGCCGTTCCTGGACGACCTGGACCTGCGCTACCGCAACCGCGTGTCGGTATCCATTCCGATGGCGCGCGCGGTCATGTTCTGCCTGATGGACGTGTCCGGGTCCATGGACGAGGGCAAGAAAGATCTGGCCAAGCGCTTTTTCACGCTGCTCTACCTGTTCCTGTCGCGCAAGTACGAGCACGTGGACCTGGTCTTCATCCGCCACACCGACAATGCCGAGGAAGTGGACGAGCAGACCTTCTTCTACGATCCCAAGAGCGGCGGCACCATCGTGCTGTCGGCGCTGGAACTGATGCGCGAGATCGTCGAGAAGCGCTATCCGCCCACGGCCTGGAACGTGTATGCGGCGCAGGCCAGCGACGGCGATTCTTTCGGCGCCGACGCCGGCAAGAGCGCGCGCTTCCTGGCCGAACACCTGCTGCCGGCCTCGCGCTACTTCGCCTATATCGAGATCCCCGACTCGCAGGAAGCCCGCAAGAGCAGCCTGTGGGCGGAGTATGAACAGAAACTGGAGCCGCATTTCGTGATGCGGCGCATCTGCGAACGCGGGGAGATCTATCCCGTGTTCCATGACCTGTTCAAGAAGGAAACCGCATGAATGCCATCGTGGGCGCACTCGTAGAGCCGGAATCGGTCGGCGGCAGCCCCCGGCCATTGTCGCAAGGTTCCGAATGGACGTTCGAGCTGATCCAGTCCTATGACGACGCGATCTCGCAGGTCGCGCGCGAGTACGGGCTGGACACCTACCCGAACCAGATCGAGGTCATCACCTCGGAACAGATGCTGGACGCGTATGCGTCGGCCGGCCTGCCGATTGGCTATCCGCACTGGTCCTACGGCAAGGAATTCATCCGCAACGAGCAGTACTACCGTCGCGGCATGCAAGGCCTGGCGTACGAGATCGTGATCAACTCCAACCCCTGCATCGCGTATCTCATGGAAGAAAACTCCATGACGATGCAGGCGCTGGTGATCGCGCATGCCTGCTACGGCCACAACTCGTTCTTCAAGGGCAATTACCTGTTCCGCCAGTGGACCGACGCCGACGGCGTACTGGACTACCTGGTGTTCGCCCGCAAGTACGTGATGGACTGCGAAGACCGCTACGGCATCGACGCCGTGGAAGCGCTGCTCGACTCCTGCCACGCACTGTCGCACCACGGGGTCGACCGCTACAAGCGGCCCACGCCGATCTCGTACAAGGAAGAAGCCGCCCGCCAGGCCGAGCGCCAGGAGCACGCCCGCCTGCAATACAACGACCTGTGGCGCACGCTGCCGCGACTGGAAGCCGACAAGGACCCGCGCGCGGCCGCCGTGGTGTTTCCGCCCGAGCCCGAGGAAAACCTGCTGTACTTCATCGAGAAGTACTCGCCCAAGCTGGCGCCCTGGCAGAAGGAACTGGTGCGCATCGTGCGCAAGGTGGCGCAGTACTTCTACCCGCAGACGCAGACCAAGGTCATGAACGAGGGCTGGGCGACGTTCTGGCACTACACCATCCTGAACCGCCTGCATGAAAAGGGGCTGGTCAACGATGGCTTCATGATGGAGTTTCTGCAAAGCCATACCAACGTCGTCAGCCAGCGCGGCTTTGACGAACGCGGCTATGGCGGCATCAACCCGTACGCCCTGGGCTTCGCGATGATGTCGGACATCCGCCGCATCTGCGAGAAGCCCACGCCCGAAGACCGGCGCTGGTTCCCGGACATCGCGGGCGGCGACTGGCTGAAGACGCTGGACTTTGCCATGCGCAACTTCAAGGATGAGTCCTTCATTTCGCAATACCTGTCGCCGCGCCTGATCCGCGAGTTCCGCTTCTTTGCGATCTCGGACCACCAGGCCAACCCCAAGCTGGAAGTCGCCGCCATTCACGACGACGAAGGCTACCGCGACATCCGCCGCCTGCTGGCCGCGCAGCACAACCGCGACAACCAGGTGCCGGACATCCAGGTCACGCGTTTCAACCGCGACACCGACCGGTCGCTGGTGCTGCGCCACCTGAAGAGCCGCGGCCGGCCGTTGGCGGCCGAGGATGCCGAGCAAGTCATGAAGCACCTGGCGCGTCTGTGGGGTTTCCGGGTGCGGCTGGAAGAGACCGAGCCGGACGGCACGGTCAGTTCCTACCGCGAACAGGACCCGCCGCCGGTGTAACGTTTGGCCGACCCCGGGGCGCCTTGTGGGGGCAGGCCCGGGGAAGGACCGAGGGGACGCAATCGCGTCCCCTTTTTCTTTTTGCCGGCGGGCGCTGCAGCATTCTTTCCAATCTGCTAGAATCGCGGATTCGCATTTTTCGGAATGCGTACCAGATCAGGACAGGTGGCCGAGCGGTTGAAGGCGCACGCCTGGAAAGCGTGTATACGTCAAAAGCGTATCGGGGGTTCGAATCCCCCTCTGTCCGCCAAGAATTTCCGTAAGAAAGCTCAGGTCTGAAAGATCAGACCCGAAACCCGCAAGCCGCGATGGCCCTGCGGGTTTTTTTACGTCCGTCAGCCGCGTGCTTGCCTGGATTCATATTTCGATCGGTTGCAACACAGTGACCCGTATTTCTGCCGGTTGCAACGGCCCCCGGCCTGAAAATGCCGCTCCTACACTCCGCCTGAATTCTTCAGTCTTGATAGGCGGCCCATCATGTTCGAGTGGTTTCAACGCAAGTTTTCGGCCTGGTCGCCGGAGCATCGGCGCGTGGTGGCGCGTTTTCCGGGGGCGGATGGGCGTGCGGAGCCTGCGGTTCGCCCCTTGGCCACCGGCATGACGGTGGCTTTCTATACGAAGGACAGCGTGTACGAGGCCGAGAAGAACCGCCTGGTGCGATCCGCCGAACGGCTGGGGCTGCCGGTGGATGCCGAGGCGATCGATTCCACCGGGTCGTGGGTGCGCAATGCGTCGATGAAGGCCGGGGTGCTGGTCGCCATGCGCAAGAAGCACGTCGGGCCGATGCTGTACGTGGATGTGGACGCGGTGTTTCACCGCGATCCGTGGCCGGCGCTGGCGGGGATGGATTGCGATATCGGCGCCTACTTCGAGCCGGATGGGCACCTGCTGAGCGGGACGCTGTTCATCAACCATACGCCGGCCGCCACCGAGCTGTTGCAGGCGTGGGCCGATGCCTGCGCGGCGTCGCCGGACGAGTGGGACCAGTTGGTGCTGGAACGCATTCTGGCTGACGATGCAGCGTCGGCTGCGCCGCGCTTTCGGCTGGGCATCCTGCCGGTGTCCTATTGCTGGATCTTCGACAAGACCGACAATGCGCTGGGCGGCGAGGTGTTCATCGAACACCTGCAGGCCAGCCGCGAGGCCAAACAGAAAAAGCGCGCGTTCGGCCGGGTGGGGCGGGCTGTCCGGCGGCGCCGGGACCGGGTGCGCGTCATCGAGAAGATCCTGTTTGGGCGGGTAACGCCGGGGTAGGCGCTTCGTCCTGCCGCCCGATCTGATGCAGCAGGAAGGTCTGGCGCTTGGTGAAACCCAGGCGTTCATACAGCGCGATGGCTGCCGCATTGTTGTCGCGCACATGCAGAAAGGCCGTGTCGCCGCGTTCCGCGATATCGCGGCGCAGGACGTTCATGAGCCTGCCGGCCAGGCCGCGTCCGCGATGCGCCTCGTCCACGCACACCGCGCTGATTTCCACATAGCCGTCCAGCCGCATGCGTTCGCCTGCCATGGCGATCAGGCGTCCGTCTTGCCGCAGGCCGATGTAGCGGCCGGTTTCGATGGTGCGCGGGCCGAACGGGCCGGGCCGTGTTTGCTGGGCCAGGGCGAGCATGTCGGCGCTGTCTGCGGGGCGTAACGACAGGATGCCGCCGTCGTCGGCATCCGGCGCGGGCGCGGCATCCACCATCTGAAAGAACGAGAACAGGGTTTCAGTACGCAGGCCGTCGATGGGCGGCACATCGGACAGGGTCTGCAGCAAGGCCTGGCCGCCGGGCGGGATGAGGCGTTGCAGGGCGTCGAACGCCTCACGCGTGGTGTTGCGCAGCGCGGCGAATGGGGCGACATCCGGGTGATAGCGAACGGCCAGGCCTTCGCCCTGGCGTAGCGATTGCTGGCGGGAGGCCAATGCGAACCACGCCGGATTGTCGAGTTGGCTTTGATCGGGGTGTTGCATCGCGGGTCTCGCTGACATGTTGAGGGTGCGTGGGCCGGGCGGGGCGGAACCGGCGGGGGATCGAAGGCATTCTAGACATCGCTCCAGTCAGGCATCTATAGTCGTAAATGACAATAATTAGGTCATTTACGACATGCGAATCTGCATCTACGCGCTGGACGGCGCGTTCGACACCGGGCTGACGGCACTGCTGGATACGTTCGACACGGCCAACGAGCTGGCCGCGCTGAGCGGGGGCGGCGCGGCGCCGTTCGAGGTGACCGTGGTGGGGGCGGGCCGGCGTATCCGCACGGCGCTGGGCATGTCGGTGGCCGTGCAGCCGGCGGACGACGTACCGCGGCCGGACTGGGCGGTGGTGCCGGCGTTGAATGCCAAGACGCCGCCCAAGCTGGTGGCGGCGCTGGGCCGGCGCGACGTGGCCCGGGCCAAGGCGCAGTTGCAGGCATGGCGAGCGCAAGGCGTGGGCATCGCGGCCGCGTGTATCGGCACCTTCGTGCTGGCCGACAGTGGCTTGCTGGACGGGCGCGACGCCACCACCACGTGGTCGCTGGCGCCGCTGTTTCGCGAACGCTATCCGGCGGTGCGGCTGGACGACACGCGCATGATCGTCAGTTCCCAGGGCGTGGTGACGGCGGGCGCGGCGATGGGGCACCTGGACCTGGCGCTGTGGCTGATGCGCCAGGCCAGCCCGGAACTGGCGGCGACGGTGGCTAAGTTTCTGCTGATCGACAACCGGTCGTCGCAAGCGCAGTACATCATTCCGGATTTCCTGGCCCATGCCGATCCGCTGGTCGAGCGTTTCGAGCGCTGGGTGCGCGGCAATCTGTCCAAGGGTTTTTCCTTGCAGGACGGGGCGGCGGCGTTGCAGGTGCATGCGCGCACGTTGCAGCGGCGCACCGAGAGAGTGCTGGGCAAATCGCCGTTGGCGTTCGTGCAAGACCTGCGGGTGCAGCGGGCGCAGCAGCTGATGTCCAACGGCTGCGATCTGGACCGCGTGGCGGCCGAGGTGGGGTATGCGGACACGTCGACCTTGCGCAGCCTGCTGCGGCGCAAGTTGGGGCGGGGGATGCGTGAATTGCGGCCGGGGGGCGGCGGCTGATCCCCTGGCGCACCCAGGGCTTTTTCAACCCGCCGTGCAGGTTTGATCTACGCTGCAAGCTTGTTCCCGGAGATTTCCATGTCCAAAGTCACTATCGATTTCGTGTCCGACGTTGCCTGCCCCTGGTGTGCGGTAGGCCTGGGCGGCCTGCTGACCGCAATGGAGCGGGTGAAAGGCGAGGCCGACGTCGAGCTGCGGTTCCGGCCGTTCGAGCTCAATCCCGACATGCCCAAGGGCGGGCAGAACACCATCGAGCGCCTGATGGCCAAGTATGGCTACGACCGCGAGCAGGTGCAGGCCAACCGCAAGGTGATCACCGAGCGCGCGGCGGCGGTCGGCATGCGCATGCGCATGGCCGAGGACAACCGCTCGTTCAATACCTTTGACGCGCATCGCCTGCTGCACTGGGCCGGATTGCAGGGCCAGGCCAGCCAGACGGCGCTGAAGAAGCGCCTGCTGGAAACCTATCACTACGACAACCAGGACACGGCGGATGCCGACGTGCTGGCGCGCGCAGCCGCGGATGCGGGGCTGGACGAAGCCGAGGCCCGCGAGGTGCTGGCCTCGGGCCGCTATGCCGATGAGGTGCGCAAGGAAGAGGCCGAATGGCGCGAGCGCGGCATCACGTCGGTGCCGTCGGTGATCCTGAACGGCAAGTACCTGGTGTCGGGCGGACAGCCGGCGGACGTGTTCGAGCAGGCGTTGCGGCAAGTGGCGCAAGAGGGCTGACGCCGGGGCGGTCCGGCTCGGACCCCGCGTACGCGTGACGCATCACCTGTCGAAAAAAAAAAGGGGCCGCCTTGAGCGGCCCGTTCTTTTATCCCTTCACGATCGGCGCGACGTCCAGCACATACATCTGGCGTTCGCCTTCGTGCACCGAGTCGATGCAGACCTGCGTGCCGTCGCGGCTCCAGCGCGGGTGCAGGTCGCAGCGGTTTTCCTTGGACAGCGTGGGGTCGGCGTAGAAGCTGCCCAGGTCGTGGCGCCGGCCCGTCTGCATGTCATACAGGAACAGGATGCGTTCGTGCGTGACGGGGTCGGGATAGGTGTCGCTGAGCAGCCAGCGGGTGTCGACGGGCGAGAAGGTCATGTGGCCGTTCTCGGTCAGCACGCCATCGCCCACCACCTGCACGGCGCCGTCGGGGGCGTCTTCATACAGGTGGTAGTGGATGCTGCCGTCGTGCGGGCCCCAGACAATGATCGAGCGGTCGTCGCGCCAGAGCGGATGCGAGATCTGGTATTCGGACTTTTCGTAGTCGAAGGTGCCGACCGCGCTGGGATCGAAGTCGTCGGCCAGTTGCGGCAGCGGATGGTCGGAACATTCCAAGAGGCGCATGTCGCTGCCGTCCGGGTTCATGGTGATGAGCCGGTGCAGGAAGCAGGTTTCGTCCTTGACGCGTTCGGTCCAGCGGTGCAGGAACAGGATACGGGTGGACGACGGGTTGACCTCGATGTGGCTGACCCAATGGATGGCGCGTTGCATCGAGGCGCGCGGGTGAAAGGCGGCCAGATCCGCGTAGCTGACCAGCAGGCGGTGTGCGCCGCTGTCCAGGTCCAGCGTGTGGATACCGTCGTCGGCGGGCGCATTGGCAACGGGGCCGGGCGCATGTTCGCTGTAGCCGATGGTCTGGTGCGTGATGTACAGGCGCCGGTAGTCCACGCATAGCGCGTAGCGGCTGCTGGGCGCGGCGACGTAGATCGGCAGCGGCAGAGTGCGGGTTTCACCGGTGATGACGTTGTGCACGGCCGAGCGGAAACCGGGATAGAAACCGCTGTCGTCGTCGCGGCGGCAGTTGTAGATCAGCTGCGGCTCGGCCTTGCCGTCCAGCCATTGCAACTGGCAGCCCATCTGCCAGTTCCAGGCGGTGGTGGCGCCGACGGCGTGATAGCGGTCGCCCTGCTGCAGGTCGAAGTAGCCGACCTCGGCGCGCAGGTCGGGCGTCAGCACGGCGTCCTTGACCGGCGTGCGGTTGGCCAGCAGATAGCGGCCGCCGCGGTGCCAGACGGTCTTGTTGTAGTAGCCGAAGAAGTGGTGGCCCGGCGGGGCCCCCAGGCGGCGGCAGGCAATGTCGGATTGGGGCATGCGGTTCATCACGCGTTGAGAGAGAAAAAGGGTCAGCCTGCGCTGATGTGCTCGGTTTCGATGACCTTGTTCCAGCGGGCACGTTCGCGTTCGACGAACTCGCGCGCCTCGGCGGGGCTGTTGCCCACGGGCGTCATGCCCAGGCGTTCCAGTCCGGCGCGGAAGGCGGGGTCGGCATAGACGCGGCGCAGGTCGGCGCTGATCTTCTGGATCAGCGCGTCGGGCACGTCCTTGCTGGCGGCCAGCGTGGTCCACGAGGTGACCGTCAGGCCGGGCAGGCCGGCCTCGGCGGCGGTGGGCACGTTGGGCAGCGCGGGCGAGCGGGTGGCGCCGGTGATGGCCAGGGCACGCAGCTTGCCGGTCTGGATGTAGCCGATGGTGGTGGGCACGTTCTCGAACAGCAGCTGGATCTGGCCGCCGAGCAGGTCGTTGGTGGCCGCCGAGCTGCCGCGGTAGGGAATGTGCACGATCGGCGCCTGGGCGGCCATCTTGTACAGTTCGCCTACCATATGCACCGACGAGCCCACGCCGGCCGAGCCGAAGTGGATGGTGTCCGGCTTGGCGCGAGCCAGGGCCGTCAGTTCACCGAGGGTGTTGGCGGGCAGGTCGGGGTTGGCGACCACCACGTGCGGCATCTCGGCGACGATGGTGATCAGTTTCAGGTCGTCGGCGGGGCGGTAGTTCAGGGTCTTGTAGACGCCATAGGTGGCATGCAGGCCGATGGAGCCGAGCAGCAGGGTGTAGCCGTCGGGTCCGGAATCGGCCACGTATTTGCCGCCGATGTGGCCGCCGGCGCCGGGGCGGTTTTCCACGACGACGGATTGGCCGTAGAGTTTGCCCAGGTGTTCGGCCAGCAGGCGGCCCTGGATATCCGAGCTGCCGCCGGCCGTGAAGGGCACGATGATCCGTAACGGACGGTCCGGATAATTGGCTTGGGCATGGGCGGCAAACGGCAGGGCGGAGCCGGCCAGGGTCAGGCAAAGGGCTTGCAGGACGCGGCGGCGCCAGGGACGGCATGCATTCATGGTGTTTCCCTACAGCGGTTGGATTTCAAGGACGGCGCCGGTCACGGCACCTTGAGAGCCACGAGTGTAGGAGTCGCCAGGTATTTGAAAAAATTCTTTTTTCGGCATAGCCTATGCAGATTTGCCATACCCTGTGAGCCCATGAGCCGACCGCTGAATTTCCGTCAGATCGAAGCCTTCCACGCGGTAATGTTGACCGGCACGACGACCGGCGCCGCGCAGATGCTGCGCACCACGCAACCGTCCATCAGCCGTCTGCTGTCGCAGGCGCAGCAGGCCAGCGGCCTGAAGCTGTTCGACATGGAGCGCGGCCGGCTGCGGCCCACGCGCGAGGCCAAGGACCTGTTCGATACCGTCAAGCGGCATTTCGTCGGCCTGGAACGCATCGAAGACCGCGTGGCTGCCATGCGCCGCAGCGGCAGCGGCGTGCTGCGGCTGGCCTGCACGCCGGCATTGGGCCTGGGCATGCTGCCGGGCGCGGTCGAGGAATTCGCGCAGCGCTACCCCGACGTGCATATCAATATGCAGACCGTGGGCAGCCAGTACCTGCGCGAAGGGCTGCTGCACGGCACCTACGACGTGGTGGTGACGACGGTGCCGCTGGAAGGCGCGCATCTGTCCTTGACCAGCCTGCATGAAAGCGCGGCCGTGTGCGTGATGCGGCCGGACCATCCGCTGGCCGACCTGGCGTCCATCGGCATTGCCGACCTGAACGAGCGCCGTTTGCTGGTGTTGAATGCCGACGACGATGTCTACTTGCAGTTGCGCGGCGCGATGCTGGCGCACCAGGTGCAGCCGGTGTCCGAAATCGAAACCACGTATTCGTCGACGATCTGCGCGCTGGCCGCGGCGGGCACGGGGCTGGGCATCGTCAACCCGTATATCGCGGACGTGTTTGCGCAGCAGTTGGCGATTCGACCGTTCACGCCCAAACTGCCGGTGCGGGTGAGCATGGCCTATCCCGCGCAGACCGCGCCGTCGGTCGTGACCGAGGCGTTCGTCGACATCCTGACACGGCGCCTGCAGACGATGGCGGCGCTGGCCTGATACGGTGCGTGTGGAACGGCCTCGGACCCGGCGTTACCAAGCGGGCAGCGCGCAGGGCGGGTTCGAGATGACAACAAGGAGACCGTAGTGATGGGGGCGGGGCAGACACTGGGGCTGGAGATGGAAATGGCCGTGGCGCACCGTGCGACCGGCGCAAGCCATCCGGTAGCCGGCTATTTCGATGCGCTGGCCGGCATCAAGGCGGCGCGCGGCGAGGCACCGGAACTGGTGCATATCGGCACACGAGCGGTGGGCGTCTCGGTCGCGGCCGGTGAAAGCGGCCTGGACAACGGCTTCAATCTGCTCGAGACCGCATTTGCGCCGGTGTCCGATGCCGAAGGCGGCCTGAACGAGCTGGCGCGGCGCGTGTCGCGCGAGCTGCGCGATGCCAGCGCGGCGCTGGCCTTTGAAGACGCGGTGGTGCTGAATGCGTCCGAGCATCCGCAGTGCACGCTCGACCCGACCTGGTACGCGTCGGTGCATGTGCCGCGGCCGATCTACCGCGAACTGGTGGGCCACCGCGAATGGCTGCACCGCGTGGGCATCGATGCCAAGGCGCAGAACAGCCCGTGCACGTCGGTGGACGTGACGCAGGCGGCGCGCGCATTGAACGTGGTGCTGGCGCTGGCGCCGGCCGGCATCGCCATTTTCGCCAACAGCCCGCTGGAAGGCGGCCGTGCCACCGGCCTGAAGGAAAACCGGCTCACGGTCTGGGACCGCATGTTCCGCCATTCGCGCTATGCCGGCGACCATTACCTGCAACGCCTGCCCGAGCGGCCATTCGTGGACCTGGGCGACTATTTCCGCTGGATGTTCGCGCCGGGCACCGCCAGCCGCTGCCTGCCGCTGGCGGTGGACGACGGCTACAAGTCGGCCACCGGCGTGCATCTGGCAGGCTCGCCGTCGCTATCCGAATTCCTGGCGTCCGGCGGTTGGCCGGGCCGGCGCACGGATACCGGCGAGGCGGTGACGATCGCGCCGCAAGGCGGCCATTTTGAATATTCGCAGTTCGCGCATTTCCTGGATGCGCGTTGGCGCTACCGCCTGGCCGAGCCGCCGTCGCTGGAGGCGTTGCGCACGGCCTGGCGGCGGCCGGGCGGGATTGAAGAACTCTACGCAGGCCTGGGGGCCAGCGGCTATATCGAAGGGCGCGGCCCGGGGGCGGGTTTTGCCGACGCGCAGTTGATACACGAGGCCGGCCAGCCGGTGGCGGCGACGCTGGTGATGGCGCCGTCGGCGTTGCAGCTGGGCCTGATGCGCAACCTGGCGCAGGCCGAAGACCTGCTGCGGTCATGGGGCTGGTTGCGGCTGCGCGCGATGCGCGCCGACGCCATGCGCGATGCCCTGGATGACGACGCCGTGCACGCGCTGGCAAGCGAGGTGCTGGCGGTGGCCGAGGGCGGCCTGGCACCCGATGAGCGGCACTGGCTGGCGTATGCCCGCTACGCGATCGATGCGCGCAGCACCGGCGCGGACCGCCTGTTGCGGCTGTGGCGCAGCCTGGAAGGCGATGCGCAGCGGCTGGCCAAGGTAGGCCGGCAGCGCGCGGCGGTGCCGCTGTGAACATGGTGTCGGCGTGACGCCGAACCGCCGCGGCAGCGATCGCGGCGGGGGCTGTCGGTGCGCGAGGTCTGGGCGGCGCGCGCAACGAATGCCATAATGCCGGCTCGTCCACCCTCTCGCATGCCGGGCTGCCACGTTACGCAGTCGGTGTCCGGTCTTGCAGAACCGCCATCGTGTCAGATCCCCATTTCGCCCGGATACTCTCCGAACTCGGCATCGCGCTGGGCATTCCCGCCTTGGCGCCGGGGGATGGCGGCCTGTGCCAACTGGCATTCGACGGACGCCACCTGGTGCAGCTGATGCTGCATGGCGCGCGTGGGCAAGTGCTGCTGTCGTGCGCGGTGGCGGGTGGCAAGATGGATGGCCCCCAGGCGCTGCACGCGGCGCAGAGCAATTTCCTGCAAGCGGGCGGTGGCGTGGTCGCGTGCGCGGCCCCCGATGGGCGCCTGCATCTGCAATTGGGCGTGCCGCGCGAACAGTGCGGCGCGCAGGCGTTGCTCGCCGCCATCGACGCGCTGCTGGGCCAGGTCGAGGCCTGGGAAAAACGCAGCGCGCGCGCCGAACCCGACGTCAACGCGCTGCGGCGCGATCCCGCCTTCATGATGCGGTCGGTCTAGGTCGACCGCCGCGCACCCTTGATTCAGGGCCTTAGCTGGCCTTCTGGATCACGCCCTTGAGCGAGTCCGCGATCTGCTTGGTGATCGTGCTCTGGATCTCGATCAGCATGGTCCATTGCTGCACCTGCTGCTGCATCTTCAGCATATCCGCCTGCGACACGCTGCCGTCGGCGTTGGTGCGCATGTTCGACAGCGTCGTCTGCAGATTGCTTTCCTGCGAGCGGATGCTGTCGTAGATCGTGTTGTTCACGCTGTTGAAATTCAGGCCGGACGAGCCGGTCAATCCGTTCAGTGCCATGGTGCGTCTCCTAGCGGGTCAAGGGAGAGAAAGCGGACGCTGGGAGAGCGCCGGCCGGGGATTCAAGAGAGCTTTCTGCCAGCACGTCGCGCGCGGCGGCCGCCGCTTGCGCCACGGCCTGGCATTGCTGGAACGCCACCGGGACCAGGCCGGAATCGAGCCGGGTGCGCGCGGACTGTTCCAGCGTGGCCAACTGCTGCATCAGCTTGGCGCGCAGGTCGGCGCCGCCGGGCGCGGCCAGGCGTTGTTCCAGTTCGGTCAGGGCGGTCGAGGTGTTCATGCGGGCTGGGGTGGTCAGTGGCGGTTGGGTGAGGGGCTCAACGGGTGACGATGGCCGTGCGCGGGCCTTCGAAGATGATGCGGGTGTTCTCCACGGCGACCAGGCGGTACTTGCGGTAGACCCCGCCCACCAGGAGCTTGCTGCCGTCTTCCAGCACCACGAAGGGCTGGGGGCCGCCCACGACGCTGCGGATCACGAACGGCACGCTGTCGGCGGCCGGCGCGGCACTGGCCGCGGCCAGCTTGGCCACGCCCAGATAGCTTTTGTTGAAGTCGTCCACCAGTTCCTGCAAGCGCGTCTGCTGGTCGTCGTCGAGCGCGCCGGGGGCGATTTCCAGGTGATCGGGCTTCCAGGCCAAGGTCACGCCCGACAGGCCGGCGTCCACCAGCTGGCTGGATAGGGTGTCGCTCAATTGCTGCGTCAGCGCGATGTCGTTGCCCAGCACCGTCATGCCGGGCAGTTGCGCGCGCAGCGCATCCAGCGCCGAGGCGCGTTCTCGGGCGCTGCTCGCGATGCCGGCAATGTTCAGGCGGCCATCGCCTTCGTAGCGCGGCTCGTAGCGCACGTTGAAGGCGCGCAGCGCGCCGCGGGCGGTGCGCACGACCTCGTCTTCGTTGCTGACGCGCATGGCCGGCATCGGCCAGATCTGCGACAGCGCCGAGGCCACCGCGTCCTGTTCGGCGGCGTTGCGCACCCAGCCCGATACCGTCACCATGCCGTCGCGCGACATCGACACGTGCAGCCGCGAGGCCAGGCCCATGCGGTCGAGCACGGCGGATATCTGGCCCACCGATTTCTCCGCGGCGGCCAGGCGCGGGTCGACTTGCGGGGCGCGCGTGGCGGTGGACGTGGGCATCAGCGCCAGGCCGATGGCCACCAGGATGGTCAGCACCACGGCGGCCAGGCCCAGCACCATCGGCCAGGAATCGCGTTTGCGACGCCGGCCCTGGGCGGGCGGCAAGGGCAGGCGCTGTTCCAGCTGGCGGTCTTCGTCGCTGGACGCGAGCGCGGCGGCGCCGGTGGCCGATGCGCGTGAATCCGCGGCGGGCGCCGGTGGGGGCGTCGCGGGCGCGGCGATTGCCGCGGCAGACTCTGCCGTCTGCGCCACGGCATCGTTGGCGGCGTCCGGCGCCTGGGCCCAGGGGTCTGCGCGCCGCGCCACGGTGATCCACACGGGGCCCAGCGGCACGGGCCGGTTGAACGGCGTGCCGGGCGGGACGCCGGCAGATTCGCCGGCCTGGCCGTCTTCCACCGCCAGGTCCCAGCCGGCCGCACCGATGCGCACACGTGCGGCGCGCGGGCTCATGCCGTCGTCGGCCAGCACGATGTCGCAGGCCGGGTCGGCGCCCAGCACCGAGCCGTCTTCGACCAGGCAGCGGGCGTCGCGGTGCAGCCCGGACAGGACTCGCAGCTCCAGCGCTTCGCTCATCTCGGGGCTCCGGTGGGGTGCAAGGTCACAGGTCCACCCTGGCCAGCGGCTGTACGTTGATTTCCTGCGTCAGTTCCTGGTAGGACAGCACCGGCAGCTCGTACAGGTCCTGCTCGATCATCTTGCGCAGGTAGCGGCGAATGTCCATCGACGTCAGCAGCACGGGTTTCTGCGCCGCGGCCGTCAGGTCGCCGGTGGCGCGCTTGATGTTGTCGACCAGCTTCTTGGAGGCGCCCGGGTCCAGGGCCAGGTAGCTGCCGGCCGAGGTCTGGCGGATGGCGCCGCGCACGGTCTCTTCCACGTTCGGCGCCAGCAGGTAGGCGGGCAGGATGTTCTGGCCGCTGGAATATTTGTAGCTGATGTGGCGCTTGAGCGAGACGCGTACGTATTCGGTCAGCAGCACCGAATCCTTTTCCTTCTGGCCCCATTCGATCAGCGCTTCCAGCACGGCGCGCAGGTTGCGCACCGAGATGTCTTCGGACACCAGCCGCTGCAGGATCTCGGCGATCTTCTGCACCGGCATCACGCGCAGCGCTTCCTTGACCAGGTCGGGGAAACGGTCTTCCATCGCGGTCAGCAGGAAGCGGGTTTCCTGGATGCCGATGAAGTCCGACGAATACTTCTTCAGCACGAAGGCCAGGTGCCAGGTCAGCACCTGATGCGGGTCCAGGAACGGAATGCCGGCCGCGGACAAGGTGGGCGCCAACGCGGCATCCACCCACAGGGTGGGAATGTTGGGCAGGAAGCGCTTGTCGGTGTCGTACGGCACTTGCAGCGCTTGCAGGTTCTGCTCGGTATCGCGCACCAGTACCGCGCCGGGCCGCAGCTTGCCTTGCGACACCGGCACTTCGGACAGCAGGATGTTGTAGGTGTCCGGCGCCAGCGCGTCGTTGAAGCGCAGCTGGATGCCCGGGAACGGCACGCCCAGGTCGAAGTACAGCGCACGGCGGATCTTGAGCAGTTCGTCGTTCAGTTCGTCGGCATTGAAGCTGCGTTGCAGGGCCGCGGCCACGTCGATCATCAACGGCAGGGTAGGCGCGAATTCGGCGCTGCCATCGGCGCGCGGCTTGGCCTGGGGCTTCTGGCCGTCGGCGGCCAGCGCCGGGATCTCGGTGATTTCGCCGGTCTTCTCGTCCACCACCTTGCGGGTGCCGCGCAGCAGCACGAAGCCGATGGTGCCCACCACGGCCGCCAGCGCCAGGAAGGTCAGGGTGGGCATGCCGGGAATCAGGCCCATGCCGACCGCGATGGCCGCGGCGATCAGCAGCGCGCGCGGCTGGGCCAACACTTGCGCGCCGATGTCCTTGCCGACGTTGGACGGGCCGTCGCCGGTCTGCACGCGGGTCACGATGATGCCGGCGCAGATGGCGATGAACAGCGCCGGGATCTGCGCGATCAGGCCGTCGCCGATGGTCAGGATGGAATACACCTGCACCGCTTCGCCCGCGGTCAGGCCGCGCTGCATGGTGCCGATCAGAATGCCGCCCAGCAGGTTGACCGCCACGATGATCAGGCCGGCGATGGCGTCGCCTTTGACGAACTTCATCGCGCCGTCCATGGCGCCGTACAGCTGGCTTTCCTTTTCCACCACCGAGCGCCGCTTGCGGGCCTCGTCCATGTCGATGGTGCCGGCGCGCAGGTCGGCGTCGATCGACATCTGCTTGCCCGGCATGGCGTCCAGCGAGAAGCGCGCGGCCACTTCGGCCACGCGCTCGGCGCCCTTGGTGATGACGACGAACTGCACGATGGTGAGGATGAGGAACACCACCAGGCCCACGATCAGATTGCCGCCCACCACGAAGTTGCCGAAGGTCTCGATGATGTGGCCGGCGTCGCCCTGCAGCAGGATCAGGCGGGTGGTGGCGATGGAGATGCCCAGGCGAAACAGCGTGGTGACCAGCAGCACCGACGGGAACGACGAGAACGCCAGCGGTGACGGCAGGTACATGGCCACCATCAGCAGAATGGCGGACAGCGTCATGTTGGCGCCGATCAGCACGTCGACCAGGGTGGTGGGCAACGGCAGGATCATCATGAAGATGATCGAGACGATCAAGATCGCCAGGACGATATCGTTGCGGCTGGTGGCGACGGCGACGGCGCGGTTCAGGGCTTGCATGGGGCGGCTCAAAGCGTTTCCGTCTCGGTGGTCGCGGGCGCCGGGGCGGGGCGCAGGGCAACATAGGCGCGCATGGCCGCGGCGGCCTCGTCGCGGCGCGCCAGGGCCAGCAGGGCCTGGGCGCGAATCAGGTGGAACGGCGCATCGACGCCGCCTTGCATGGCCAGCAGGTCCAGCGTCGACAGCGCGGCGTCGGCCTTGCCGGCGCGCAGCTGGGCCAGCGCCAGCGTGGCGAGCTGGCGCGCATCGGCCAGCCCCAGCGTCTGCAGGGCGCGCAGCACCACCGCGGTCTTCTCGGGCCGGTTGTTTTCCAGGTACACGTACGCCAGCAGGCTGAGCAGCTCGCGGGCTTCGGGCGGCAGGGGCATGGCGGCGCTCATCCCTGGTACAACGCGCTGCGGTACATGGCGACCAGGTCGCGCAGGCCGGCTTCGTCTTTCAGCAGCCGCACGGCGCGGTTCAGCGCGCGGGCGTCTTCCGGGTTGCTGCCCTGGGCCTGCTCGGCCGCCGTGGCCAGGCCGTCCAGCGCCGACTGCAAGGCCTGGCCGAACTTGCCCGGCAGCAGCAGGTCGCGGTTGGCCAGCGGCGGGCGCAACTGGCTGTCCAGGTAGCGATCGGTGCCGGGGGTGTCCAGCAATTGGGCCAGTTGAGCCTTGACGCCGTCGGTGGGCGGGGCCAGTTCGTGGCGGTCCGGCAGATGCTGGCCGGCGGCTTCACGGCCGGCGTAGGAAATGCCGTCCAGGCCCCTGTCGAAGGCGTAGCCGTTGATGCGCATATCTGACATGTCTTGGTCTCCGTCCCGGTCAGTCGGTGCGTGCGTCGTCAAGCCAGCGCGACAGGGCGTCCACCGCCTGCTTGAGCGCCGGGGCGCCGGCCTGGGCGGCAGGCAGCCGCGTCACGGCCAGCAGGCGCGGCAGGCCGTCTTGCTCGCGTAGCGCGGCCTGCACCGCATAGCCTTCCAGGCGGGAATGGTGGGCCCGCTTCCAGGCTTGCAGCAGGCGCTGCGGGGCGTCGTAGGGCACGGGTTCGGACACGTACACCAGCACTTCGTCGCCGGCGGCCTCGATGGCCACCCGGCGGCCCGATTCCAGCTGCAGCGCCACATTGCCGCGCGGGCCCAGGGCCAGCCCGTCCATGCCGATGTGCTCGCCGAAGGCGCCCAGCGCGCGGTCCAGGCTGTTCATTCGTATTCCTCGTCGATGGCCGCATCCAGGGCCAGTTGCGCCGCGTTCAGGACGGATTGGCGGGCGTCCAGGTCGGGAAACATCGGCACCGGCAGATCCTTGAGCACGGCACGTACGCCGCCCAGGAAAACGATGCGCGCACCGACCGACTCCACGCCATGGCCGGACGCCAGCGCCGAAAAGCGCGATTCCGACACCCATTTTTCGTTGCTGACGTTGACCAGGTCCTGCATCAGCCGGTCTGCCGCCAGCGTCGTGCCGTGTTCGCTGGCCAGCTTCTGGCCCAGCTCGGCGCAACCGTCCAGCACCGTGACGGCCACGCCTAACTGATACAGGTCCTGCATCAGGGCTTGCAGCCGGTCCGGGTTGGTAGACGGGCGCGCGGCGGCCAGGTCCTGGCCCAGCGCCTGGATCAGTTGCTGCAGCCCGCGGGCCACGTCCTTGCCGCCGAAGCGCTCCAGCGCCAGGCCCAGGGTCTTGGCCAGCGACGATTCGCCCAGCACCACGTCCTGGTAGGTGCGCTGGAAGTCGGCGATGCCTCGGGCATCGTCGGCGTAGCCGGCCGCAGCGCCGATGGTGTTCAGGCTGGCGCGTATCTGCGGACCGCTTTCCAGTTCCAGGTCGGCCAGCGCCTCACGCAGGCCGTCCAGCACGTCTTCGGGAGCACCTTCGCGTTCGCCCTGGCGCAGGGCGTATTGCAGGCCCAGGTATTGGCGCGCCGCGTCGCCGAACGCCTGGGCGGCCGCCTGGCGCGGGTCAGCCTGGCCGGCCAGCAGGTGGCGGGCCAGCTCGATCAGCTTTTCCTGGGCATCGGCGTCGTGGGCCTCGGCCAGGAAGGCGACGATGGCTTCGGCGCTGAGCAGTTGCAGCGGCGCTTCGCGGCCGACCTTGCGTTCGGCGTGGTGCTTGTCCTCGGCCTTCTCGGCCATGTGCAGGCTGAGCTCTTCGGCGGAATCCGCCAGTGACACCTCGCCGTCCACCTTCACCGCGGTCTGGCCCAGCATCGTGCCGACCTGCGGCTGGCCGGACTGGATATCGGCGTCGGCGGTCGAGGACGAGAAAGCGGAAGAAGCGGGCAGGCCGGTATCGATACGGTTCATGGGGACGCGGGTAGGCGGCGGGCGAGAGCCGCGCATGGTCTGGGGTAGTAACGGTTGGGGCGGGAAAGTTCCATCCCGTTTGCAGGGAACCCTGACGCGGCATCCGTTACGTACACGGGGCAGGCAGCGGAAGCGTCGAAAGCGGTGCTGCCAGACGGAATTTCAGGGTTAACCCGTGATGGATCAGGGGCGCGCCGCGGGCAGCGGGCACCCGTCAAAGGAGAATGGAATGTCTACGGTTTCCGGATTGGGAGTGGGCAACGTAGCCGGCATGGATCTGTCGGGCATGGACCTGGAGACCGCACTGATGACGGTGCAGACCCAGCGTTCGCAGATGCTGGAAGACGCCTTGCGCCAGCAGCTGGATGCGGTGAACGGCCGCAATGGCCAGATGGCGGGCATGAACGAGGCCATGAATGCCAAGACGGCCGACAACCTGAAGCTGGAGTCGGCCAATGTCAGCCTGCAGGACCAGATCGGCCAGTTGAAAGACCTGCAAGGCCGCCTGTCGGCCAGCAAGTGCCCCAATCCCGAGGGCTGGTACGGCCTGTCATGGGGGCAGGGCGACGACAAGAAGCTGTCGCACGACACGCTGGCCCAGATCAAGGCGGCCGGCCTGACGATCCCGACCGGCGACGATGCGCCGCGCGACGTCGACCGCAACGGCACCATGGACGCCAAGGGCCGGGTCGTGCAGAACTTCGTGGACCAATTGAACGGCAAGATCGCGGCGCTGGAAGCGAAGATCGTCGACAACGGCAAGACCATCGACGCCAACAAGCAGGCCGTGAACGAGATCAAGTCTTCGCTGGACAACCTGAGCAACACCCAGCAGATGGAAATGCTGCGCCTGCAAAGCCTGACCGGCAAGCGCAACGAGGCCTTCGACGTCATGACCAATTTCCTGAAGAAGATGCAGGAAAGCCGGTCGTCGATCATCGGCAACATGCGCTGAGCCCCCGGACAGCGAAAGCACAGAGGGGTGACCGATGAGCGGACCGGTAAGCGGCAGCCAGCCCATGCTGGGCGGGGTGAGCCTGGAGAGTTCCAGCGGGGTACGCGGCGCGGACCTGGTGGGCGCGGACCAGGAAACGGCCATGCTGAGCGTGCAGGGTGAGCGCGGCCGCCTGCTGGACAAGCAGATCGAGACGCAGATCCAGGAACTGCGCGCGCTCAACCGCCGGCTGGAACTGCTGAATACGGTGCAGGCCGGCTTGAAAGGGGTGCAGGCGCAGTTCAACGCCAACGCCAAGCACAACAAGGAATGGGACGACGCCAGCGGCGGCTGGAGCTTTCGGCGGGCGGACGAGATCAACCGGGCGGCGGCCGAGGCGGGCCTGAACCTGGGGTTTTCCTCGGACAGCAACACCTGGCGCCTGTTCGGCCACATGGGCGACATGAAGGAATTCGCCCACGCCTACCTGCCGCCCGACCAGGCCGACCTGCTGGTCAAGTGGCGCGACAAGGGCGACCTGCGCGGCCACTTCCTGGCCGAGACGCTGGTCAAGAAAATGGCCGGCGGCGACGGCTTCATGACGCCGGATTACCCCGGCCAGACGCTGAACCGCTGCCCCGGCGGCATCCGCTACGACTCGGACTATGGCGAGCTGCGCCAGGCCGTGCAGCGGGTGCAGGGCGCCATCGACGAGACGTCCAACCAGCAACAGGACCAGATGCTGCGCCTGCAAGCCCTGACCAACCGTCGCAACGAGTCGGCGGAAATGCTGAGCAACTACGTCAAGAAGATGCAGGACAGCAAGATGTCGATTTCGGAAAAGATTCGTGGAACCTGAGGCCGGGTTCCGTTACTTACGCTGCATCGTCGGTCAACCGTCTACATCGAATCCGGGCAGTCAGCCCGGGCCAGGAGCCCATCTTGAACATGAACGTGAACAGCGCCAACGTCGGCAACGTCGGATTGAGCAACCTCGCCGGCATGGACATCGAGACCGCCCTGATGATGGTGCAGTCCGAGCGCACCAAGCTGCTGGACAGCCAGCTCAAGAGCCAGATCGAGGAAGTGCAGAAGCGCAATGAGATGACCGGCGCCCTGAACGACATGCAGGCCAAGCTGAACGGCATGAAGGGCTCGCTGGATTCCAAGGACGCCAAGCCGGGCGACGTGGTCAAGGGCAACGTCGGCACGCCGACGAACGACAAGCTGGCGACCGACTATGCCATCCAGGCGTTCAAGCTGGGCATGGACCCGGCGCCCGTCAAGGCCACGCCGATCAAGGATGCCCAGGGCAACGTCACCGGTGCGAACGTCACCGGCCTGCCGACCCGCGAGGGCCTGGAAAAGGCGATCCCCGATCTCAAGAGCAAGCTGGACGCGGCCAGCAACAGCCAGCAGATGGACATGCTGCGTCTGCAAAGCCTGTCGAACAAGCGCAACGAAGCCTTCGACACGATGACCAACTTCGTCAAGAAGATGCAGGACAGCCGTTCGTCGATCATCGGCAACATGCGCTGATCTGCCCCCAATAAATACGCCCACCCCGGAGAACGGCAATGGCCGATACCCAAGAGCAGAACATCCAGGACATCATCGAGCGCGCCGAAGCCGCCGTGCGCGATGCCCAGCGGTCCATCGAGGAATCCGACGACAAGCTGCGCAAGCTGGGCCTGGACCCGGAAAAGGTTCGCTCGACGCTGCAGGCGCAGCCGATGGACGACCGCCAGCGCGACGAGGCCCAGGCCCTGTTTCGCCAGGACATGGAAGCGATCGACCGCGAAGTCGAGCAAGAGGCGGCCTATGCCCGCCAGCGCAGCGCACCGCGCGCCGCCGGCGCCCCGGTCAAGCGTCCGCGCACGATGGTCTGAACGACACGCACCAGGAGCCGTCCGATGACAACCGCCCAGGCGCCGATGACCGGCGAAGAGTACGCAGCGCTGCACGACCAGATCGTCGGCCAGTTGGCCCGAGGCGGCAGCCTGGGCCAGCTCAAGGGCATGACCGCCGACGAATGCGAGGCGCTCTACAGCCTGGGCTATGGCCTGTATGAAAAGGCGCGCTACGCCGACGCGCTCAAGGTGCTGGCCTACCTGGTGTCGCTGGACCACACCGAACACCGTTACCTGGTGGCGCTGGGCGCCACCGCCCAGGCCATGGGCAAGCATGCCGACGCGCTGCAGCAGTACATGGCGGCCACCCTGCTGGACCCGCTGGAGCCGGCCCCCGTGTTCTACGCCGCCCAGTGCCTGCTGGACATGGGCCAGCCTGACGCCGCGCTGCAATCGTGCGACCTGGCGCTGGCCATGTGCAAACCCGACCGCCACGCCGTGCTGGCCGAACGCGCGCAGGCCCTGCGGACCCTGCTCGCCGCGCGCGGCGCCAAGGAGAATTGACATGATCAACATCAACAACGCCGGCATCAATCCGGCGCTGCTCAATCCCCTGGCCGGCGCCGATGGCGCGCCGCCGCCCGCCGCCGGCTTCACCGAGCTGGACGCCACGCAGTACGTGGCCAAGGGTGGCGCGGCCGACAAGCTGGCCGCGCTGGGCCTGCCGCCGCCGCCGGGCAACGCGTCGGCGGGGGTGGCAGAGGCCATGAACAAGCTGATGGCGTCTGCCGACACCGATATGTATGCGGTGATGGCGCTGCTGCAGAAGATCTCGCAAGAGCAGCGCAACGCCGCCCGGGCGGATCGGGCCGCGTCGATGGATGCGCAGACCCAGGCACTGATGTCGGCGGCGGACAAGATCAAGGAAGCGGCCGAAGAGCGCTTCAAGGGCGCGCTGGCCCAGGGCATCAGCCAGATCGTGGGCGGCGCCATCCAGGCCGGTGTCGGCCTGGGCGGCATGGGCGCGATGGGCGCATCGGCGCGCATGACCACCACGTCCAGCCCGTTGACGGCGCAGCAGACGGTCACGCAGGCCAAGCTCGATGGCTTTGCCGCCAATTCGTCCGGTATCGGCCAGGGCCTGAGCGGCATGGCCGGCGGTGTGGGCGGCATCGTCCAGGCCGCCTACGACCGCAAGGCCGGCGAAGCCGACGCGGCGCGGGCGCGGCTGGAAGCGGACGCCAAGGTGTTCGAATCCGGCGCGCAGCACGCCAATGACCTGATGCAGCAGATGATGGATGTCATCCGCGACGTTCGCGACAAGCTCGGCGCCATTGAGCAGAGCCGTAGCGAAACGACCCGCGGCATCGCCCGCAACCTCTGAACCCGCCTGGGGAGCCACCACTATGGATATCCGGCCTTCTACCGGCAATGCGGGCCTGCCGCCCGCGCTGGACCCGTCCGGCGCCGGCGCGGTCGCGGGCGCCGCGGCCCAGGCCGCCTTGCAGGCCGCCAGCGGCCTGGACCTGGCGGCGCTGGCCTCGCAATGGGCCTCGAGCGTGGCGCAGGCGCGCAACAGTGCCGGCGACGGCGTCACCAATGCCAACGGCAAGCCCGCCATCGCGCCGCCGGCGCGCGAATTCTCGGCCTCGGAAATGGTGGACCTGCTGCGCGCGCTGCAAGGCAAGACGCAGGACGCGCAATTGCGCAGCGCCAAGGAAAACATCGAGAACAACCGCATCGAGCAGGCCAAGAACAACGAAGAGCAGCTGCGCAAGGTCGATGAGTGGATCCAGAAGAGCAAGGATGCCGAGAAGGGCGGCATCCTGGGCAAGATCTTCGGCTGGATCGGCGCCATCGTCGCCGCGATTGCCGCAGCCTTGATGGTGGTGGCCGCCGTGGCGGCGACCGCGGTGACCGGGGGCGCGGCGGGCCCGGTGATGGTCACGCTGGCGGCGATTGCCGTGGCGGGGGCGGTGAGCCTGCTGGCCAACCAGATATCGGCCGAGTGCGGCGGACCCGAAATCAGCATCAGCAATCTGGTCACACAGGCCGTCAGCAAGCTGTTGCAGGCGTTTGGCGTGGAACCGGAAATGGCCGAGAAGATCGGCAACATCGTGGCCGGCGCGTCCATGCTGCTGACCGGCGCGATCCTGATCGAACCCGGCGCGCTGGGCAAGATGGCCGGCGCCATCGCGGTGCTGGCGGGGGCGGACCCGCAGACCGCCGGCTATATCGCCATGGCCGTCGGCCTGGCGGCCACGATCACCGTGGGCATCGTGATGGCGGTGGCCACCTTCGGCGCGGGCGCCGTGTCGGCCGGGGCCAATGCCGCGGCCAACGTCGGCTCGCAAACCGCGCGCACCGTCGCCGATTCGGCCAAGACGGCCGGGCAGGTGGCCTCGGGGGTGGCGTCCGTGGCCAAGGGGGCGGGCCAGATCGCCACCGGCGCCGAAACCATCAAGTCTGCCCAGGCGCAAGAGGCGGCCGACAAGGTGCTGGCCGACAAGAAGGCGCTCGAGGCCCTGCTGGTCAAGCTGCAGGCGTCGATGGAAGACGAGCGCGAAAAGATCAAGAGCGTGATGCAGGCCATGGATGAGTCGATGCAGATGGTCAGCAAGATGATCAACGCCGCGGCCGACAGCATGAGCCAGGTCACCGCCAATATCGGCAAGCGCGCGATGGTCTGACCCGCGCAACATCGGAACCCACACCATGTCCCAATCTTCCTCCGCAACGACGCGCAGCCCCTTCGGGCAGCAACTGTACGACGGCCTGGCGGCGCTGCCCGGCAGCCACCGGCTGACGGCCGACCAGCTGGAAGTGATCTACGCGATGGCCTATGCCCATGTGGCCCAGGCCCAGTACGCGCAGGCCTTGCCGTTGTTTGCCTTCCTGTCGCAATACGGTCCGACCCGCAAGCATTACCTGGCGGGCCTGGCGCTGTGCCTGCAGATGCAGGCCCGCTTCGAAGAGGCGATCCGCATCCAGTCGCTGATCGGCGTGCTGTTCCCGCCGTCGCCTGAGGCGACCTTGCGCGTTGCCGAATGCCAGCTGGCGCTGGCTCAGTCCGATGCCGCGCGCGAATCGTTGCGGCTGGTGGTGGCGGCAGCAGAGGTCGACAGTGCCTATGCCCAGGCCGGCGCGCGCGCCGCTTCGTTGCTGGCGCTGGCCGACAAGGAGGCCCGCCCATGAGCGGCAAGCATCATGAACGATAGGGTGGGCGCAGGCTCGGCAACGGCCGTCTCGGGTGAGACGGCTTTTGTACTTGAAGCGGACGACGCGCGTTGCCTGGCCGAAGTCGGCTTCCTGGCGGCGGGCCGCGGCGACGTCGCACGCGCCGATGCCATCTTCCACGCCCTGCGCGCCCTGCGCCCCGGCCGCGCCTACCCCTGGTTGGGCCTGGCGGTGGCGCGCCTGAACGCGGGCCGGGCCGATGAAGCCGTGCGGCTGCTGGAGCAGGGCGAGGCCAGCGCCGCGGGCGAACGCACGCTGCTGGCGGCCTGGCGTGGCCTGGCGCTGCAACTGGCGGGCCGCAACGCCGAAAGCGTGCGCCTGCTGCAGGCGTGCGCCGATACAGATGCCGGTGGCGAGGGCGCCGCGCTGGCGCGTTCGCTGTTGGGATTGCAAACCGATCAAGGCTAGGAAAATCATGGAAATCACCGCGCTTGCCGCCGCTTTGTCGCCGGCGCTGGAGTCGGTCAAAGCCGCGCCGGCCGCCACGCCGTCCGAGCGGGTCACCGAACGCTTCAACCAGTTGATGGCCGCGCCCGAGGCGGGCGCGCCGTCGTTGACCGGCCTGCAGGCCGCGCTGCAATCGGCGTTCACGCCTGCGGTCGACGCGGCCCCGGCCACGTTGGGCAACCAGATCCTGTCCAGCCTGCGCAGCACCACTACCGAGTATTCGGAGAAGTGGCAGAACATCTCCGGCCGCCTGGACGCCATGTCCACCGAGCCGTCCATCGCCGACATGCTGCGCCTGCAAGCCGATCTGGTGCAGATCTCGGTGCAGTACGAAATGGTCGGCAAGGCCGTTTCGCGCACCACGCAAAACATCGATACGCTCGTCAGGATGTCCTAATGCACGCCGTTGCCACGTTGTCCCTTCCTGCCGATCAAGGCGCCTCACCGCTGCGGCGCCTGCGCTGGCTGCTGTTCGCCCTGGCGTTGCTGCTGGCCGCCTGCGGTTCGCGGGTCGAGCTGTTTTCGGCCGCCAATGAAAGCGAGGCCAACGAAGTGCTGTCGGTGCTGCTGGATGCCGGCATCTCGGCGCAGAAGGCCACCACCAAGACCGGCGTGGCCGTGTCGGTGGACGGCCAGCAGGTGGCCCGCGCGTTGGACATCCTGCGTGCCCGCGGCCTGCCGCGCGAACGCTTCGACGGCATGGGCCAGATCTTCCGCAAGGAAGGCCTGGTGTCGTCGCCGCTGGAAGAGCGCGCCCGCTACATCTACGCCCTGTCGCAGGAACTCACCAACACGCTGTCGCAGATGGACGGCGTGTTGGCCGCCCGGGTGCATGTGGTGCTGCCCGAGCGCGGCGGCGTCGGCGAGACCACCACGCCGTCCACGGCCGCCGTATTCATCAAGCACCAGACCGGCTACAACCTGGACGCGCTGCAACCGCAGATCCGCAAGCTGGTCACGCACGCCATTCCCGGGCTGACCGAAGACCGCGTGTCGATCGCGCTGGTGTCGGCGCAGCCGGCCGGCGCGGCGGCGGCCGCGGCCAATGCGGCGCGCCAGGCCATGGGCATCGACCCCGGCGAAGGCGCGTCCACGACGCTGACCGCGTGGCTGGTGGGGCTGGTCGTGCTGGTGCTGGCGCTGGCCGGCGTCGTCGGCTACCTGCTGTGGCGCTATGGCATGCCCAGCCGCGCCCGGCCCGAGCGCCGCGAACCCGTGTCCGAAGGGCGCTAGCCATGGCGCTGGCGTTGACCGCGCTGGACCGCCGGCTGGTTGAATTCAACCAGCTGCCCAGCCGCACCCTGCACCCCAGCCGCCATGCGGCCTATGCGCCGCCGGCCACGCTGGCGGCGATGGCCGCCGCGCCTGCGCTGGCGGCGAGTTGGCACCGGCATTGGTCGCGCGACATCCTGGACGCCCTGGGCCTGCGCCAGCGCCCCGTGACCGACCCGGAGCGCCCCGAACTGGCGCTGGCGCTGTTGGCCCCCGACGCGTTGGCGCAGTGCGCGCAGCGGCTGGGCGCCGTGCTGTGCGGCCCGCGGCTGCGCCGTGCCATTGCCGGCGACGAAGTGCGCACGCTGATCGCGGACCTGGGTGCGGACTTGCTGGACTTTACCCGGCGCACCGCCGGGTCGCTGCATGGGGGCATTGTCGCCAGCAGCGCCTGGTCGCTGGCCGAAACGACCGCCGCGGTGGACACGCTGGGGCGCGATGCGCTGCGCGCGGCCCTGGCCAGCGGCGGCCCCGAATTGGCGCAGCGCGCCGAATTGAAATTGCCCGACCTGCCCGCCGGCCCATCGCCCCTGCCGGGGCAAGAGGCGCTGTCGCTGGGCTTGTCGCTATTGAAGAAAACGGACCCCACATGGCTTTCCTCATTCCCCGCGATCCGCTGACGCCGCGGGCCGCCGCCGGCCGCATCGATCCGGCCCTGCGCGTGCTGCGGGCCGCCGACCACGCGGCCTGGGCGGATGCCGAGCAACTGCTGGCGCAGGCGCGGGCGCAGGCCGACGAGATCGTCGGCGGCGCCCAGGCGGCCTTCGAGGCCGAGCGCGAACGCGGCTACCAGGAAGGCCGAGAATCAGCGCTGCTGGACCAGGCCGAAAAGATGATCGAAACCGTGGGCCGCACGGTCGAATACTTCGCCGGTGTCGAAAACGAGATGGTCGAACTGGTCATGTCGGCCGTGCGCAAGGTGGTCGATGGCTTTGACGACCGCGAGAAGGTCATGGTGGTGGTGCGCAACGCCCTGGCGGTGGTGCGCAACCAGAAGCAGATGACGCTGCGCCTGAACCCGGCCGAAGTGGACACGGTGCGCGAGCAGATCAACGACCTGCTGGCCGCCTACCCCGGCGTGGGTTACCTGGATATCCTGGCCGACGGCCGGCTGGCGCGCGGCGCCTGCATCCTGGAAAGCGAGATCGGCATGGTCGAAGCCAGCCTGGAAGGTCAGATCCAGGCGTTGCGCCAGGCCTTCCAGCGCACCCTGGGCAGTCGGGTCTAGCCATGCGGCAATTCGACTACATCTCGGAAATGATGTCGCTGGCGCTGCAGGACACGCCGACGCTGCGCATCAAGGGCCGGGTCACGCAGGTGATCGGCACCATCATCAAGGCGGTCGTGCCGTCGGTGAAGGTGGGCGAGGTCTGCATCCTGCGCAATCCGGGCGAGAACTTCGAGATGAAGGGCGAGGTCGTCGGCTTTGCCCGCGACGCCGCGCTGCTCACGCCGATCGGCGACATGTACGGCATTTCCACCGCTACCGAGGTCATTCCCACCGGCCGCGCCCACATGGTGCCCGTGGGGCCGGGGCTGCTGGGCCGCGTGCTGGACGGCTTGGGCCGGCCGCTGGACGAAGCCGAACTCGGCCCGCTGGAGGCCAGCAAGTTCTACCCCGTGTTCGCCGAAGCGCCGGACCCGCTCAAGCGCCGCATCATCTCCGAGCCACTGGAACTGGGCGTGCGCGCGCTGGACAGCGTGCTGACCTGCGGCGAAGGCCAGCGCATGGGCATCTTCGCGGCGGCCGGTGGCGGCAAGTCGACACTGATGGGCATGCTGGTCAAGGGCGCCGACGTCGACGTGACCGTGGTGGCGCTGATCGGCGAACGCGGCCGCGAGGTGCGGGAATTCCTGGAACACGAGCTGGGCCGCGAAGGCCGGCGCAAGAGCGTGATCGTCTGCGCCACCAGCGACAAGTCGTCGATGGAACGGGCCAAGGCCGCCTATGTGGCGACCGCCATCGCCGAATATTTCCGCGACCAGGGCAAGCGCGTGCTGTTCCTGATGGATTCGGTGACGCGGTTTGCCCGCGCCCAGCGCGAGATTGGCCTGGCGGCGGGCGAGCCGCCGACCCGCCGCGGCTATCCGCCGTCGGTCTTCGCCACGCTGCCCAAGCTGATGGAACGCGCCGGCATGAACGAGCATGGCTCGATCACCGCGCTGTACACCGTGCTGGTGGAAGGCGATGACATGACCGAACCCATTGCCGACGAAACCCGCTCGATCCTGGACGGCCACATCGTGCTGTCGCGCAAGCTGGGCGCGGCCAACCACTATCCGGCCATCGACGTGCTGGCCTCGGCCAGCCGCGTCATGAACGCCGTCATCACGCCTGAACACAAGCAGGCCGCCGGCCGGCTGCGCGAGCTGATGGCCAAGTACCAGGAAGTGGAACTGCTGGTGAAGATCGGGGAATACAAGCGCGGCGGCGACGCGGTGACCGACGAGGCCATCGACAAGATCGGCGCGATCAACCAGTTCCTGCGCCAGCGCACCGACGAACGGGCCACGCTGGCCGATGCCCTGGCGCAGATGAGCGCCATCGTGGGGACGCGATGAGCGTCTTTGACGAGCTGCTCGCCATCAAGCGGTTCCGCGAGGGCCAGGCCGAGATCGCGGTGTCGCGCCAGCGCCTGCGCCAGGCCGAGGCCGATGCCGCCCGGCAGGCCTCGGAACAGGCGCTGACGGATTTCCGCGAAGCGGCCGACAGGCGCGAGCGCGAGATGTACCGCGACCTGTGCAGCCGCGTGGTGCGGGTGCGAGAAATCGAAAACGTGCTGCAGGGCGTGGCCGGCCTGCGCGAGGGCGAGCGCCAGTGCGAAACGGCGCTGGAACAGGCTGCCCAGCGCCTGCAGGAAGAAAGCCAGGCCCTGGCCGACAGCCGTGCGCGCCACCAGCAGGCGGTGCGCCTGACCGGCAAGTTCGTGGAGCTGGCCAGCATTCACCTGGCCGAGCACCTGAAGGCGCTGGAGCATAAAGAAGACATGGAAATGGAAGAGGCCGCCACGTTGTCGCGCGACCGCGAAGACTGGGAACAGCACGAGGAGTTCGAGCCGGCATGAGCATCGACCGACGCATCGGCCTGGAAACCGCGATACCCCAGGGAACCGGCCTGGCCCAATCCGATGGCCAGGCCCCCGGCCGCCACGCCAGCGACGCCGACCGGCGCGCGTTCGAGCAGGCGCTGGCGCAGGACCCCGACGCCGACGGCAAGCCGCCCGCGGCGCCTGCGGCGGCGACGCCGTTCTCGCTGTTTGGCGCCGGCGCATCGGCCGCGCCCGTGCCTGCCGAGGCGCCATCGTCGGCGTTGGCCGACGCGCTGCTGGGCAGCGCGGAGCAACTGCTGGTGGCCGATGGCAGCCAGGGCCGGCGCCAGGTGCGCGTGGAATTGAAGGACGACGTGCTGCCCGGCGTGAGCGTGTCGGTCTATGAAGAAGAAGGCCGCGTCGTCGCCGATTTCGTCTGCGCCAACGAGGCCTCGCGCGAGCGCCTGAATGCCATGGCCCGGCCGCTGGCCGAGCAGTTGGCCGACAGCCTGGCGCGGCCGGCGCGCGTGCGCGTCAGCGCCGACGATCCCGAATATCCCTGCCTGGCCGAGACCGACGCTTCGGCGCCGGCTCGTTGACCCCTGGAACCCATGACCGCAAGTCTGCAACATCCCTTGCCGCGCCTGACTGCCAACGAAGCCCGCGCCCGCTCGCTGATCGCGCGCCACGGCGCCGACCTGTCCGTGACGCTGGCGCCGTTGGCCGGCACCGACGCCGAGCCGGCGCACTGGCGCCTGGGATTCACGCCCGGCGTGCCCGACGCCCTGCGCCAATCCGCCACCCTGTCCGCCGACCTGGAATGGGCCGGGGCGCGTCTGCGCCTGGGCCTGCCGGCCAGCGCCGCCGATGCCTGGCTGGCCGCCCGGCTGCCGGGCATGGAAGCCGACGCGCTACCGCCCGCCCTGGTGTCCACCGCTATCGAGACCCTGCTGGCCGAAGTGGTGGCCGGCCTGAGCGAGGCCTCGCCTGGCGGACCGGTGCGCGTGGTGGGCCGTGACGGCCCGGCGCCCACTTTGGCGCAGGCCTGGACGGTGGCCGCGCGCCATCCGGCCACGGGCCATACTGTCTACGCCACCCTGGAAGCCGACGGCCTGGGCCTGATGCTGCTGGCCGGCCTGGTGGGCCGCGCCGCGCCCGCCGCCAACGAGATCGACGCCGACGCGGTGCCCGTGCGCATCGCCGCCTGCCTGGGCTGGACCTGGCTGCCGGCCGCGGACTTGCGCGCCCTGGCGTCGCGCGACACCGTTTTCCTGGATCACAGCCTGGTCACGCCCGACGGCGAACTGTGGCTGGGCGCCGGTGGCCAGGGGCTGCGGGTGCGCCGCCAGGATTCCTCATACCTCATCACTCAAGGCTGGACTTCCCTCATGACCGAGACGCCGCAAACCCCGGCCGATGCCGAAGCGGGCGCCCAGGCGCCGCTCGATATCGACGCCATTCCCGTTCGGCTCACATTCGAGCTCGGCGAGCGCCAGATCACGTTGGGCGAACTCAAGCTGTTGCAGCCCGGCGAGACCTTCGACCTGGAACGGCCGCTGGCCGACGGCCCCGTGCTGGTGCGCGCCAACGGCGCACTGGTCGGCAGCGGCGAACTGGTCGAGATCGACGGCCGCATCGGCGTGACCTTGCATCGCCTGGGCAAGGCGGGCGCATGAGCGGCGCGGATCCCATCAGCCTGGCGGTCGTACTGGCGCTGTTGGCGCTGGTGCCGCTGGCTGCCGTCATGACCACCTCGTTCCTGAAGATCGCGGTGGTGCTGACGCTGGTGCGCAATGCCATGGGCGTGCAGCAGGTGCCGCCGAACATGGCGCTGTACGGCCTGGCGCTGATCCTGTCGGCCTACGTGATGGGGCCGGTGGTGATGCAGATCGGCGACGAACTGCGCGCCCCGCCTGCCGTGGTGGCGCCGGGCCAGCCCCAGCCTGACCGGCTGGAAGGCATCCTGGATGCCGTGGCGCGCGGCGCCGAGCCGATGCGCGCCTTCATGCTCAAGAACAGCCGCCCCGAGCAGCGTGACTTCTTCATGCGCACCGCGCGCGGCCTGTGGGGCGAGCAGCAGGCGCGCAACCTCAAGCAGGACGACCTGCTGGTGCTGATACCGTCGTTCCTGCTGTCGGAACTGACCGCGGCATTCCAGATCGGCTTCCTGCTCTACCTGCCATTCGTCATCATCGACCTGATCGTCTCCAACATCCTGTTGGCGATGGGCATGATGATGGTGTCGCCGGTCACGATCTCGATGCCCCTGAAGCTGTTCCTGTTCGTCATGGTCGACGGCTGGACGCGGCTGATCCAGGGCCTTGTGCTGTCCTACGCCTGAGGCCGCCATGGGAACCGTCGACCTCGTCTCCTACATGACCCAGGCGCTGTACCTGGTGCTGTGGCTGTCGCTGCCGCCGATCGCCGTGGCGGCGATCGTGGGTACGCTGTTTTCGCTGTTCCAGGCGCTGACGCAGATCCAGGAACAGACGCTGTCCTTCGCCGTGAAGCTGATCGCCGTGTTCGCGACCATCATGCTGACCGCGCGCTGGCTCAGCGCCGAGCTCTACAACTTCACGATTTCCGTGTTCGATCTCTTCTACAAGATCCACTAGGAGCGACACGCGGCCATGATCTCGGGCATCACCTACGTCGAAGCAAAAGTCTTCCTGGGCACGCTGGCGCTGACGCAGCCGCGGATCCTGGCGCTGTGCGCGATGCTGCCCCTGTTCAACCGCCAGCTGCTGCCCGGCATGCTGCGCTACGCCATCTGCGCGGCCATCGGCATCGTGCTGGTGCCGGCGCTGTCGCCGCGCTACGTGCAGATGGACCCGTCCGCCATCGAACTGGTGCTGCTGGTCGTCAAAGAAGTCTTCGTCGGCCTGGTGATGGGCTTCCTGGTGGCGATTCCGTTCTGGATCTTCGAGGCCGTGGGCTTCGTGGTGGACAACCAGCGCGGCGCCAGTCTGGGCGCCACCATCAACCCGGCCACGGGCAACGATTCGTCGCCGCTGGGCATCCTGTTCAACCAGGCCTTCATGGTGTTCTTCCTGGTGGGCGGGGGCTTCACGCTGATGCTGACGATGCTGTACGACAGCTTTCGGCTGTGGGACCTGTGGGACTGGGCGCCTACGCTGCGCCGCGAAAGCGTGCCGCTGATGCTGGATCAGCTGGGCCGCTTCCTGCGGCTGACGCTGCTGTTTGCCGCACCGGCGATCGTCGCCATGTTCCTGGCCGAAGTCGGCCTGGCGCTGGTCAGTCGTTTCGCGCCGCAGTTGCAGGTGTTCTTCCTGGCGATGCCGATCAAGAGCGCGCTGGCCCTGCTGGTGATGGTGCTCTACATGAACACGCTGTTCGAGTATGCCGCCGAGGCTACGGGCCAGATCAGTTCGGCCCTGCCGTTCCTGGACAACCAATGGCGGGCGCCATGAGCGGCGAAAAGACCGAACAGCCAACCACCAAGAAACTGCGCGACGCCCGCCAGAAGGGCGACGTCGCGCACAGCAAGGACTTCACCCAGACGTTGCTGGTGCTGTCGCTGTTCGGCTACATGCTGGGCAACGCCCACGGCATCGTCGAGGCGCTGGGCCGGCTGATCCTGATTCCTTCGACGCTGGTGGGGCAGCCGTTCGAGCAGGCGCTGCCGCTGGCGCTGGACGCGGCGCTGCGCGAAGCGGTGTACCTCGTGCTGCCGTTCGTGCTGATCGTGCTGGTGGTGGGCATGTTCTCGGAATTCCTGCAGGTGGGGGTGGTGCTGGCATTCGAAAAGCTCAAGCCCTCGGCCAAGAAGCTGGACGTGATGAGCAACCTGAAGAACATCTTCTCGAAGAAGAACCTGGTCGAACTGATCAAGTCCATCGTCAAGATCGCCTTCCTGTCGGTGCTGGTGACGCTGGTGGTGCGCGACGCACTGCCGGAACTGATGGCGGTGCCGCACAGCGGCCTGGCGGGCCTTGAGGCCGGCGTGGGCGGCATGATGCGCACGCTCATCATCAACATCGCCGTTGCCTACGTGGTGATCTCGCTGGCCGATTTCGTCTGGCAGCGCATGCAGTACCGCAAGGGGCTGATGATGAGCAAGGAAGACATCAAGCAGGAATTCAAGGAGATGGAGGGTGACCCCCACATCAAGCACAAGCGCAAGCACCTGCACCAGGAAATGGTGATGCATGGCGCGGTGGCCAATACCCGCAAGGCGTCGGTGCTGGTGACCAACCCGACCCACCTGGCGGTGGCGATCTACTACGAGCCCGGCGAAACGCCGTTGCCGATGGTGCTGGCCAAGGGCGAAGGCGCCCTGGCCGAACAGATGATGCAGGCCGCACGCGAAGCCGGCGTGCCCGTGATGCAGAACATTCCCCTTGCGCGCGCGCTGATGGCGTCCGCGCAACCCGATCAATACATTCCCAGCGAGTTGATCGAGCCCGTTGCCGAAGTCTTGCGGCTCGTCAGGAAACTGGCTGGCAATCCGGACGCCCCGACATGAACGCACATCCCCTGATTTCCGCCTATGCCACGCGTCACGGCCTGGCACCGTCCGCCCGCCCCGACGGCCGCGTGACGATGGTGATCGACGACACCTATCGGGTGCACCTGCAACCGGGCCGCGACGGCTGGCTGGCCATGAGCGCGCGGCTGTGCGCCTTGCCCGCCAGGAACGCGGGCCGCGACGAGCTGGTGCAGGAAATCGGCAAGCTCGCCGCCGGCATGCTGGCGCGGCATGCCGCCGCCTGCGTGGTCGATCCGCAAGGGCGGGCGCTGTGGCTGCAGCAATCGCTGCGCCCCGGCAGCAGTGAACTGGACCTGGACGAAGCCATGGGCGCGTTTGCCAACGCGCTGTCTTTTTGGGCCGGCGCCGTGCGGCGGCTGGCATGAATATGCGATACGGGCGCAGCGCCCGAGGAGAAAGCGTGTTGAAGCGGATGATACTGGCGACCGCGTTGTCGCTGGGCCTGGCGGCAGGCGCGCAAGCCGCGCCGAACTGGCCGAACGTGCCCTATAGCTACTATGCCCGCGATGAAAACCTGCAGACGCTGCTGCGCGAATTTGCCGGCGGCTTCAGCCTGTCGCTGCAGCTCGGGCCTAACGTCACGGGCACGGTCAACGGCAAGTTCAACGCGAATACGCCTACCGAATTCCTGGACCGGCTGGGTGGCGTCTACGGCTTTAACTGGTTCGTGTATGCGGGCACGCTGTTCGTCAGCCGCACCAACGACATGAAGACGCGTTCGGTCAGCGCCATGGGCAGCTCGATCAGCGCGTTGCGCCAGGCCTTGCAGCAGCTGGGCGTGCTGGACCCGCGCTTCGGCTGGGGCGAGCTGCCGGACCAGGGCATTGCGCTGGTGTCCGGCCCGCCGGGGTACGTGGATCTGGTCGAGCGCACCGTGGCCGCCTTGCCGATGGGTGCCGGCGGCCAGCAGGTGGCGGTGTTCCGGCTCAAGCACGCTTCGGTCAACGATCGCACCATCAGCTATCGCGACCAGAAGGTGGTGACGCCGGGGCTGTCCACCGTGCTGCGCAACCTGATCACCGGCGGCGGCGGCGGGGCCAACAACGAAACGCTGGCAGCCATCGCCGCGCCGCTGCGCGACAACCCGCCGGCCTTTCCGCTGGTGGGCGGCGACAGCGCCGCGCCGGCAGCCAATGGCGGCGGGGGCCAGGCGCCCGCGCCGTCCGGCGCGGGCAAGTCGGGCCTGCGCCTGCGCGAACCGACGGTGCAGGCCGATGCGCGCCTGAACGCCATCATCGTGCAGGACATTCCGGACCGCATTCCCATCTACCGCAGCCTGATCGAACAGCTGGATCTGCCCAGCACGCTGGTCGAGATCGAGGCCATGATCGTGGATGTGAATTCCGATCTGGTCAGCGAGCTGGGCGTGACCTGGGGCGCGCGCGCCGGCACGACCTCGTTCGGCTACGGCAACCTGGGCCTGGGGCCCAGCGGCGGCCTGCCGCTGGAAAGCGGCGCGGCGCTTTCGCCCGGCACCATCGGCATCAGCGTGGGCAACACGCTGGCGGCGCGCCTGCGCGCCTTGCAGACCAAGGGCCAGGCCAACATCCTGTCGCAGCCTTCCATCCTGACGGCCGACAACCTGGGCGCCATGATCGACCTGTCGGACACCTTCTACATCCAGACCCGCGGCGAGCGCGTGGCGACCGTCACGCCGGTCACCGTGGGCACGTCGCTGCGCGTGACGCCGCGCCATATCGAATCCAAGAGCGGTTCACGGGTGGAACTCACGGTGGACATCGAAGACGGCCGCATCCAGGAAGAACGCCAGATCGACAACCTGCCCACCGTCAGGAAGAGCAACATCAGCACCCTGGCCATCGTCGGCAACGACCAGACGCTGCTGATCGGCGGCTACAACAGCAGCCAGAATTCCGAGCAGGTCGACAAGGTGCCGATCCTGGGCGACATCCCGGGTCTGGGCATCCTGTTCTCCAACAAGTCCAAGACCGTGCAACGGCGCGAACGCCTGTTCCTGATCCGCCCGAAGGTGGTGGCGATCAATGGCGAAATGGTGGCTACGCCGGGCGGTGCTGGCACCGGGCCGATGCTCAACGCCACCTGGGGCAGCGACGGCCGCATGACGGCGGGGCAGTACCTGGACCTGGCGCAGAGCCAGCGCACCCGCATCCAGTTCGGCCCGAACGTGGAATTGCGGCGTTCGTCCGGCCCGTTGCGGGCGTCGGAATGGCTGGAAGGCACGCCCAGCGCCGACCCCGTCGCCACGCCCGTGCTCGAAGGCAAGTCCAGCGCGCGGCAGGGGCCGGTGATCCAGATCGAGCCGGTGGCCGCGCCGGGAACGGGCAGGGCGCCGTGAGGAGTGGAGCGTGACGAACGAACGCAGGCGCGAAGACGTCTCGTGCGGCGGCACGGCCGCCCGCCGTCCGCGCTCAGTCGTCCAAGTGCAGGCCTTTTTCGGCCAGCTTGTCGCGCAGGGCGGAACGCGCGCGCGACAGGCGGCTGCGCACGGTGCCGATCGGCACGGTCAGCAGGGCGGCGGCTTCTTCGTAGGAAATGTCGTCCAGGCCGACCATGAGCAGGATGTCGCGCATGTTCGCCGGCAGTTCTTCCAGCGATTCCTGCAGCAGCGCCATGGTCTGGTTCTGTTCCAGGATGCGGTCGGGGGTGAGGTCGCAGGAGGCATGCTCGGCCAGCACGCTGTCGCTGACGAAGTCATGGCGTCGTTCGGGGGCCCGCGACAGGTAGTTGCGCACCAGGTTCAGCGCAATGCCGTACAGCCAGGAAGACAGTTGTGATTCGCCGCGAAAGCTGCGGTAGGAGCGTGCGGCTTCGACGAACGCCTGCTGGGCCAGGTCTTCGGCCTCGGTGGTGTTGCCGATGTGCTTGATGATGAAGCGCTGCAGCCGGGTGGAATGTTCCCGCACCAGGTCCCGCAGCAGGTATTCCTCGCCCGTGTCCCAACCCGGCCCGTCGCCGTCAGCGCGAATGGGCCGCAGATCCGCTTTCGGGGAAGCGGTTGTGCAATCGCTGGGGTTGGTCATGGAAGGGGAAAAGAAACGTGTATTAAGCTACAAGTTACTACCGGTATGACGCGAATTATCGCAGCATAGCGGTGTCACAATATTTCGAAAATAGAAATATTGAGGCAAAAGTAGCTTTTTTTTAGTCAAAAATGTAAAGATAAGTAAACCACTTCGACGTGGTTTTTCAGTCTGATAATCGGGGACGCAATACGGCGAAGGCGCACACCGTGCCTTGAGGGGGCTGGGGCGGCGGCGTCCAGGCGCGCCGAATGCCTACGACTTGAGCAATTCGCGCAGCCAACCGGCCGCGGTGCCCAGCGCAACCGGGCTTTGGCCGGATTGGGCGGCGTGTTCGAAGCGGGCTTGCATCGCCTGATCCAGCGCGCCTCGGCGGGCGGCATCCAGGCTGGCCGGCGCAATGCCGGCGTCGGCACAGGCCTGCTGGAAAGCCGGTGCGCCATGGGCGGCCGACAAAGCCAGCCGCGTCAGGAAATCCACGCCGGAAAGCGCATCGCTGGACGTCTGCGCCATGTCGAGCGCCAAGGCGACGGTGCGAGCCGACAACGGTTTTCCGGGGTTGGGTTCCAGGCCCAGTTCGCGCGACACGGCGCTGGCGATGCCTTGGCCGTAGCTGCGGGCCAGTGCCTGGGCGAACATTTCGGTCGTGTCGACATTGGGTGCGACCCATGCCACGCTGCGGCCGCCGGGCGTGGTGCCCATGCCCAGGACCTGAAGCTTTTCGCCCGCGATGTCGACATAGATGTCTTGACCGCTCTCGGCGGCCTTGGCAAAGGCGTCGAGGGAGACGAATGACGACGAAGGGGTAACCGATGAGATTGTCATGCAGCCAATAAATCCGGCGTGTCCGAAATCCGGCCAGAAAGAGGTCTTAACGGCGGGGTCTGATTGCCCCTGTGATTAAGTAACCCCGATGGCGCTTTAGTTCCATCGCCAGGACACGTACGCGAATTTTAAGCTATTGCGAGCGCCCGGACGGGCGCTGCGAAACAGGGCGTTACCGGCTTCGCACGCGCAACCGTGCGTCATTGCGCCTCGTAGACCTCGTCCGCGGCCAGCAGGATATCCACGGGCGGGTCAAAGCCGATGACCCGCGCGGTCTGCAGGTTCAGCGCGATCTTGGCCGGATCGATCCACACCTGGCTCAGTTCGCGGGCCTTGGCACCGTTGAAGATGCGGGCCATCGTCTCGGCGTAGAACAGGCCCACGTACGAGTAGTCCGCCTGGGCCAGGCTCAACAGCAGCCCGTGCTTGACCTCTTCCGACCCCAGCATCGAAAAGCTGGGCACGCGCGCCTGGCGCAGGATCTCGGCCACCGTGTCGACCGACGCGGGCGTCACGCCCCGGTGCACCGTCACGTAGGCCGCATCGATCTGCGGCGCCAGCTTGGCATAGCATTCCAGCGCGTTGCGGGTGGCGACTTCGGGGGCGATGCCGTTGGACGGCGCATTGCACGTCAGCACCTTGAAACCCTGTTCGCGCGCCACCTGTTCCACCGCATCGACCGCGCTGTAGGTGCGGCCTTCGGGGCTGTCTTCATAGACCAGGCCCAGCCGTTTGAACGGCACGATCTCGTGGAACAGGCGTACCTGGCGCTGGTAGCGTTCGGGCTGCACGCGGGCGTGCAGGTTGTCCAGCCCGCTGTCCTGCGCCGACCGGGTGATGCGGGCGCCGACGGCATCGCTGGTCGAGGCTACGATGGTCGGCACCGGCGCGCCCATGCCCGCCATGTCCTGGCCGGCCCAGGTGCCCATGGCGATGATGAGGTCGATGTCCTTCTTGCCTTGCAGCCGCTGCTTGATCGATTCGCGCACGGCCGGGCGCTGGGCGGCGTCGAAATTGCCGGGCTGCCACCAGGCATCGCGCACGAATTCCAGCGTGTCGCTGCGGGTGTTGTCGGCCAGGAACTCCCACATCTGCTTGCCGTTCAGGCCGTCGGGAATGGTGGGCACGGTGATCCAGCCCAGCTTCTGCAGGCCGTCCACGGTCACGCGCAAGGTGCGGGGATATTCGCTGTAGTCGCCGCTTTCGAAATAGCCGATGCGCCATTTCTTGCCATCTGGCCGGGGCACGGGCTTGGTGGGAAACACTTGCGGGGCCGCAGCCGGCGTGGCCGCAGCCGGCGTGCCGGCGGGGGCGGCCGATGCGCCAGACGCTGCGGCCTGGGCCAGGCACGTGGCGGGCGCCAGCAGGGCCAGGCTCAGCAAAAGGGTGGGCAGCGAAGTCTTCATGGGCGGCGGATCACGATCAAGGTGATGTCATCGGATTGTTCCGCGCCGTCGGCAAAGGCCTGCACGTCTTCCAGCAGACGCTTGGCCAGGTTGGCCGCCGGCACGGGGGGATTGGACAGCACGGCCAGCAGGCGCGGGTCGCCATACTGCGCATTCTGCGGATTGACGGCCTCGGTGACACCGTCGGTGTAGCCCACCAGCATTTCGCCGGGCGCCAGCAGCGTCGACAGGCAGCGGTATTCCAGGTCTTCCTGCACGCCGCAGGCAGGGCCGCTGCGGCCCTGCAGCAGCCGCACCACGCCGTCGGCGCCCACCACTGCGGGCGGCAGGTGGCCGGCATTGGCCCACTGCAGGTCGCCCGTGGTCATGTCCAGCACGCCGATCAGCAGCGTGACGAACATCATGTTCGGGTTGTTCTCGGACAGCCGGTTGTTGATCTTCTGCATCATCAACGCCGGGTCGGTCTCGTCCTCGGCGGTGGCGCGGATCAGCGTACGCGTGACCGCCATGAACAGCGCGGCCGGCACGCCCTTGTCCGACACGTCGCCGATGGCCAGGCACAGCCGTCCGTCGGGCAGCGTGAAGTAGTCGTACAGGTCGCCGCCCACTTCCTTGGCCGGCAGCATCACGGCGTTCAGGTCGATGCGTTCGCGCGTGATGGCCGACAGCGGCACCGGCAACAGGCCCAGCTGGATCGCGCGGGCGATGTTCAGTTCGCTTTCGAAGCGTTCGCGCGCCGTGGTTTCGCGCATCAGGCGGGCGATGTTCTCGCGCAGCTTGCGGTCCATGAACAGGAACGACGACGCCAGCCGGCCGACCTCGTCCTTGTGCCTGGCCGGCAGCGCCGCGATATGGGCGGGCACGCTGGATTCGGCGGTCAGGTCCTGCTCGGGCAGCAGGCGGGCATAGCGGGTCAGCGTTTCCAGGGGGCGCACGATGCGCGCGGCCACCAGCCAGGCGCAGACCAGCGCCACCAGCATCATGCCCACGAAGATCAGCGCCTGGCGGTTCAGCAGTTCGCGCGCCGGGGCGGTCAGGTCGCTCTCGGGCACCACCGCCACCACCGTCCAGCCCAGCGGCGCGAAGCGCGCGCTGTCGATCTGCCAGGGGCCGTCGCCGCCATCGAAGCGCAGGCTTTGCAGCTTGCCTCCATTATCTTGCCGGGCCAGCAGGGTGCGCAGCGTTTCGCCGCCGCTGTCCTTGGCGTCCAGCAGGCCGGCGCGCGCCTGCGGCGGGGGCACCACCATGCGGCCGTCGTCGGTGGCGATGAAGATGAAGCCCGATTGCGCCAGCGTCAGTTTCGAGAGCGTGTCGCGCACCGAATTCTCGAGCTGGGCGCGGCGGGTGTCGATCTGCTCGATCACGTCCTGGGCGCTGTCCGAAATGGCGAACACCCAGTTCCACGGGCGGAAATAGCCGAAATAGGCGTAGCGCGTCTCGCCATCGCCGCGCTGGGCTGACGGCGGCCAGCGATAGATGGCAAAGCCGTAGCCGGACGTGCGGCTTTCTTCCAGCAGCGCCTGCGCCAACGGTCGGTTCTTGAAGTCGGACAGTGTCGACAGGTCCCGGTCGACCATGTCGGCGTTGCCGCTGGCCAGCACCTGGAAGTCGGCGTCGTAGACAAACGCGTAGCGCCGGTCGTCCAGTTTCAGGCGGTTGATCCAGGCGCGGGCCATGCCCTTGGCCGCGCCAGGGGTGATGATGCCGCGCTCGGCCAGGTCGGCGTAGGCGCCCAGCGCCGCCGCCACCACCGTGCCGCTCTGCATCAGCTGGCGCCGGCCGCTGCGTACGGTGGATATCTTGTCCGACAGCAGCGCGCCCCAGCGGGCCTCGGCATCGCGCAGCACCAGCTCCATCACGTTGCTGACGGCGTGGCGTTCGCTGTTCATCACCGTGCGCGTGACGTTGCGCTGCGTCGTCAGCATCACGAATGCCGCCACCGCCAGGAGCAGCGCTACGACCAGTAGAAAAATCTTGCTACGGAGCGAGCGCAACGACATGGGGGATAGTGGGGGCGGGTGAGGTGATGACGTGAAATAAGATGCAATTTGCATTAATTGTAAATACCATTAGTGCCCGTGTGTAAATACTTTGCGGCGGCGGGGCCCCATGCGTAGCGAACCAATACAAATAGTGCTCGATGGGTTGCGTCGCCGCCCCGTGCTGGAAGTCACATTGGCCTGTCTGGCCGTGCTGCTGCTGGCGCAGGCGCTGATCGGCGCCCTCAGCCTGTCGGCCCTGAACCGGTTGGTGGTGGACACCACTGCCGACCGCGTCGAAGTGGTGGCGCGGCGCGTCGCCGGCAATATCGAAAACGGCTTGCGGCTGGGCAAACCCCTCGAACAGTATTTCGGCCTGCGCGACACGTTGCGCGACGGCGTGGCCGGCTCGCGCGGCGTGCAGGGCGCGGCGGTGCTGCTGGCCGATGGCCAGTCGTTGGCCGCTCAGGGCGAGCTGCCCGAGGACGCGGCCGAACTGGCCCGCACGCTGGACACGCGCGGCACGCCCGGCGCCGGCCTGGCGCGGCGCGGCTCGGGCGCCATCGTGGCGGTGGCCGACGATCGCGTCACCGTCGCCGTGCCCTTGACCGCCGCGGGCGGCAAGGCAGTGGGCGCGGTGGTGCTGTCGGCCGCCAAGGATGGCGAAGCCAGCCGCCGCCTCATCATCGACAACCTGCAGGTACTGCTGATCGTCACGGTGCTGGTCGGGTTGGGCCTGGCCGCGGTCTTCAAGTACGTCGTGCCGCTGACCTCGCTGGCTGCCGGCGGCCGTGCCCGCTTCGTGGTGCCGCTGCTGGCGCTGGTCGTGGCGCAGGGCGTGTACGCCGCCTACACCATCCATACCTTTCGCAGCGGCTGGCTGGAAGTCACGCGCAATAACGTAGGGCTGCTGGCCGAAGGCCTGCAACGCGACCTGAACCGCGTGCTGGGCTATGGCCTGGAAGTGGATCGGCTGCGCGGCGTGGACGCGCCGTTCTCGCGGCTGGCCGGCACCTTCCCGGCAGTGGCGCAGATCGAACTGGCCGACCGCAACGGCCGTGTGCTGTACGGGGCCGACGCGCGCGGTCCGCTGGATGTCTCGACGCTGCCGCAGACGCGTCCGCAGCCCGACGACCTGACGCTGGTGCTGCCGCTGGGGGCGGCGCTGGCCGACCCCAAGGCGCATGGCGACCTGGTGCTGCGGCTGTCCAGCGACGTGATCGCCGCGGGCGTGCGCAGCCGCGCGCTGGATGCGGTGACAGTGGTGGGCGTGGCGCTGGTGGCCGCCATTGAAATGTTGTTGCTGCTGTCTTTGCTGATGAATCGTGCGTTCGCCGCGCGGGCCACGCTGCCGGATGGATCGCGCGTGGGGCCCGACGACGAATCCGAAGTGGGCCGCATCGCGCGGCCGGTGATGTTCGGCTTTCTGTTTGCCTGGGCGTTGCCGCTGGGCTTTCTGCCGCTGTACGCGCGCAGCTTGTCCGCGGGCGGCCTGGACCTGCCGGCCAACCTGCTGCTGGCCTTGCCGATCTCGGTGGAAATGGGCTGCGGCCTGCTGACCTCGCTGCTGGCGGGCCGCCTGACCGACCGCAAGGGCTGGCAGGTGCCGGTGCTGGCCGGGCTGGGCGTATCCGCCGCCGGCATGCTGGCCTGCGCCGCCGCCACGAATCTGTTGATGTTCAGCGCGGCCCGCGGCCTGGTGGGCCTGGGCTACGGCCTGACCTGGATGGGCCTGCAGGGCTTCATCGTCACGCGCAGCCCGCCGCAGTTCCGCGGCCGCAACATGACCGGCGTGATCGCGGGCTTGTTCGCCGGCCATCTGTCGGGCGCCGCGGTCGGGGCGATGCTGATGGAACAGGTGGGCTTTCGCGCCGTGTTCGCGGTGGGCGCCGTGATGCTGGCCATGCCGCTGGCCGGCGTGCTGGTGCTGATGCGGCCTTACATGGATCGCGGCCGCAAGCTGGCCGCGCAGGCGTCGGGGCGCGCACGCGCGCACTTCTCTGACACGCTGAAGCTGCTGTTCACACGCGATTTCGGCTTGCTGCTGCTGGGCAGCGTGATTCCGTTCTCGATCGCGCAGGTCGGCCTGCTGTCGTTCGCGTTGCCGCTGTACCTGGAAGCCGAAGGCGTGGCCGCGTCCAGCATCGGCCGCGTGCTGATGATCTACGGCCTGTGCGTGATCTACGTCGGCCCATTGATGGGCCGCGTGGTGGATCGCAGCCGCATCAAGAAAAGCTGGATCGTGCTGGGCGGACTGGTGGGCAGCATCGGCATGCTGGGCCTGTACTTCAACAGCGGTCTGCTGGCGGCCGCGGCGGCTGTGCTGTTGCTGGCGCTGGCCAGCTGCTTTGCCGGCGCCTCGCAGTCGCCCTACATGCTGGCGTTGCCGGATGTGCAGCGCTACGGCGCGGCCGGCGCTACCAGCGTCATGCGCGCGGCCGACAAGCTGGGCCAGATGGCCGGGCCGCTGGTGGTTGGCGCGATGTTCGGCGCCGCCGGCATGGGCGCGGGCCTCGCCGCGACCGGCGTTATCTACCTGTGCGCGACGTTGCTGTTCCTGCTGTTCGCACCGGCCCGGCCGCGCGAAGAGACGGCCTGATCGAAGGAGGGCGCCGCGATGCGTGGGCGCCGCCATTCAGCGCGCCGGGCCCGCGCCGGCCTGCGCCACCGGCACCCGGGCCGACAGGCCCGTCAGCAATTGCGCGGCGATGGTGCCCGCGGACGACGCCACTTCTTCCACTGACAGACCGTTCGCTCCCCATAGCGTGACGGGCGCGCCGATGGCCGCTTGCGGCACGGGGCCCAGATCCACCGCCATCATGTCCATCGACACGCGTCCCAACAGGCGGGTGCGCGTGCCCGCCACCACCACGGGCGTGCCGGTCGGGGCATGGCGTGGATAGCCGTCCGCATAGCCGCAGGTGACGATGCCGACCGCCATGTCCTCGGCCGCCAGGAAGGCGCCGCTGTAGCCCACGCCGGCGCCGGCCTTCACGCGCTGCACGCCCACCACCTGCGAGTGCAGCGACATCGCGGGCAGCAGGCCCAGGTCGGACGAAGCGCGATCGGCGAACGGACTGGCACCATACAGCGCCAGGCCCGGCCGCACCCATTGCGTGGCGGCCGCCTGCACGCCATGACGCAGCACGGCGGCGGAATTGCTGGTCGATACCGGGCCCGGCAGGCCGCGGATCACCTCGCGGAACTGGGCATCGGCGGTGGCAACGCCATCGGCCTCGTCGGCGCGGGCGTAGTGATTCAGGTGGCCGACTTCGCCGATCACGCCGCGCGTCGCCAGATCCGTGGCGACCTCGAACGCCGCGCGGTAGTCGTCGGCGCTGAAACCGGTGTGGTGGATATCGCCCGCGAAACGCAGCCACACCGCGGGCCGTTCGGCCGCAGGCGATTGCGCCAGCCATTGCAACTGCGCCGCATGGGTAATGACCAGGTGCAGGCCGGGCGTGTCCAGCAGCAGCGTATCGGCCTGCGAATACAGGCCGCCGTACACCAGCACCGGGCCGCGCCAGCCCAGGCGGCGGCAGTTGCGCGCCTCGTCCAGGTGCAGCACCGCCAGGCCGTCCGCATCGCGCAGCGCGGGCAGCACGCGCGCCAGGCCATGGCCATAGGCGTCGGCCTTCACGGTGGCCCACAGGCGCGGCGCGCCAGCAGCCGGCAGCGCCGCGCGCAGGCGGGCAAGGTTATGGGCCACGGCGCCCGCGTCGACGCGGGCATACAGGGGGCGGGCAAGCAATCCTTCTGGACGATAGGGGGCGTTCACGGGCGGCATCTGGGCGTGGGCTGCACGCAGGTACGCGCGCAGTCTATGCATGAGTGACAGATCGACCGGTTTTGTTCGGTACTTTCTGTCTATGCATTGCAAGTTGTCGATAGCGCGTCTTGATCGGGCGCGCCGGGGGAAGGTCACGCGGCGCGCATGATGAGCGTCAGGCGGTTTTCGTCGCCGTGGCGCAGGTAGCGCAGGTCGTGCAGATAGTGCTGCATCAGCCGCACGCCGTGGCCGCCGATCTCGGCGTCATCAAGCGTCGCAGCCAAAGGCGGAGGCGGAGTCTGGGTGGGATCGTACGGCCGGCCATTGTCGATTATCTCCAGCGATATCCATTCGCCGTCCTGGCGGCAGGCAAGGCTGACGCGGGCGGGGTCCGGGGCAAGAAGGGGATCGTCGAAGGCGTATGAAACGATGTTCGTCAGCGCTTCGTCCAGGCTCAAGGACAGACCGAAACTCAGCTTGGGCGACCAGGTGTCGCGCTCGGCGATGGCCTCGATCCATTGCATGGCGGAGGCAACGGCGTGGGCGTCGGGAACGAGGTCAAGCGTATCGGGCTGAGAGGGCATGGTCGCCTTGCGTTCAGTGGTACACGTGCAGGTGCAAGTATGCCCGATTGCTGGCAGGTGGCGTAACGGGCGGCGCTGTCCGGCGTATGGAAGATTGCGTTTGGCTGCGCGGGCGCCTCGCGTATCATCTCGGCATCGCGCCGCCACCCGCATGGGCCGGGATCGGGGGCGCCGGTCACTTATCGGGAACCACTATGAATCTCGCAGTCGAGAAAGTCGGAGAAGTGCTGGTTGTCTCGCCCGAAGGCCAGATCAACAGCGGCAACGCCGCGGGCATCGAAGCCGACCTGCTGGCGCAGGTCGAAAAAGGCGAACGCCGCTTCGTGCTGGACATGTCCAACCTGAACTACATCTCAAGCGCGGGCCTGCGCGTGGTGCTGGTGCTGGCCAAGCGCCTGAAGCAGGGCTCGGGTGCGCTGGCGCTGTGCGCCATGCAGCCGCATGTCCGCGAAGTGTTTGACATCAGTGGTTTCCTGGCCATCCTGACCGTGGTCGACACGCGCCAGGAAGCCGTGGCCAAGGTCGCCTGAGCGGCCCCTGGCCAGGCTTTGCCGGGCTCAGCCCTTGCGGTTTTCGTAAGACGTGTCCAGCACGTCGTCTTCGGGCGTGATGATGCCCGGATCGCCAGGTTCTTCGATGGCGCGGCCGCGCCGCGGCATGCCGGCCACCGTCTCGCTTTGATCGGGCATCGGCAGGATGCCGGTGCCTTTGCGAGGGTCGACGGGCGGGGGGTGTTCGGCCGGCGTGGCGGGCTTGGTGGCGGCGGGATCGGGCGTGTTTTTCAACATGGTCTCGGCTCCGGTTGCGGGCGTCCCAGGATGGCGGCGCACCGACATTCACGTCCCATGTTAGGGCCGTGCGCCCGCCATCAGGGGCTTTGCGCTGTCACGTTTGCAAGGGGCTGTTGCAGGGCCCGAACCTTATAATGCCGAGCGCCTCGCAGCGCCCGGTTTCCACCCTTTTGCCACACCTACCTTGACCGAATCCGTCGAACGCTCCGTGCATGCCGAACTCGTCGCCGTCCTCGTCGCCGTCACCAACGGCGAACCGCGGGTCCTGACGACCGACGACGCGCGGGCCTTGCCGGCCGGGCCGTTCGAACTGTCCCACCGATCCTTGCAGGCGGGCTTGCGCGCCTGGGTCGAAACCCAGACGCATCATCCGCTGGGCTATGTCGAGCAGCTCTACACCTTTGCCGACGGCGATCGTTCCGACGAATCGGGCGCGCGCGTCATGTCGGTCAGCTACCTGGGCCTGACGCGCGAGGCCGGCGAAACCGGCGTGGCGCAGGTGGGCTGGCAGGATTGGTACCGCTATTTCCCCTGGGAAGACCGGCGTGCGGGCACGCCCGCCCTGGTCGACGCGCAGATCGTGCCGCGCCTGCTGGCCTGGTGCGACGACACGGCGGACGTCGCCACCCGCAACCGCCGGCGCCAGCGCGCCGCCATCACGTTCGGGCTGGACGGCGCGGCCTGGAACGAAGACATGGTCTTGCAGCGCTACGAGCTCCTGTTCGAAGCCGGCCTGGTGCCCGAAGCCGCCCGCCGCCAACCGGGCGCCGCGATGGCCGTGCTGCCGGGCGAGCCCATGCGCCACGACCATCGCCGCATTCTCGCCACCGGCATCGCGCGGCTGCGCGCCAAGATCAAGTACCGCCCGGTGGTGTTCGAACTGATGCCGGCGCAATTCACGCTGCTGCAATTGCAGCTGGCCGTCGAAGCCCTGGCCGGACGCGGCCTGCACAAGCAGAACTTTCGCCGCCTGATCGAACAGCAGGCGCTGGTGGAAGAAACCGGCGACATGGCTACCGGCACGGCGGGCCGGCCCGCCAAGCTGTTTCGCTTTCGCCGCGACGTGCTGCTCGAACGCGCCATTGCGGGCAGCAAACTGCCCTTGTCACGCGGTCTCTGACGCGTCACCCCTCCCGACGCGGTGCCAGTCCGGCATGCTGCGCCGCAGCTTGACAAGCAATATGCTCATCTCTAGCATAAGTAGTGCGCATTCCTTGCGCGCCTTTTTTTAACTACTAAATACTCAAAATGAGCATAAAAGGTGAAGTGCCCGCTGCCGCCCGTTTGGCCATTCCCGCCTTGCCGGATGTGATGCTCGAGCCGTTGGTGCGCGCGGCCTTGCTCGAAGACCTGGGCCGTGCCGGCGACCTGACCACCGACGCCATCGTGCCCGCCGACGCCGTTGCCGAGACGCGCCTGGTGGCGCGCCAGGAAGGCGTGCTGGCCGGGCTGGACCTGGCGCGCCTGGCGTTTCGCGCCATGGACCCCGCCATCGAATTCACCGTGGCGCAGCGCGATGGCGCCGCGCTCGAGCCCGGCATGGAAATCGCGCGCATCCGCGGCAACGCCCGTGCCATGCTGACCGCTGAGCGGGTGGCGCTGAACTTCCTGTGCCACCTGAGCGGCGTGGCGACCGCGACGGCCTCCATCGCCCGCGCCATCGAAGGCCATGGCGCCCGCGTCACCTGCACGCGCAAGACCCTGCCGGGCCTGCGCGCCGTGCAGAAGTACGCGGTGCGCGTGGGCGGCGGCAGCAACCATCGCTTTGGGCTGGACGACGCCGTGCTGATCAAGGACAACCACATCGCCCTGGCCGGCGGCGTCGAAGCCGCGGTGCAGCGCGCCCGTGGGGGCGTCGGCCACATGGTCAAGATCGAGCTGGAAGTCGACACGCTGGCCCAGCTGGAAACCGCGCTGGCGCTGGGCGTGGACGTGGTGCTGCTGGACAACATGAGCCTGGACGAACTGCGCCAGGCGGTCGCCATGGCGCGCGGCCGCGCCATTACCGAAGCGTCCGGCCGCATCACCCCCGACACCGCCGCCGCGGTAGCCGCCACCGGCGTCGACCAGATCGCCGTGGGTTGGCTGACCCACAGCGCCAAGGTGCTGGACATCGGCCTGGACGCCTGAGCCCGGCCCCGCCATGACAGGCAGAAAACCATGAAACGCGCGCTTTTATCCCCGGCCCTGCTCTTGACCCTGGCGCTGGGCGCCTGCGGCAATCCGCCCTCTGGCGATACGCCGTCCGATGCGTCCTACCCGACCCATCCCGTCACCATCGTCGTGACGTTTCCGCCGGGCGGCGGCACCGATCTGCTGGCGCGCCGCCTGGGCGCCAGCCTGCAAGAGCAGTTCGGCCAGCCCGTGGTGGTGGAAAATCGTCCCGGCGCCAGCGGCAATATCGGCGCGCGCATCGTGGCCGAATCGCCGCCCGACGGCTACACGCTGCTGATGGTCAACAGCTCTTTCGCCATCAATCCTGGCGTGTATCGCAACCTGGGTTTCGCACCCAAGCGCGATTTCGCGGCGGTGATCAACGTGGCCTTCGTGCCGTCCGTCTTCGTGGTGCCGGCGGCATCGCCGCTGCACAACCTGGACGACGCCCTGAACGCCGGCCGCGTCGACAAGCCCCTGCCGTTCGCCTCCTGCGGCAACGGCACGCCCCAGCATCTGGCGGGCGAAATGCTGGCGCGCGCCACCGGCGCGTCGTTGCAGCAGGTGCCTTACAAGGGTTGCGGTCCGGCGCTGACCGATGTGATGGCTGGCCAGGTGGGGATGGGTGTCGTCACGGCCTCGAGCGCCGCGCCGCTGATCGCGGCGGGCAAGCTGCGGGCGCTGGCGGTCACCTCGCCGCAGCGGTCGCCGCTATTGCCCGAGGTGCCGACGGTGGCCGAACAAGGGGTGCCGAATTACGCGCTGGACCAGTGGCATGGCCTGCTGGCGCCTACCGCCACGCCGCCCGCGGTGGTCGCCAAGCTGAACGCGGCAGTTGCCCGGATCGTGCAGCGGCCGGATGTGCAGGCGTCGCTGCGCGAGCAGGGTTTCACGCCGACCATCAGTTCGCCAAGGGCGTTCCAGGACATGATCAATGCGGACATCGATCGCTATACGGCGCTGACTGAGGCGATCGGGCTGCGCGCGGACTGAGAGAGTGGGATCGAGGCCTCGGGAAGCAAACCCGAGGCCTGGATTGCACGGCCCTCAACCTGGCCTCAGGCCACCGCCGCGCGGGCGTGCTGTTCCAGCTGTTCCTTCAAACCGGGCTGCAACTGCAGCCGGCGCGCCAGCTCGTCCAGATAGGCGCGTTCCATGTAGCTTTCCTCGTCCACCACCAGCAGGCTGGCCAGATACATCTCGGCCGCCATTTCAGGGGTCTTGGCCGACTGCGCGATCGCGGCCGGGTCCAGCGGACGGGCCAGCTCGGCCTCCAGCCAGCGGCGGTCCTGCGCGTCGGACGACAGCTTGCCCATCTCGGTTTCCAGCAGGGCGCGTTCCTCGGGGCCGATATGGCCGTCGGCCTTGGCCGCGCCGATCATGGCCGTCAGCACCGCCGAGCTGTGCTGCTCGGCCTCGGGCGGGGGCAGGCGGTCCAGCGTCTGCGGCGGCCCGGACGGCGCGCCGGCCTGGTTGCGCTGCCAGTCGCCATAGGCGCGATAGGCCAGGGCGCCCAGCGCCGCCATGCCGCCGTACATGGCGACTTTGCCGCCAATATTGCGGGCCTTCTTGCTGCCCAGCAGCAGGCCCAGCGCGCCGGCGCCCAACGCGCCGCCGCCCAGCCCGGTCAGGAACGAGCCCTTGCCGCCCGTGGCGCCCTGCACCTTGGAACTGGCGTCGGACAGCAGGCCCTGGCCGGATTGCAGCAATTGATCGAGAAGTTGTCTGGCGCTCATGTGGCCCCCCTGTTGAATGCGAATGGTCTTGCGGACAGGAATATCCGACCACGGCCGCAGCAGGAAGTTCAGCTTACAGTCAGAAATGGATGTAGCGCGCCCGGGCGGGCGAGCGCGGCGGATGCTACAACTTGGGCAGAGGCGGTGCGCGCGCGCCGCCCGCAACGCAAGGAACCCCGCCCATGACGATCCACGTGCGCCAGAACGCGCCCAACACCCTGCAATTCACCGCCACGGCCGAAGGCCACGACCTGCCGCTGGACATGCCGCAGCCGCAGGGCGCCGGCCCCGATCCGCACGACTATTTCGATACCGCATTGGGCGGCTGCAAGGCCATGACGCTGATGGTCTATGCGCAGCGCAAGGGCCTGCCGCTGGAATCGGTGGGGGTGGACGTGGTGCGCGATGCCGGCGAAGAGCGCAAGGGCATCTACCGCCTGACGGCCAAGCTGACGCTGCACGGCGAACTGACCGACGCGCAGATCGATGAATTGCTGGCCGTGGCCGAAAAGTGCCCGATCCACAAGCTGATGACGGCGGTGGACGTGCAGGTGTCCACGCTGATCGTGCGGCCGGCCTGAATCAAAAAAAACGGACCCGCAGGTCCGTTTTTTTATCCTGCCAAGGCAGGCTGGGCCGACCCGTGCCGGGTCAGGCCCCGTCCGGTATCAGTCTTCCATGCCCGGGACGACGGTCGAGAAGCCCGCGTCCACGTGGGTGATCTCGCCGGTGACGCCAGCGGCCAGGTCCGACAGCATGAAGGCGGCCACGTTGCCGACGTCGTCGATGGTGACGTTGCGGCGCAGCGGCGCCTGGGCCTCGACGAACTTCAGGATCGCCGAGAAGTCCTTGATGCCGCTGGCGGCCAGGGTCTTGATCGGGCCGGCCGAAATGCCGTTGGCGCGGATGCCGCGCGGGCCCAGCGCCGTGGCCAGGTAGCGCACGCTGGCTTCCAGCGAGGCCTTGGCCAGGCCCATGGTGTTGTAGTTGGGCACCACGCGCTCGGCGCCCAGGTAGGTCAGCGTCAGCACCGAACCATTGCGGCCTTCCATCAGCGGCAGGGCGGCCTTGGCCATGGCGGCGAAGCTGTAGGCGGAAATGTCGTGGGCGATGCGGAAACCTTCGCGCGACAGGCCATCCAGGAAGTTGCCGGCAATGGCTTCGCGCGGCGCGAAGCCGATGGAGTGCACCAGGCCGTCCAGGCCGTCCCAGCGCTTGGCCAGGTCGGTGAAGGTGGCTTCGATCTGGCTGTCTTCGGCCACGTCGCACGGCAGCACGATGTCGCTGCCGAATTCGGCGGCGAATTCGCTCACGCGGTCTTTGAAGCGGTCGCCCACGTAGGTGAACGCCAGTTCGGCGCCTTGCTGGTGACAGGCGCGCGCGATGCCGTAGGCGATGGAGCGGTTCGAAAGCACCCCGGTGACCAGGATGCGTTTGCCGGCGAGAAAGCCCATGTGTGGTTCCTTTGAATTTTTTCCTTCTGGAGACCGCCTATTTTAAGGAGTTTGGCGGCTCCGCGGATAAAACGCCGCGGCGCCCTGGTGGGCGCCGCGAGATATGACGGGGGGCCGGGTCTCGGCCCCGGACTTCAACCGCGGGCGTTGGTGCCCGGCACGCGCAGCTGGGCGCCGATCTTGAGCGCATTGCCCTTCAGGTTGTTCAGGGCACGCAGCGCATCCACCGAGGTGCCGTACTGCTTGGCCAGCGAGAACAGCGTGTCGCCCTGGCGGACCTTGTGGGTGCGCACATTGGGACGAGCCGACGCGCCGCGGGCGGCGGGGGCCGCGGCCTTGCCGCGCGGGGCCGGCGTCTTGGTGCTGGCCGGGGCCGAATCCAGCGCGCCCACGGGGGCGGCCAGCGAGGCCAGCTGCACGCCGCCCGTGCCGGGATCGCCCGGCACCAGCAGCGACTGGCCCGACGCGACCTTCTGGCGCGAGCCGATGTCGTTGGTCTCACGCAGCTTGGCTTCGGTGACGCCGAAACGCTTGGCGATCGACGCGTACGATTCGCCGCGGCGCGAGTGGTAGACCTTCCAGGCGCTCAGGTCGCCCTTGTAGTTGGTCAGGTTGGCGTTGAAGATCTCGACGCGGTCGGCCGGCAGCAGCAGGGTGGGGCCGTGGTCGCCGCGGATGACGGGGCGGTTGAACGACGGGTTCAGGGCCTTGAATTCGTCCAGCGGCATTTCGGCCAGCTTGGCGGCGATTTCCAGGTCGATGTCGCTGTTCTTCTGCACCGTCACGAAGTAGGGCGTGTTGCCTACCGGGGGCAACGCCACCGCGTAGCGCTGCGGGTCGGCGATGATGTTCTTGATGGCCTGCAGCTTGGGGACGTAGTTGCGGGTCTCGTCCGGCATGTTCAGCGACAGGTAGTCGGTGGGCTGGCCGGCGGCTTCGTTCTTGGCCATGGCGCGCTGCACCGAGCCTTCGCCCCAGTTGTACGAGGCCAGGGCCAGGTACCAGTCGCCCTGCATTTCAAACAGCTTTTCCAGGTAGTCCAGCGCCGCGTTGGTCGAGGCGATGGGGTCGCGGCGCTCGTCGCGCCACCAGTCCTGCTTCAGGTTGAAGTGCTGCCCGGTGGCCGGCACGAACTGCCACAGGCCGGAGGCCTGGGCGCGCGACAGGGCGGTCGGGTTGTAGGCGCTTTCGACGAAGGGCAGCAGGGCCAGCTCGGTCGGCAGGCCGCGGCGGTTGATTTCGTCGACGATGAAATACAGGTATTTGCCGGCGCGCTCGGCCATGCGCTGCACCGCCTCGGGGTGGGACGCGTAATAGTCGGTCCACTGCTGCGAGAGGTCGGTGTTCAGGTTGGGGATGGCAAAGCCGCGCCGGATGCGGTCCCAGGCGTCGGCCGGCGGGTTGGTCAGGTCAACCGTGCGGGACGTGTCGCGGGCGATGTAGCGCCCTTGGGAGTTGGTGGTGAGGTTCTTGCTGTCGGGGGATTTGGTTCCTGCGCAACCGGCGAGGACTGCCATCAGTAGTGGCAGAAGGAGTCGGGATAGCTTCATCGGGCGGTCACTTGAATTCGTTCTTCCATTCACGAAGGGAGGCAAAAACCTCTACCGGCGTAGTTTGGTCGCGGCCGGCCCAGTCAATTGCGGCGCGGACGACGTCAGCTTGCTGCGTACGCAAAAACGGGTTGGTCGCGCGTTCCTGACCGATGGTCGAGGGAAGCGTGGGAAGACCTTCTGCGCGTAATTGCTGGGCCCGCTGATACCACTGTTGCAGGGTGCGGTTGGCGGGTTCGACTGCCATGGCCCAGCGCAAGTTCGCTAGAGTGTACTCGTGTGCGCAAAAAACCTGTGTATCTGGCGGTAAAACAGAAAATTTTTCCAAGGAATCATGCATTTGCGCGGGAGTCCCCTCGAAAAGCCGGCCGCACCCCCCCGCAAACAATGTGTCCCCACAGAACAGCACAGGCTGTTTTCCCGCCGCCCGGCCGACGTAGGCGATGTGTCCGGCGGTGTGGCCGGGCACGTCCAGCACGGTCAGGTCCAGGTCCAGTTCGGGGATTTCCACCCGATCGCCCTCGACCAGCGGCACGTCGCAGCGCGGCAGCGTCTCGCGGGCGGGCCCATATACCGTGATGCCGCCAATGCGGGACAATTCCAGGACGCCTCCCACATGGTCGCCGTGGTGGTGCGTGAGTAGAATGGCGCGCAGCGTCAGGCCTTCGCGGGCCAGCCATTGCAGCACGGGGCCAGCTTCGCCGGGGTCGACCACGGCGGCCTGTCCGTCGCGGACGATGGCCCAGATATAGTTGTCGGTGAAGGCGGGCAAAGGCAAGACCGCGGCAGTGCTTTCGCGGCCGCCTGCGGGGGCGGTCAAGGCTTGCATGAGATTCGAAGGAATAAGACGTGGCAGAAGAGACTGCGCCGATTGTAGAACTGGCTGAATGGTTCCAGACGCCGCCCGGGCAGTATGCCCTGGCCTGGGAACGCGCGCAGTTCGACGCGGCCGTGGCGGACGTGTTTGGATATTACGCCTGGCAGGTCGGGCTGGCCGACATGAACCTGCTGCGCGCCAACCGCATGCCCTTCAAGGGCTATGTCGGCACCGAAGCGCCCACCCCCGAGAGCATCGCCGGCTGGCAGTCGCGGGTGGTGCTGGCCCAGCCCGAGGCCCTGCCGTTCGAATCCCAGAGCGTCGACCTGTTGATCCTGCCGCACGCGTTCGAATGCGCGGCCGAACCGCACAACGTGCTGCGCGAGGTCGAGCGCGTGCTGGTGCCCGAAGGGCGGGTGGTGATTTCCGGCTTCAACCCCTGGAGCATGTGGGGCGCGCGCACCCGCATGCCCGGCATGGAACCCTGGCTGCCGCAGCCGCCGTCGTCGCAAGTCTCGCTGCCGCGCCTGAAAGACTGGTTCAAGCTGCTGTCGCTGGAAGTCGAGCAAAGCCATTTCGGCTGCTACGCGCCGGCCTGCCGCAGCGAAAAATGGCTGCAGCGCTGGGGCTTCCTGGAATCGGCGGGGGCGCGCTGGTGGAGCCTGGGCGGCGCCGTCTACCTGGTGTCGGCCGTCAAGCGGGTGGCCGGCATGCGTATCATTGGGCCCGCCTGGAAGACCAAGCCCAAGCGCGCCCGCGCGGCGTCGGTGGTGGTCAATCGCCAGGCGGACGACGGTTTCGACCGCTCCTGAAGCGGCCCCGCCGGTTTCACTGTGACAGTACAAGGACATACCAGCAGCACCATGCAGGACAACAACGCGAACGACCAGAAAGTGGAAATGTGGACCGACGGCGCCTGCAAGGGCAACCCGGGTCCGGGCGGTTGGGGGGTGCTGATGCGCGCCGGCGCGCACGAAAAGACCATGCACGGCGGCGAGGCCCAGACCACCAACAACCGCATGGAACTGCTGGCCGTCATCGAAGGCCTGCGAGCGCTCAAGCGCCCGTGCATCGTCACGATCCACACCGACTCCCAGTACGTCATGAAGGGCATGACCGAATGGCTGGCCAACTGGAAGCGCCGCGGCTGGATGACGGCCGACAAGAAACCGGTCAAGAACGCCGAGCTGTGGCAGGCACTTGACGACCAGGTGCGCCGCCACACGGTGTCCTGGCGCTGGGTGCGTGGTCACGCGGGCGACCCCGGCAACGAACGCGCCGACCAGCTCGCCAACCAGGGCGTGGAATCCATCAAACGCGGCTGATCGGGCCGCAACTGGGCCGGCGGCGCCCATGCCGCATCGGGATATACCCTGGGTCGGGTGGTTTAGTGCTTTCAGCGCGCTACAGGATTGTTCCAGTATGTAAATCCGGGTGCTAAAGTGCCAAGCCTTATTCCAGATCCAGCGGCGCCGCCCCTGCGGGGCATGCGTGGCGCGCGCCGCGATACCGCCACATTCGCGCATGAAAAAAGCTGTACTGTTGGCCGCCGTCGCGGCCGGGTTGGCCGCGGGGGCCGCGCTTGGCGTATTCGTGCCGCGCTGGCTTGCGCCGGGCGCCGTCGAATCCAAGGCGGCCGCCAAACCGGTGCCCAAGGCCGCCGCCGCGCGGGTCGAGGTCGCCGCCGTCACTGAAATTCCGTTCGCCCGTGGCCTGTCGGCCGTGGGCAGCCTGCGTTCGGACGAGGCCGTCGTGCTGCGGCCCGAAGTGGCCGGGCGCATCCAGTCCATCGAATTCAAGGAAGGCCAGCCCGTCAAGCGCGGCCAGCCCCTGATCCGGCTGGATGACTCGGTGCCGCGCGCCGAGCTGGCCCAGGCCCGCGCCAACCTGACGCTGGCGCAGAGCCACTACCGCCGCGCCGTGGCGCTGCAAGGCAAGGGCTTCGTCAGCCAGCAGGCGCGCGACGAATCGGCCAGCACGCTCAAGGTACAGGAAGCCGCCGTGGCGCTGGCGCAGGCGCGCCTGGACAAGATGACCATCACCGCGCCCTTCGCCGGCTTTGCCGGCCTGCGCAGCGTGTCGGTGGGAGACTACGTCAACCAGGGCCAGGACCTGGCCCCGCTCGAAGCCATCGACCCGCTCAAGGTGGATTTCCGGGTGCCGGAAATGTATCTGAGCAAGGTCGGCGTGGGCCAGCAATTGACGCTGCGCCTGGATGCGCTGCCCGGCCAGGAACGCCAGGGCCTGGTGTACGCCGTCAGCCCGCTGATCGACGCGGGCGGGCGCTCCATCCTGCTGCGGGCCACGGTGGCCAACCAGGATTCGGTGCTGCGCCCGGGCATGTTTGCCCGCGTGCAACTGATGTTCAACCAGGACAAGGCGCTGGTCGCGCCCGAAGCCGCGCTGTCGCCGTCCGGCGAAACGCAGTACGTCTACCGGGTCAAGGACGGCGTGGCCGAGCGCCGCGAAGTCACCATCGGCGAACGCCGCGAAGGCCGCGTCGAGATCCTGACGGGCGTGGCCCTGGGCGACCAGCTGGTGGTGTCCGGCCTGCAGCGCGTGACCGACGGCGGCGCCGTGCAGGTCGTGAACAACGGCGCCTGACGCCACCTCCGCGAGCGGCTGCCCCATGCGTATCTCCGAAACCTGTATCAATCGGCCGGTGTTCGCGTCGGTGCTGTCGCTGATCATCATCCTGATCGGCCTGATCTCGTATTCCCGCCTGTCGGTGCGCGAATACCCCAAGATCGACGAACCCATCGTGTCGGTGGACACCACCTACAAGGGCGCCTCGCCCGAGGTGATCGAATCGCAGGTGACCAAGCCGCTGGAAGACCAGCTGGCCGGCATCGAAGGCGTGGACGTGATGACGTCCCGCAGCCGCTCAGAGCGCAGTCTCATCAACATCAAGTTCAACCTGTCGCGCAACCCGGACGCCGCCGCGGCCGAAGTGCGAGACAAGGTCTCGCGCGCGCGGCGCTTCCTGCCCGACGAGATCGACGAGCCCATCATCGGCAAGGTCGAGGCCGATTCCCAGCCCATCATCTACATCGCGGTGGAATCCGGTTCGTACTCGGCGATCCAGACGTCCGACTACATCAACCGCTACATCAAGACGCGCCTGTCGGTGCTGCCGGGGGCGGCCGAAGTGCGCGTGTTCGGCGAGCGCTTGCCGTCCATGCGCATCTACGTGGACCGCGACAAGCTCGCCGCCTACGGCCTGACCGTGCAGGACGTCGAGACCGCGCTGCGCAGCCAGAACGTCGAAATTCCCGCCGGCCGCATTGAATCGCGGGCCCGGGAATTCTCGGTGGTGTCATCCACCGACCTGCAGACCCCGACGCAGTTCGAGAACGTCATCGTCGCCAACGTGAAGGGCTATCCGGTGCGGCTGCGCGACGTCTCCAAGGTCGAGATCGGCGCCGCCAACGACCGCGTGCTGTCGCGGTTCAACGGCAAGCCGGCCATCAACATCGGCGTCACGCGCCAGTCCACCGCCAACCCGCTGGAACTGTCCAAGGCGGCACGCGAGGAAATCGTGCGCCTGAACGAGAATCTGCCGGCCGGCATGAAGCTCACCATCGCGTATGACTCGTCGGTGTTCATCGAGCGGTCCATCGATTCGGTGTTCCACACCATCGGCGAAGCCATCATCCTGGTGGTGCTGGTGATCTTCTTCTTCCTGCGCAACCTGCGGGCCAGCATCATCCCCATCGTCACCATTCCCGTGTCGCTGGTGGGCGCCTGCGCGCTGATGTACCTGTTCGGCTTTTCCATCAACACGTTGACGCTGCTGGCCATGGTGCTGGCCATCGGCCTGGTGGTGGACGACGCCATCGTGGTGCTGGAAAACATCTTCCGCCACATCGAAGACGGCATGCCGCGCAAGGAAGCCGCGCTGCGCGGCTCGCGCGAGATCGGTTTCGCGGTAGTGGCCATGACCATGACCCTGGTCACCGTGTACGCGCCGCTGGCGTTTGCCACCGGCCGCACCGGACGCCTGTTCATCGAATTCGCGCTGGCGCTGGCCGGCGCCGTGCTGGTGTCCGGCTTCGTGGCCCTGACGCTCACGCCCATGATGTGCTCGGTGCTGCTGCGCCACCAGAGCAGCCACAGCCGCTGGTACAACCTGATCGAAGGCTGGCTGAATGGCATGAGCAACGGCTACCGCCGCCTGTTGGGCGCATCGCTGCGGCATCGCTGGCTGGTGGTGGTCATCGGCGTGGCCGTGGCCGCCGGCAGCGGCGTGCTGTTCAAGGTGGTCAAGAGCGAACTGGCGCCCATCGAAGACCGCGGCGTGGTGTTCGGCATCGTCAGCGCGCCCGAAGGCGCCACGCTGAACTACACGCTGGACAGCATGCAGGGCATCGAGGGGTTCTACGCGGCCATTCCCGAAGCCAGCGGCAGCCAGGTTACGGTGGGCTTTCCCACGGTCACCGACGGCACGGCCATCCTGCGCCTGAAGCCCTGGGAAGAGCGCGGCCGCAAGCAGCAGGCCATCACGCAGGAATTGCAGCCGCTGTTCTCGTCGCTGCCCGGGGTGCGCGCGTTCCCCACCAATCCGCCGTCGCTGGGCCAGTCCGCCCGGTCCAAGCCGGTGGAATTCATCATCATGAGCCAGGCCTCGTATGAAGAGCTGGCCCGCCTGACCGACGTGTTCCTGACCGAGCTGCGCAAGTATCCCGGCCTGATGAACCTGGACACGGACCTGCGCCTGAACACCCCCGAACTGCGGGTGCGGGTGGATCGCGACAAGATGGCGGACGTGGGCGCCAACGTCGACACCGTGGGCCGCACACTGGAATCGATGCTGGGCGGCCGCCAGGTCACCCGCTACAAAGACCAGGGCGAGCAGTACGACGTGATCGTGCAGGTGACCCCGCGCGACCGCGCCAACCCCACCGATATTTCCGGCATCCACATCCGGGCGCGCGACGGCAGCATGGTGCAGCTGGACAACCTGCTTGGCGTGCACGAAGGCGTGTCGCCGCAGTCGCTGAACCACTTCAACCGCCTGCGCGCGGTCAAGATCGACGCCGCCGTGGCGCCCGGCTACGCGCTCGGCGAAGTGCTGACCCACATGCACCAGGTGGCCCGTGAAGTGCTGCCCAACACGGTCGTGACCGACCTGGACGGCCAGTCGCGCGAATTCCGCGATTCGTCCGGCAGCATCTACCTGGTCTTCGCCATGGCGCTGGCCTTCATCTACCTGGTGCTGGCCGCGCAGTTCGAAAGCTGGCGCAACCCTTTCATCATCATGCTGTCGGTGCCGCTGTCCATGACCGGCGCGCTGCTGGCGCTGTATCTCACCGGCGGCACGCTGTCGATCTACAGCCAGATCGGGCTGATCACGCTGGTGGGGCTGATTACCAAGCACGGCATCCTGATCGTGGAATTCACCAACCAGCTGCGCGACGAGGGCAGGGAACTGTTCGAGGCCGTCACCGAGGCCAGCGTGCTGCGCCTGCGGCCTATCCTGATGACCACGGGGGCCATGGTGCTGGGCACGGTGCCGCTGGCGCTGTCGACCGGCGCGGGCGCCGAATCGCGCCAGCAGATCGGCTGGGTTCTGGTGGGCGGGCTGATGCTGGGTACACTACTGACCTTGTTCGTCGTGCCGGTGGCCTACACCCTGATCGCCACCGCACGCAAGAAACCCGGCCCCGCCGGCAGCGCAGCGCATCCCCCGGCCGAGCCGGGCGCCCCGGATGCGCACTCGCGGCCGACGTCTGCGGCCCAAGCGTCGGAATAGCTTTATGCGCCAGATCATCTTTGACACTGAAACCACCGGGCTGGACCCGGCCCAGGGACACCGCATCGTCGAAATCGGCTGCGTCGAACTGGTCAACCGGATGGCCACCGGCAACAACCTGCACATCTACCTGAACCCGGACCGCGACAGCGACCCCGAGGCGCTGGCGGTACACGGCCTGACCACCGAATTCCTGTCCGACAAGCCGCGTTTCGCGGAAGTGGCCGACGAATTCGTGAAGTTCATCCAGGGCGCCGAGCTGATCGCGCACAACGCCGCGTTCGACGTGAAGTTCTTCAACGCCGAACTGGCCAAGACCGGCCGGGGCGTCATCACCGAATACTGCGACACGGTCACCGACTCGCTGCTGCACGCGCGCTCGCTCTTCCCGGGCAAGCGCAACTCGCTGGATGCGCTGTGCGACCGCTTCGGCATTTCCAACGCCCACCGTACGCTGCACGGCGCCTTGCTGGACTCGCAGTTGCTGGCCGAAGTCTGGCTGGCCATGACTCGCGGGCAGGACGCGCTGCTGATCGATGTGGACGACAACGACCAGGGCGCCAATGGTGGCATGGTGCTGGCCCGCTTCGACGCCTCCGGCCTGCCGGTGGTGAAGGCCAGCGAGGCCGAACTGGCCGAGCACGAAACCTACCTGGCGGCGCTGGACAAGTCGGTGGGCGGCGAATGCGTCTGGCGCAAAATGGACGCGCCGGCGGCGGTCAACTGAAGTATTTCACAGGCGACTTGCACACTTCCAAAAAAGCGTGCTAATATTTCGCCTCTTTCGGGGTGGTTAGCTCAGTGGTAGAGCACTGCCTTCACACGGCAGGGGTCACAAGTTCGAAACTTGTACCACCCACCAAAGACCCTCGAAGAACCTGGCCTGGCTGCAAAGCGGGTAAGCGTGATTCGAGATAGCAGTGCAAAGCAAGGCAGCAGTACAAAGCAATAAAGCCAAAGCATTAGAGCCAACCCCGCGGTTGGCTTTTTTGTTTTCTGCGCCTGCTTTCTGCGTCTTCCTTGACGTGGCGCAAGCCACGCGGTGGCGCTTGCGCGCTATCGTCCCCGGGGTTGTCTATGATGGAAGCTGATGTATCGAAGCCGAGATCGACGCTGACCGATCGAAGCTGAAACCCACGCTTCGGGAGACCCTTATGCACCCCAGCACCAACACCATGTTGATCATCATCGTCACGGGCGTGGCGCTCATGCTGGTCGGGTTCGGACTGCGGGACCGCAATATCGGCATGGGCTTGATGGGCATCGGCCTCATCACGGCCATCGGCACGATCATCTACAAGGCGTACATCACGTTCTATTGAGGTTCGCGCCGGCCGCGCGCCGGCGGGCAGGGGCCTGCCGTGTTCAGCCCTTGGGCGCTGCCTGGCGCGCCACCCGTGCCAGCAAGGTATCGAGCTGGTTGGCGAAGGCCTTGCGATCCGCCTGGCTGAACGAGGGCGGTCCGCCCGTATCCACGCCGCTGGCGCGCAATTCTTCCATCATGTCCCGCACCGCCAGCCGTTCGCGGATGGTTTCCGGCGAATAGCGTTCGCCGCGCGGGTTCAACGCCATCGCACCCTTTTCCAGCACCTGCGCCGCCAGCGGAATGTCGCCGGTGATGACCAGGTCGCCCGCGGCCGCGCGTTCGACGATATGCGCGTCGGCCACGTCGAAGCCGCGCGGCACCTGCACCGCGCGGATCAGCGGCGACGGCGGGGTGTGCAGCGCCTGGTTGGCCACCAGGGTCAGCGGCACCTGCCAGCGCTGCGCGGCGCGAAACAGGATGTCCTTGATGACCCCGGGGCAGGCGTCGGCATCGACCCAGATATGCATCAGCCCAGGGCCTTCTGCAAGGCTTCGGCGACGAGGTCGTTGGTGGTGATGCCGCGTTCGGCGGCCGCCGCGCGCAGCGCGTCGGCTTGCGCCTGCGACAGCTTCAGCGGAAACGGCACCAGGCCGGCGGCCTGGTCCAGCTTGCGCTGCTCGCGACGGTCGGGCGCCTGCGACGCCGTGCCGAAGCGGTCCGGCGTAGCGGCTTGCTTGAGTTGGCCGGCCAGTTTCAGCGCCTGGTTCTTTTGCAGATCGAATTTATTCATGAAGATTCCTGATTGGGATCGCAATCATAAGCGCAAGCGCGCTCAAGGCTTGCCGGGTTCGGTGGGCCCCGGACGGGGTTTGGGGTGTTCCAGCGCCGCCAGCCCTTCTTCGGCGCCATCGTGCAAAGGCACCGTCAGGCCGCGCCGGGCGGTCGCGACGCTGACCTGGGCGCCCTGGGCCGAGCCGGCCGCCAACAGGTCCTGGCCGGTCTGGTAGACCGCGCGCACCACCTGCAGGGCCTCGTCGCGGGTCAGGTCGGACGTGGTCAGCAGCAGCGCGGCCATGCCGACGGTAGCGACCGGTTCGGGCTGGTTGGGGTAGGTGCCGGCTACGATATCCATCGGCATCAGCGCGCTGTCCTGCGCCGCCAAGGTCTTGATCGCGGCGGGATCCAGCGGCAACAGTTTCAGGTGCGCCTGGGTCAGCGCATCGCGCAGCGGCGTGGCGGGCACGCCGATCACCTGCGCCGCGGCGTCGATTGCGCCGGAATTCAGCGCCGACAGCGAACCGGCGAAGGGCGTGGGCACGGCTTCATAGTCGCGGCCCGCCTGCAGCCCATGCGCCGCCAGCACCGTTTCCAGCGTGGCACGCACCGCAGAGCCTTCGGCGCCCAGCGCGATCTTCTTGCCCTTCAGGTCGCGTACCGTGCGTACCTTGGCATCGTCGCGCACGACGAGGTGCACCAGTTCGGGATACAGGCTGCCCAGCGCGCGCAGCCCCGTGAACGGGCCTTGCGAAGCGAAGGGGCCGCGGCCTTCGTAGGCCAGCTTGGCCGTGTCGGCCTGGGCCAGCCCGACCACCGCATCGCCGCTGCGCAGCAGGGCGATGTTCTCGGCGCCGCCGCCGGTGATGAGCGGCGTGACGCGGATCTGGCGGGCCTGGCCCACCGCGCCCAGCGCCCTCGCGAAGTTGACGTACTCGCCCCGGTCGGGGCCGCCCGCCAGCGGATAACCCTGCTGCATCCGGGCCAGCCGGCCGTTGATGCGGGCGACCGAGCGTTCCAGTTCCTGCTGCACCACGTGCTGGGCGGTGCTGGATGCGCTGTAGGCGACCGAATGGGTGATCTGGTCCAGCGTATCCAGCAAGCGCTGGGTCACGGGTGGCGGCGCGCCGGTATCCAGCGACGGCGCCTCGGCGGCCTTGAAGCCGGCCGGCGTCACCAGCGTCCACGCGTCGCCATCCTGGCGGTAGATGGCGCTGGCGTGCGCCACGATGCGGTCGCCGGCCTGGTTGCCGTTGGATTTGACGCCGCTGATGCTGCGCGGGCCGGCGCCCAGCAGCGTCACCAGGGCGGCCGCGCCGGGCTGGTCCCAGGCGCCCAGAGAGATGTCGCGGGTCACTTCCAGGCGCAGGTCGTAATACACCACGCGGCGGGTCTCGCCGGCTGGCGCGCTGCTATCGGCGGCCGAGCCCATGCGCTTGAGGTCATCGATGCGGAACAGGCCCGCGCCATAGGTGGCGGCCAGGCCGCGTTCGACGTCCGCGCGCAGCGCATCGGTGTCGGGCGCGCGGCCGCAGGCGGCCAGCAGCAGGCACAGAGCGATCAGCAGAAAGCGTTTCAGCATGCTCACATCCCCCCCACGAACGGCAAGGAGATCAGGGACGTCAGCACGATCACGTTCAGAATGTCCACCAGGAAGGCGCCGGTCACCGGCACCACGATGAAGGCCTGCGGCGCCGGGCCGTGGCGGCGCGTCAGCGCCTGCATGTTGGCGATGGCGGTGGCCGTGGCGCCCAGCGAAAAACCGCAGAACGCGGCCGACATGATGGCGGCCTCGTAGTCGCGCTTGAGCAGCCGGAACACCACGCAGGCCGCGTACAGTGCGCAGAACAGCGTCTGCACGGCCAGGATCAGCGCCAGCGGTCCGGCCAGCCGCGCTACGCTGGTCAGGTCCAGCGTCATCATCGTCATGGCCAGGAACAGCGACAGTGTGATGGTGCCGATGATTTCGGTGGCGCGGTCGTCCAGCTTCAGGCCAAGGTGTTCACCGCCGTTGCGGATCAGCACGCCGGTCGCCAGGCACCACAGGAAGTTGGGCAGGCTGACGGGCGCGCCTTCCACCAGCGTCGCCAGGAAGCCGCCCGCCACCAGGCAGACGAAGGCGGCGGTCATGGACGTGATGAACGAGGCCGCGGTCGAAGGCGCCTGCGCCTCGGTCAGGTCGGCGGCCTCGTGGCCGCCGTCGGCCTGCGGGTCCAGGCTGCCGCGCAGCTTGTGGCGCCGCATGATCCATTCGGCCACCGGGCCGCCCACCACGCCGCCCAGCACCAGGCCGATGGTGGCTGCGGTCATGGCCAGCGCCATCACGTCCTGGATGTTGTTGACGTCGGCAAAGCGCGTGGCATAGGCCGCGCCCGTGCCGTGTCCGCCCACCAGCGTGATGGTGCCGCCCAGCAGGCCCATCAGCGGATGCATGTCCAGCAGCCAGGCCATGCCCAGCCCCACCGCGTTCTGCAGCACCAGGAAGGGGATCAGCGCCAGCAGGAACGCGATCAGGCGCGGGCCGCCCTTGGCCAGCAGTTTCAGGTTCGCGGTCAGGCCGATGCAACCGAAGAACAGCAGCAATAGCGTCGGCTTGATGCTGGTTTCCAGGGCTACCGACACGCCGCCCCAGGTGGACAGCAAGTAGGCGGCCACGGCGAACAGCAAGCCGCCGACGATCGGGTCGGGGATGCTGTAGCGCGCCAGTACGCCGATCCGGGAGGTCAGTACGCGGCCGATGGCGAGCACCAGGCAGCAGGCCAGCAGGGATTGGACTGGGGAAAGCGAAATCATGGATACCTTCGCGCCCCGCGGGGCGCAGTGAATTCAAAGCGGAAATGCACGCGCCATGTAGCTGGCTTGCGGCCCGTAACCTTCAAGCTTGGCCGCCAGGTCTTGCCCGCCGGCGGCAACGGGCGCGTAGCCGTGGCGGACCCAATACCCCACCGCCGAACCCAGCGACACCAGGCTGGCCCGCTGTAAACCGCACTGCATGGCGCCTTGGGCCGCGGCTTGCAGCAGCGCCTGCCCGACGCCCAGGCCCTGGGCCGACGGCGCTACCGCGCAGTCGTGCAGGAACCAGTGATCGGCCGGTTCGGGCAGGGCAGCCAGCGGCGCGTCCAGCGCCGGGGGCAGGCCGGCGTCCCAGGGGTACGACACCAGATAGCCCAGCAAGGCCGATGCCGCTGGCGGCGCGGCGGCCTGAGCCACCCAGCAATGGGCAGGCGCAAGCGTCAGCCGGTTCAGGAAGAAGCCAGCGCTTTCCAGCAGGAAATCCGGGTAGGCCACGGCCTGGACCTGCAGGATGGCGTCGACGTCGCTGGCCAGCATGGGGCGAACTCGATAGTGCATAACCACCTTGTAAAACAAGAACTTCGCGCATTTTACCGGCGCGGGAAACCGGGGGCGGATGGCGTCCGGCCCCCTGCTTTACGTCCCTTCACATATCGGGGACAGAGATTCACGCGGCTTCATACATTTGGCCCGATCGGCTGCCTAGAATCGGTGGCAGGGACACCGCCATGGACTACGAAACATTTCATGAAAATTCGACGAGCCCCTGCGCATACTGCTTGCCATACCGTCCCGCATTCCAGTTTTTCAGAGCCTTATGCACATCCAATTCCGGTCCGAGCCCATGGGGCAGCAAGTCCTGACCAAAGCGTTTCCCGTGGAAACGGTCTGGCCGACGGCTGCCGCCAACGTGCCCTACGACACCTGCGTGACTTGCGTCATTCCCTGCCTGAATGAATGCGAGAACCTGCGCGTGCTGCTGCCGTTGCTGCGCAGCCGCCTGGCCGCGCTGTGCAGTGGCTGGGAAATCATCGTGGCCGATGACGGCAGCACGGATGGCACCGAAGCGCTGATGGCCGAATGGACCCAGTACGACGGCTTTCGCTATGTGCAGCTGTCGCGCAATTTCGGCAAGGAAGCCGCGCTGAGCGCCGGCCTGGAAAGCGCCACCGGCGACGTGGTCATCTGCCTGGATGCCGACATGCAGCATCCGCCCGCGCTGATCGAACAGATGCTGGCCCGCTGGGCCGCCGGTGCCGAGATGGTCTACGCCGTGCGCGAGACCCGCAACGATGAATCGTGGATCAAGCGCACGGGCGCCCGCTGGTTCTACAAGCTGCTCAGCGGCGCCCGCGGCGTCGATGTGCCGGCCCATGCCGGCGACTTCCGCCTGATGGACCGCGGCGTGGTGGATGCGCTCAATGCGCTGCCCGAACGCACCCGCTTCATGAAGGGCCTGTACGCCTGGGTGGGCTTCAAGGGCGAAGCGCTGCCCTACACGCCCGACGAGCGCATGCACGGCAACAGCCGCTTCGGCAACATGCGCCTGGCGCGCCTGGCGCTGGACGGCCTGACCGCCTTCACCACCTGGCCGCTGCGCCTGGTGAGCCTGGTCGGCGTGCTGTTCGCTGTGATTGCGATGGCGTACGCAGGCTATCTGGTGGTCGAATACCTGGTGTCCGGCAATGAAGTGTCGGGCTGGACCACGATCGTGACGGCCGTGCTGTTCTTTGCCGGCGTCAACCTGATTTCGCTGGGCGTGGTGGGGGAATACGTCGCCCGCATCTTCGACGAGGTCAAGGGACGCCCGCTGTTCGTGGTGCGCCGCCGCCAGGGGCATGCTGCCCGTACCGACAAGGCCGCACACTGATGAGCACCGCGATGCAACGCCCGGCGCGCTCCGAATGGACCCCGCCGGCAGGATGGTTCCTGCTCGCGATCGGCTTCTGGCTGATCTTCCTGGCCTGGGTGCGTCCGCTGACGCTGCCCGATGAAGGCCGCTACGCAGGGGTCGCCTGGGACATGCTGCGCAGCGGTTCGCATGCCGTGCCGCTGCTCGATGGCATGCCGTATTTCCACAAGCCGCCGCTGTACTACTGGATGACCGAGCTGTCGTTCACGCTGTTCGGCGTGCACCCGTGGGCCGCGCGCGTGCCGTCGCTGCTGGCGTCCTGGGCCGCCATCGCCGCGCTCTACGCGTTCGTGCGCCGCTATCGCGACGCCACCAGCGCGTCGATCACCGCGCTGGTGCTGGCCACGCTGCCGTTCTTCTACGGCGGTTCGCAATTCGCCAATCTGGACATGCTGGTGGCCGGCCTGATCACGCTGTGCGTGCTGGCCGCGGCCGATACCGTGCTGCGTGCCGAACGTGGCCAGGCCTATCGCTGGATGTCGCTGGCGGCCGCCGCCCTGGCGGGCCTGGCGGTGCTGGCCAAGGGGCTGATCGGCCTGGTGCTGCCTGGCGCAATCCTGTTCATCTGGCTGGTGTGGTCCCGCCGCTGGCGCGGCCTGGCCGCATTGGTGTGGCCGCCGGCGCTGCTCGTTTTCGCGGTGGTCGCGGTGCCGTGGTTCGTGCTGATGCAGATCCGATACCCGGGCTTCTACGACTACTTCTTCGTCTACCAGCACTTCCAGCGTTTCGCCGAGGGCGGCTTCAACAACGCCCAGCCGTTCTGGTTCTACCTGCCGGTGGTGGTGGGGCTGGCGCTGCCCTGGTCGTTGTGGGGCGGCGGCATCCTGCGCAAGGCCTTCTGGGCCGAAGGCCCGCAGCGCGACCTGCGCCGCCTGGCCCTGGTCTGGTTCGTCGTCGTGGTCGGCTTTTTCTCGCTGCCCAGTTCCAAATTGGTCGGCTACGTGCTGCCTGCACTGCCGGCGCTGGCGTTCCTGCTGGCCGAAGTCATCGTGGCCGCCTGGCGCCAGAAGGGCGACACGCTGGCGCCCCGGCTGGTGCGCATCTGCGTCGGCGTCGGCGCGGGCATCTGCGTGCTGGCCATCGGCATCGCCGCGCACAGCGCCCGTGGCAGCGCCGGCCCCCTGGCCGCCGTGATCCGCCCGCTGGCGCAGCCCGGCGATACCTATGTGTCGCTGCACACCTATCCGTTCGACCTGGCGCTGTATGCCCAGGCGCCCCAGCCGTCATGGGTAGTGGACGACTGGCTCAATCCGGATGTGCCGGTGCGCGACAACTGGCGCAAAGAACTGTACGACGCCGCCAAGTTCGAACCGCAGATCGGCAAGCAGGTGCTGATCAGCCAGCAGGAATTCGATGCCCGCCTGTGCGCTGCGCCGCAAGGCTCGCGCTACTGGGTCTGGGGTACCAGCTCGGACGGCGGCAACTACCGGGCGCTGCAAGGCTTGCAGCCGGTGGCGACCAGCGTGAAATACGTGATCTGGCAGGTGGTGACGGACGCCGCCTTCAAGCAGCGGGTTTGTGGCGAAATGCCCAAAGCCGGCTCGTGATGAAGGTGGCGACCGCCAAGGCGACAAGAATGAGGGCCAGCAGGATGTCGTAGCGTACCGCCGTTACTCGCAGCAACCAGGCGTAAGCGGATTCATTGATGATGAAGCCCACGGCTGAAATGAAGAAGAAACGGCGGACTGCTATGGTCCAGGGTGTGTGGGAATGTCTGAACGTAAGCCGGTAGTGCCCGCTGAAGGAAACCACGAACGCCACCAGCCAGCCGATGAGGTTGGCCAGGAGCGGCGCGGCGCCCAGGGCCTCGACGCAGGTGACGGCCACGCCCCAGTGGGTAGCGGCCGCTGCGCATCCGACGGCGATGAACAGACTGACTTGTTGAAGCAGGGCGCGCATGTGGGGCGTGTCGACGAAGAGTGGCGGGGTGAAAACATGACCAGACGCATAGTGGTCTGCGGTGACGATTTTGGCATGAATGCCGACATCGATGAAGGCATGATTGCGCTGGCCGGCATGGGCCGCCTCAGCGCCGTCAGCTGCCTCGTCCAGGGCCCGACCTTTGCCGCCAACGCGCCGCGTCTGGCGGCGTTGGACGTCGACATCGGCCTGCACCTGAACTTCTCCGAATCGCTGGGCCCGGACGATGCCGACGTGCCGTCGCTGTCGCGCTTGATCCTGCGCGCCTATGCCCGCCGGCTGGATGCAGCCTGGGTCGAGCAACGCCTCGAACGCCAGTTCGACGCGTTCGAAGCCGCGTTTGGCGGTGCGCCCGATTATGTCGATGGCCATCAGCATGTGCACCAACTGCCCCTCATTCGCGAACGTCTGCTGAGCCTGCTCAAGCGCCGCTACGGCGCCAGCATGCCCTGGCTGCGCCAGACCGCGCCGGGCGCGCTCTGCGGCATTCCCGCCAAGGAATCCATCAAGGCCCGCATCATCGGCGCGCTGGGCGCGGCCGAACTGGGTCGCCAGGCCCGCCAGGAAGGCCTGCGCACCAATCGCCGGCTGCTGGGCGTGTATGGCTTCGAAGGCGGCAAGCGGCGCTATGCCGATTTGCTGCAGAACTGGCTGTTCAACGCCCACGATGGCGATCTGCTGATGTGCCACCCAGCGCTGGACACACAGGGCGCCAGCGTCATGGCGCGCCAGCGCCGCGCCGAATACGACGTGCTGGCCAGCCCCAAGCTGGGCGAATGGCTGGCTGCCAATGGCGTGCGCATCACGCGCCTGCCGCTGGTGCTGGCTGGCGCCGCCGCGCGCACACCACGCACGCCACGCCGCCAGGCCGCGCCGGGCTAGGGCGCAACGTTCATCCCGGCAGCCTGGTGACGACGCCGCCGCCTAGGCCTGCGTCAGATTCTGCAGCAACCACGCACCGGCCGGTCCCAGCGGCCGCCGGGTCGACCAGACCGCATCCACCCGGATCTGCCGCGGCCAGCCCGGCACCGCCAGTTCCACCAGCTGCCCGCGGCCAAAGCGCTGCAGCATCCAGCGCGGCAGCTCGGCCCAACCGAAGCCCAGGTTGGCCATTTCCAGCAACATCAGATAGCCCGGCGCCGACCAGGTCGACTGCGAGGGCGCGGGGTCCTTGTCGTCGAGCTCATAGGTGCTCAGGCGCAGTTCGCGCTCGCTTTTCAAGTGGTCGGCCGTGACGCCCTTGAGCGCGGCCAGCGGATGGCTGCGCCCCACGCACAGCACGATCTCGGACGCATCGCGCAGGCTGGCATGCGCCATGTCCGGCGGGTAGGTGTCCTGCGCCGCCATCAGCCCCAGGTGGGCGCGGCCCTGCTGCACCAGCGCCACTACGTCCTCGTATTCCGCGATCAGGCATTCGAAGCGCAGCGCCGGATAGCGCTGGTCGATCTGGCTGAGCATGTTTTCAAAGGTTTCGGACTGAAACGTGTCCGACAGCACCACGGTCAGGCGCGGTTCCAGCCCGGCCGATAGCTGGCTGGCGCTGCGGTTCAGGCGGTCGTTGGCGGCCAACACCTGCAAGGCCTGGGTCAAGAGCACCTGGCCGGCCTCGGTCAGCGCCGGTTGGCGCTGGCTGCGGTCGAACAGGGTCACGTTCAGGTCGACTTCCAGATTGGCGATGGTTTCGCTGACGGTGGATTGGCTTTTGCCCAATTTGCGGGCCGCGGCGGAAAACGTGCCTTCGGCGGCCACCTGGGCGAAGGTGGCCAAGGATTCCAGGGAGTGGCGCATAAGGGGTTTTTGTATCGGTTTTTCCGATGGATATTATCTTTATCGTACCGGAAATATCGTCGAAAATCGCTCCGTTACTCAAGCAACCGACCTCAGGTGGGTCATGACGCAAGCCAAGAAAACCCTCAAAGAACGCTTTTTCCACGCTTTCCTGTTCGAAATCCTCGCCATCGGCCTGTGCGCGCCCATCGCCGCCTGGGCCATGGGCAAGTCCCTGTTCGAAATGGGCGTGCTGACCGCGGTGATCGCCTGGATCGCGCTGGTCTGGAACATGATCTACAACGCCGCATTCGACCGCCTGGAAAACCGCCTGGGCATCACCCGCAACCTGCGGGTGCGGGTGGTGCATGCGTTCGGCTTCGAGGTGGGGCTGATCCTGATCGTCATCCCGCTGGCGGCCTGGTGGCTGCAGATCAGCCTGTGGCAGGCGTTCGTGCTGGACATCGCGCTGGTGCTGTTCTACCTGCCCTATGCGTTCTTCTACAACCTGGGCTACGACCGGGCCCGCCCGCGCGTCATGGCCTGGCTGACGCGGGGCGCCACCGACGCGGCCGAGCCGGCCGCCGCCGCTACGCGTCAATGACCTTGCGCGTGAACATCTCCAGGTAGTCCATCAGCGAATCGGCGCCGCGGATGGCCGCGGCGGCATCGCCCGTGGCGATGCCCTCGGCCATGGCCATGTGGCGCCGCGCGCCTTCCGTAATGTCGCCTTCGTGCTGGTAGGCATACCAGAAGCGGCGGCACTGGATGATCAGCGGTTCCACCGCATTCACCGCCGACACATTGCGACAGGCGTTGTGGCAGACGTGGTCCAGCGATTGGTCGGCCTGCATGTAGTCATCCAGGTTGCCGCCTTCGGCCGCACGGATCATCTGGGCCGCGCATTCCACGATCTGGCTGCGCTGGGCCGGCGTGGCGCGGCGCGCGGCGCTGGCCGCGATCAGCTGTTCCAGCGCCCGGCGGGTCTGGATCAGGTCCATGTGGTCGGCCAGCTGGATCATCGACACCCGCAGCCCGCGGCGCGGTTCCTGGCGGATCAGCCCGGCCGCCACCATGCGCAGCAGCGCTTCGCGCAGCGGGGTGCGGCCCAGGCCGGTTTTCTCGACCAGGTCGGCCTCCACCACCGCGCTGCCCGGCTGCAATTGCAGCGTGGCGATCATGCTTTCGATCTGGTCGTAGGCGACGTCGGCGGCGCGCCGTTTGGGTTCTGCTCCGGCCATCAATTATTGTTTTCCTTCGTTTTGCGCCACTGCGTGTAGGCCAGCCATTCGCCGACGAACCCGCGCCGGAAGAACGATACGCACAACACGAAAATCAACCCGATGACGATGGTGACGACATCGCCCAGGGTGGCAAGGTAGTTCTGCAGGCTGACCACCAGGGTGGCGCCCACCACGGGGCCCCACACGGTGCCGATGCCGCCCAGCAGCGTCATCAGCAGCACCTCGGTGGAGGTGGCCAGCGACACGTCGTTCAGCGCCACCAACTGCAGCACCAGCGCCTTGAGCGAGCCGGCCAGGCCGGCGACCGAGGCGGACAGCACGAAAGCCAGCAGCTTGCACCGATCCGTATCGTACCCCAGTGAAATCGCCCGCGGCGCGTTGTCGCGGATGGTCTTGAGCACCTGTCCGAAGGGCGAATGGATCACCCGATACACGAACAGGAATCCCAGCACGAAGACCCCCAGCGCGAAGTAGTACATATGGGTGTCCGAGCTCAGGTCCACCAGCCCCAGGAACTTGCCGCGCGGGATGCCTTGCATGCCGTCCTCGCCGCGCGTCCACTTCACCTGCACCGCCATGAAGTACGCCACCTGCGACAGCGCCAGCGTGATCATCGCGAAATAGATGCCGGTGCGGCGGATGGCCAGCCAGCCGATCGCATAGCCGATGGCAGCGGCCATGGCCACGCCGCACAGCATGGCCAGTTCGGGCGGCAGGCCGGCCGCGCCGTACAGGATCATCATCTGGCCGGCGGCGTAGCCTGCCCAGCCGAAGAACGCGGCATGACCGAACGACACCAGGCCAGTGAAGCCGGTCAACAGGTTGAAGGCCAGCGCGAACAGCGCGAAGCACAGCACCTTCATGACGAACACGGGGTAGACGACCTGTGGAAAGAACGGCACCAGCAGGGCCGGCACCAGCAACAGGGCCAGGATACGGATCGAAAGCGGGAAGCGGGACACCTTATTTCTCCTTGCCGAACAGGCCCGCGGGGCGCATCAGCAGCACCACCGCCATCACGATGAACACGACCACGGTGGACGCTTCGGGGTAGAACACCTTGGCCAGCCCTTCGAGCAGGCCCAGCGCCAGGCCGGTGACGATGGCGCCCATGATCGAGCCCAGGCCGCCGATCACCACCACCGCGAACACAATGTTCAAGAGGTTGGACCCCATCAGCGGATTGATCTGCATCACCGGCGCGGCCAGCACCCCGGCCACGCCGGCCAGCGCCACGCCAAAGCCGTAGGTCAGGGTGATCATCACGGGCACGTTCACGCCAAAGGCCTGCAGCAGCCGGGCGTTCTCGGTGCCGGCCCGCAGCAGCGCGCCCAGCCGGGTGCGTTCGAACAGGTACCAGGTCACCAGGCACAGCGACAGCGACGCCACCACCACGAAGGCGCGGTACGCCGGCAGGAACATGAAGCCCAGGTCGAAGCCGCCTTGCAGGACCTCGGGCGGCTCGTAGCCCACGCCCGAAATGCCGTAGAAGTAGCGAAAGCCGCCTTCCATCATCAGCGCGATGCCGAAGGTCAGCAGCAGCCCGTACAGGTGGTCCAGGTGGTAGAGCCGCTTGAGCAGCGTCTTCTCGATCACCACGCCGACCGCGCCGACGATCAGCGGCGCCAGCACCAGCGCGGCCCAGAAGTTGACCTGGACGCCGGGGCCCAGCAGCTGCGGCAATTGGGTAAAGCCGATCCACGCCAGGAAGGCCGCCATCATGAACTGGGCGCCGTGGGTGAAATTGACGATGTTGAGCAGGCCGAAAATGATGGCCAGCCCCATGCTGAGAATGGCGTAGAAGCAGCCGTTGATCAGCCCCACCAGCAGTTGGGCGAGCAGGGCGGGAAGCGAGATGTCGAACATAGTGGGCGGCAGGCGGACACGCGGACGCGTCGGTTTCCAGGAAGGTGCGCAGACGGCGCGCGCCTCGTGCGGGTCGAACCGGCGCCGGGCTTGGCCGCCCGGCGCCGGCCACGCATTACGACTTGTTCAACGGGCAGGCGGCCTGCGGCTTGGGAAACACCTCGTCGCCCTTGAGCACCGATTTCACGTGGTAGTAGTCCCACGGCGCTTTGGATTCGGCCGGCGCCTTCACCTGCAACAGCAGCATGTCGTGCACCAGCGCGCCGTCGGCGCGCAGCTTGCCGTTGCGGATCACGGCATCGTTGATGGTCATCTCGCGCAGCTTGGCCATCACGGTCGGGGCGTCGTCGGTGCCGGCCGCTTCCACTGCCTTCAGGTAGGACAGCGTGGCCGAATACACGCCTGCCTGCGAGGCCGTGGGCATCTTCTTGGCCTTGTCGAAGAACTTGCGGGCCCAGGCGCGCGAGGCGTCGTCGAAGTCCCAGTAGAACGCCTCGGTCAGGTACATGCCCTGCGCCTTGGCCAGGCCCATGCTGTGCACGTCCGAGATATAGGTCAGCAGCGGCGCCACGATCTGCGTCTTGGTGATGCCGAATTCATTGGCCTGCTTGACCGCGTTGACGGTGTCGTTACCGGCGTTGGCCAGTGCGATCACGTCGGCCTTGGATGCCTGCGCCTTCAGCAGGAACGACGAGAAGTCGTTGCCGGGGAAGGGGTGGCGCGACACGCCGACCACGCTGCCGCCGTTTTCCTGGATCACTTCGGTGGCGTCTTTTTCCAGCGAGTGGCCGAAGGTGTAGTCGGCGGTGATGAAGTACCAGGTCTTCTTGCCTTCCTTGACCAGCGCGCGCGCCGTGCCGGCCGCCAGGGCGTAGGTGTTGGTGGTCCATTGCGCGTTCAGCGGCGAGCATTTCTCGCCCAGGATGGCCGTGGACAGGCCGGCCGACGGCATCGTCACGCGGTTTTTCTGCTTGGCGATCTCCATCACGGCCAGCGCGGTCGACGCGGTGGGAAAGTCGGTGATCATGTCGACCTTGCCCTGGTCGAACCATTCACGCGCCAGGTTGGCTGCGACGTCGGGCTTGTTCTGGTGGTCGGCGGCCACCACTTCCACGGGCTTGCCCAGCACCTTGTTGCCCATTTCCTCGGCCGCCATGCGGGCCGCGATCACGGAGCCGTTGCCGGCCAGGTCGGAATACACGCCCGACAGGTCGGTCAGCACGCCGATCTTGACGACGTCATCGCTGATGCCGCCCTGGGCGTGGGCCACGCCTGCCAGGCCAAGGGTGCACAACGCTGCTGCGATTCGATTCAATTTCATCTGACTACGCTCCGGATAGGAATTGGGGGAACTGCGGTCGGAAAACCACGGGACACTGCAACGACGGGAACTGCGCGAACTGTCAGATGCCGAGCAGCGCGTTCAGCCGGTCTTGCGACTGCTGCACTTCGGCGCGGTCGATCACGGCGGCCACCTGGCCATGCTCGATGACGTAATGGCGGTCGGCCAGGTGCTGGGCGAAGCGGAAGTTCTGCTCGACCAGCACGGTGGTGTAGCCACGCTCTTTCAATTGCCGGATCACCCGGCCCAAGGCCTGCACGATCACGGGGGCCAGGCCCTCGGTGATTTCATCGAGCAGCAGCAGGCGCGCGCCGGTGCGCAGGATGCGCGCCATCGCCAGCATCTGCTGCTCGCCGCCGGAAAGCCGCGTGCCGGGGCTGTGGGCGCGCTCTTTCAGGTTGGGGAACATGGCGTAGATCTCATCGATCGACATGCCGCCCGGCCCCACCGAGGGCAGCAGCATCAGGTTTTCCTCGGCGGTCAGCGACGCATAGATGCCGCGCTCTTCCGGGCAGTAGCCGATGCCCTTGCGGGCGATCTTGTGCGGCGGCAGGGCGATGGTTTCCTGCCCCATCACCTTGATCGAGCCGCTGCGGCGTCCGACCAGCCCCAGTACGGACTTCAGGGTCGAACTGCGGCCGGCGCCGTTGCGCCCCAGCAGCGTCACGCATTCGCCCGCCCGCACGTCCAGGTCGATGCCGTGCAGGATGTGCGATTCGCCGTACCAGGCGTGCAGGTTGCGGATTTCCAGCATGGCTTGCGACGGGGCGGCGCCCTGCGTGGCAGTGTCGATCGCCGGGGTCTCATTCATCTTCCGCTCCCATGTAGGCTTCGCGCACGGCCGGGTTGGCCGCGACCTCGGCATACGGCCCTTCGGCCAGGATTTCGCCGCGCTGCAGGACGGTGATGGCATCGCAGATGTCGGCCACCACCTTCATGTTGTGTTCCACCATCAGGATGCTGCGGCCGGCAGACACCTGCTTGATCAGGTGCTTCACGCGGTCCACGTCTTCGTGGCCCATGCCTTGCGTGGGTTCGTCCAGCAACAGCAGTTCGGGTTCCAGCGCCAGCGTGGTGGCGATTTCCAGCGTGCGCTTGCGGCCGTAGGGCAGATCGCCGGCCGCCACGTCCAGCTGGCCGCGCAGGCCAACCTGGTCCAGCAATTCGTCCACGCGCTGGTGCAGCCGTTCCAGCGTGCTTTCCGAGCGCCAGAAGCAGTAGTCCACGCCCAGCTTGCGTTGCAGCGCCACGCGCACGTTCTCGCGCACCGACAGTTGCGGGAACACGGCGGAAATCTGGAACGAACGCACGATGCCGCGGCGCGCGGTCTGCGCCGGCCGTTCGGCGGTGATGTCCACGCCGTCGTAGACGATCTCGCCGCGCGTGGGAATATGGAATTTGGTAAGCAGGTTGAAGACCGTGGTCTTGCCGGCCCCGTTCGGCCCGATCAGCGCATGGATCGCCCCGCGCCTGACGCTCAGGTTGACGTCGTTGACCGCCACGAAGCCGCGGAATTCCTTGGTAAGGCCCCGGGTCTGAAGGATGATGTCGCTTTGCATGGTGTCCGAGAGGCTGCGGGAGGACCGCGCGGCCTTCGCGGGCCGCGCCTGTCCTTCGTCCGGGGCTGGGTGGCTTACTTCGACTGATATTGGCGCGGCCGCTTGGCCAGTTGCGCCTCGATGATGGCGGTGCAGCGTTCGCGTTCGGCGCCCACCAGCGGCAGGCGCGGGCGGCGGACGTTCTCGTTGCCCACGCCGGCCAGCGTTTCGGCCAGCTTGATGTTCTGCACCAGCTTGGTCGAGACATCCAGGTGCAGGAGCGGCGTGAACCACTGGTACAGCGCCAGCGCTTCCTGCCACTTGCCGGCCTTCATCAGGTCGTACAGGGCCACGGTTTCGCGTGGGAAGGCGGTCACCAGGCCGGCCAGCAGGCCGTCGGCGCCCAGCGCCAGAGCTTCGAACGACAGGTCGTCCACGCCGATGAACAGCTGGTAGCGGTCGCCCAGCGCATTGCGCAGGTCGGTCACGCGGCGGATGTCGTCGCTGCTTTCCTTGATGGCCACCAGCCACTTGCAATCGGCCAGCTCGGCCATGTGCTCCGGCTTCAGGTCCACCCGGTAGGCCACCGGGTTGTTGTAGATCATGCAAGGCTTGGCGGCGGCTTCGGCCATCGTGCGGATGCTCTGCATCGCTTCGCGCGAATCGGCCACGTAGATCAGCGACGGCATCAGCATGAAGCCGTCCACGCCCAACGCCACGGCTTCCTTGATGAAGCGCAGCGCCTCGCGGGTGCTGGTTTCGGACACATTGGCCAGCACCGGAATGCGGCCGGCGCTGACTTCCACGGCGCAACGCGTCACGGCCAGCTTTTCTTCCAGCGTCAAGGTGCTGGCTTCGCCCAGCGAACCGCAGGTGACAAGGCCATGTACGCCGTTGTCGATCAGGAAGCCGAAATGCTTGCGCATGGCTTCGAAGTCGAGGGTTTCGTCGGCATGGAACTTACTGGTTACGGCAGGAAAGACGCCCTGCCAACGCACGTTACTCAACTTGGTTCTCCTCGTAAGGCCGGCGCCGCGAGGGGGGAGCGGCGGGCAGGAGAAAGTCTAATATCGGTTAAATATATTTAGAAGATATTTTGATTTGGGAGTTTCCCGAGAGCGGATTTTCCCCGGGGCAGGCGATAGAAAGGAATGCGGCGGCAGGGCGGCACCTGCCATCCAGAGGGCGGGCTGGTCAGCCCGACTTGCGCTGGTACGCCCGGCTGGCGTCCTGCATGAAGGTCTTCACGGCCTTCTCGTACTGGGCGCCGCTGCGGAATGCGCCCGAGTGGGTGGCGCCTTCGATCTTGACCAGCCGCTTCAGGTCCGGCGCGACGCTGCGGGCGGCGGCATACAGCTCGTCGCTCATGGTGTGCGGCACCACACGGTCGGCGGTGCCATGCATGAACAGCATCGGCGTGTGCAGGGCGGCCAGCTTGTCGACCGAGTCGAACGGCTGCGTGACCAGGAGGCCGGCGCCGGGCACCCGGCCCCATTTCATGGTCGCCAGCATGGCGCCGATGCTGGTGAAGCTGGATTCGACGATCAGGCCGGCGAAGTCGGGCTGTTCCGGCCGCGCGGCCAGGTCGATGGCGATGGCGCCGCCCAGGCTGTGGCCGTAGACGAAGCGGCGGGACGCGTCCGGCTGCAGCCGCGCCAGTTCCTTCAGGCCGGCCATGGCGTCTTCCAGCGCGCTGGCCTCGGACGGCAGGCGCGGCGTCGACGCGCCGAAGCCGCGGTAGTCGATCGCCAGCACCGAATAGCCCATGCGGGTCCAGCCGTCGATGCGAAAGGCGCTGCCGTTCAGGTTCCAGCGCGCGCCATGCAGGTACAGCACGGTGGGTGCATTGGCCTGCGGGCTTTGCCAGTACCAGGCGCGCACCTTGTCGCCGTTGGCCAGCGCCAGGTCATACACCTGGGTGCCCGTGGCAGGCTCGCGCCACCAGGTCTGGGGTTCGGCTTGCGGCGAAAAAATGGTCTGCCGCTGCCAGGAATCCAGCTGCGAGCAGCCAACCACGCCGGCGGCGGTCAGCAGGGCGGCGCCGAACAGGCGGCGGTAAGTGAATCGGGGCAGGGCAGGCATGGAGAATATGACTCGCGCGAACGGATGCGGTTCCGCCGGCAGCTTACAACGCGGCCCGCCGGCCGATCGCATCAAGCCGTATCCGGATGCATCTCGCGGGCCAGCGCCAGCCAGGCCTGCGCGGCCTGCGACAGGTAGCCGCCGCGGCGCCACACCAGGCCCATCTCCCATTCCGTGCGGGCATCGCGCAGCGGCACCTGCGCCACGCCCGCGCAGCGTTCCTCGTCGGCCTTGATGCGCGGCAGGAAGGCCACGCCCAGGCCTGCCGTCACCAGCGCCACGATGAAATCGATCTGTCCGCTGCGGGCCGCGACGGCGGGCGCAAAACCCGCTCGCAGGCAGGCGTCCTGGATGATGCGGTTCAGCGCAAAGCCGCTTTCGAACAGGATGAAAGGCGAATCCCGCAGGTCGGCCAGGCTGACGGATGTCGCGTTGGCGCAGGGGTGGTCGGCGGGCAGCAGCGCGATCAGCGGCTCGCGCGCCACCGGTTGCCATTCGAAGTTGGCGGATTCTGGCCGCAGCGAAGCGGCAAGCTCGATGTCGCCGGCCATGACCATCTCTTCCAGCCGGTGGCCGCCGTGTTCCAGCAGACTGATCTCGATGCGCGGATAGCGGCTGCGAAAGCGCGCAAACATCGGCGCGAACAGCGCGTTGCTGCCCAGCGGCGGCAAACCCAGGCGCAGCGAGCCGCGCGCCAGGCCGCGCAATTCGTCCAGCTCGGCGTACAGATCGTCGCGTTCGGCCAACATTTTCACGGCGCGGCGGTAGACGATGTCGCCGGCTTCGGTGAGGCGCGGCGGCTGGGCCTGGCGGTCCAGCAGGGGCATGCCGATTTCGTCTTCCAGCTGGCGCACAGCCTTGCTGACCGTGGGCTGGGTGGCGAACACCGTCTTGGCGGCCTGGGAAAAACCGCCCTGGCGAACCACCTCCACCAGCGCGCGCAAGGTACGCAGATCCATGGTTATGCCTAATTGGAATAGAGTGAATTCAACAAATTCATTTTATCTATAGCGTGCGCAAGCGTAAAACGTTTCCATCCGCTGGAATCGCCCCATGTCACCGCTGCTCTTGCTCCCCACCCGCACCCCCGTCCGATTGCGCAGCCTGCTGCGCCGCAGCCGCGTGCTGCAGATCACCCTGCTCATCCTGTTCTCGCTGCTGGGCCAGGCGCTGGCCAATGCCGCCGGCCTGCCGGTGCCGGGCGGCGTCATCGGCATGGCGCTGGTGCTGGCGCTGCTCGCCAGTGGCCTCCTGCGGGTGCGCAACGTGCATCGCGGCGCCAACTGGCTGCTGGGCGAGATGCTGCTGTTCTTCGTCCCCGCGGTGATGTCGCTGCTGGACCACCGCGAATTCCTGGGCGTGCTGGGCCTGAAACTGCTGGTGGTCATCCTGGTGGGCACTGCACTGGTCATGGCAGGTACCGCGCTCACGATCGATCTTTGCTACCGCTGGATGAATCGCCATGCGGGCTGAATTCAATCTGCTGTTCTGGCCGCTGGCGACCGTGCTGGCCTACGTTTGTGCCCGGCTGTTCTACCGCCGTTATGCCTACTGGTGGACGTCCACGCTGGTGGTGGCGCCGGCCTTGCTGCTGGCTCTGGCCCTGGCGTTGCACACCGGCTATCGCGACTACATGTCCGGCTCGCACTGGCTGATGATGATGCTGGGCCCGGTCATCGTCGCGTTCGCGCTGCCGCTGTACGAGCAGCGCGCGTTGATCCGCCGTTACTGGCCGGTGCTGGTGGCCGGCGTGGCGGTGGGCAGCCTCATCGCCGGCGCCAGCGCCTGGTTGCTGGGCAGTCTGCTGAATCTGCCGCCCGACCTGCGCCTGAGCCTGCTGCCGCGGTCGGTGGCCACGCCGTTCGCCATTGCGGTGTCAGCCCACGTCGGCGGCGTGCCGGACCTGACCGCGGTATTCGTGATCGTCACGGGGGTGTTCGGCGCAGCCATCGGCCAGTTGATGCGCGGCTGGCTGCCCTTGCGGTCGGCGCTGGCGCGCGGCGCGCTGTTCGGCATGGGCGCCCACGGCGCCGGCACTGCCAAGGCCCGCGAACTGGCGGCCGAAGAGGGCGCCGTGGCAGGCCTGGTCATGGTGATGGCGGGCCTGTTCAACGTGCTGGTCACGCCCGCCGTGGTGGCGGGTCTGCTGGCCTAGGCGCGGCGCCGGGTCGGGTCGGCCGGCCGTGGGGCGCGGCGCCGACGCCGGGCAGCCATTGACGGGTCAGTGCAGCGCTTCGAGCACCACGGGGTACAGCGAGGCCACCAGCAGCAGCGCCATGCCGATGTTGAACGCGCGGATCGCCCAGGGCTTGTGCAGCACGCGGCGCAGCGCCGTGCCGAACGTGACCCAGATGCCGATGCTGGGCAGGTTGACAATGCCGCACACCACGGTGGCGATGACCAGGTTGGCAAAGAAGCCGGCCTGCGGCGTGTAGGTGGCCACCACGCCCACCGCCATCACCCAGGCCTTGGGGTTGACCCACTGGAACGCCGCCGCCTGCAGAAAGGTCAGCGGCTTGGCGCGGGCCTCGCCTTCTTCCATGCCGCCCGAATTGGCGATTTTCCAGGCCAGGTACAGCAGGTAGGCGGCGCCCACGTACTTCAGCACCGTGTACAGCACGGGCACTTGCTGGAACACCGAGCCCAGCCCGACGCCCACCAGGAAAATCATCAAGGTAAAGCCCAGGTTCACGCCCAGCAGGTGCGGCATGCTGCGGCGGAAACCGAAATTCAGGCCGGACGAGGCCAGCATCACGTTGTTCGGGCCGGGCGTGATCGAGCTGACCAGGGCGAACAGCGCCAAGGGACCCAGCAACGATAACGAGGCAAGCGGCACATCGGCCAGATTGGCGGGGAACAGCGTCATTTCTTGACTCCAACGATCGCGCGGCGTCCGCCCGCGATGACAACGATGACGGCGGCGGCAAACAGGAACGTCGCCAGGTCCACCGATTCACCAAAAAACAGGGCAGCGGCCAGCACCGTCAGGAACGGTTGCAGCAGCTGGATCTGGCCGACGCGCGCGATGCCGCCCGCGGCCAGGCCGCGGTACCAGGCAAAGAAACCCAGGAACATCGACCCGAACGCCAGGTAAGCGCAGGCCGAGACGACGTGCGCGCCGGGCCAGGCGGCCTGCTGCCACGCCATCCAGCCCACCGGCGCGGCGATCACTGGCGCACTGACCGCCAGTGCCCAGCAGATGGTGCGCCAGCCGCCCAGGGTGCGCGCGGCGCGGGCGCCTTCGGCATAACCCATGCCGCCCAGCACCACGGCCAGCAACAGCCAGAAGTCGCCCACGGCCAGCGTGCCGTGTCCCTGGCGCAGGGCGAACGTGCACACCAGCGCGGCGCCCACCAGTGCCCAGGCCCAGAACGACGGCGAGGGTCGCTCACCGCTGCGCCAGGCCGCGAAGGCTGCGGTCGACAGCGGCAACAGACCGTTGAACACCGCGCCGTGCGACGACGACACGCTCTGCATGGCCAAGGTCGAGGCCAGGGGCCACCCCACCACGATGCCCACCGCGGCCAGCAGCACGCCGGGCCACTCCCGGCGGTCGGGCCGGCGGCTGCGCGTGAGCCAAAGCAAGGCCAGCGCCGGTACAGCGGCCAGCAGGGCGCGTCCCAGACCCACCAGCAAAGGCGGCAGTTCGGACACCGCCACGCGGGTCATCGGCAGGGTCAGCGAAAAGATCAGTACGCCCAGGAAGCCATAGCCATAGCCCTCCCAGGGCGACGCCACCGGCGCGGCGGGCGCGGTCTGGGCCGACGGGTACAGCACGGAGGGGCGCATGGAGATCATCCAGAAAACAGGGTCCCATGGCCGCCACTTGCGGGCCTGGGGCATTGCTGTCACTCTACGCATAGTTATCGGTACAGTACCGGTACACTTTGGCATATCACTTTAACCACTGGCCTGGTGAAATCCCCATGACAGTTGCTTCCCCCGCTATGCCCTGGCAGCCCGTGCGCCAGGCCGACGCCACCCTGGTGGCGCAATTGGCCGACGGCCTGGCCCGCCGCATCGACGAGCAGGGCCTGCGCCCGGGCACCCGTCTGCCGTCCATCCGCAAGATGGCCGAGCAGTCCGGTGTCAGCCGCTTCACGGTGGTGGAAGCCTACGACCGGCTGGTGGCGCGCGGCCTGGTGCAGTCGCGCCGCGGCGCCGGCTTTTTCGTGCGCGCCCGCAGCGGCCCGCTGGCCCCGGCCGCCACCCAGGTGGTGCAGCCGTTCGCGGCGCCCGCGCGCATCGACGTGGCCTGGCTGCTGCGCAGCATGTTCCGCGCAGGCGGCGGCCCGGGCATGCCGGGCGGCGCCGGCCTGTTGCCGGCCGAATGGCTGGACCCGGACATGGTTGCCGGCGCCGTGCGCGCCGTCGGCCGTTCGGTGCGGGGCCAACTGGTGTCGTATGGGCATCCCCAGGGCTTCGCGCCGCTGCGCCAGCAGGTCGCCGCCTCGTTGCAGAGCGAAGGCGTGCCGGCGCACCCCGAACGCAATCTGCTGACCACCAACGGCGTCACCCATGGCCTGGACCTGATCGCCCGCCACCTGGTGCAGCCGGGCGACGTGGTGCTGGTCGAAGACCCCGCCTGGTTTGTCATCTTCGGCCGTCTGGCCGCGTTCGGCGCCCGCCTGATCGGCGTGCCGCGCGGCCCCAATGGCCCCGACGTCGCGCTGCTCGAGCAATTGGCCGCGCAGCACAAGCCCAAGCTGTTCATCGTCAACAGCGCGGTCCACAACCCCACCGGCCATACCTTGTCGGCCGGCGTTGCCTACGACATCCTGCGCATCGCCGAGCGCCACGATTTCATGGTGGTCGAAGACGACACTTACGGCGACCTGCACCCGGGCGGCGCCATGAAGCTGGCCGTGCTGGACCGGCTCAATCGCGTCATCCTGGTCAGCGGCTATTCCAAGATGCTGGCGGCCAGCCTGCGGGTCGGCTATGTCGCCGCCAACCCTGACATCCTGCAGAAACTGGCCGACCTGAAAATGCTGGCGGGGCTGACCTCGCCCGAGCTGGGCGAGCGGGTGGTGCACCGCGTGCTCATGGAAGGGCAGTACCGGCGCCACATCGAGCGCGTGCGCCTGCGCGTGGACGAAGCCCGCCAGCGCTGCGTCAAGGGGCTGCTGAAGCTGGGCCTGACGATTCCGCACGAGCCGCACGCCGGCATGTTCGTCTGGGCCGATTGCGGCCGCGACAGCGAAGCGCTGGCCCGCGCCGCCGCCGACCGGGGCATGCTGCTGGCCCCGGGCACGCTGTTTTCGCCGTCGCAGGCGCCGTCCACCATGTTGCGCTTTTCCGTGTCCATGGCGGACGACCGTGGCGTCTGGAACGTCCTGGAAAAACTGTTCGCCTGAAACCGCCCCGACAAGCAATAATATTTAGCTGTCCCCATCAAGGAATCGCCATGTCCGCACCCATCAAGCCCCTTACCGAGAACTTCGCCGTCGCCCCGCAACTGGGTCCCGACGACATGGCCGACGTGGCCGCCGCCGGCTATAAAAGCGTCATCATCAACCGCCCCGATTTCGAAGGCGGCCCCGACCAGCCCACCGCAGCCGACGTCTCCAAGGCCGCGGCCGCCGCGGGCCTGAAAATCGAATACCAACCCGTCGTGGGCAGCGCCATGACCGCCGCCGACGTGGTCCGGTTCGCCGAGCTGCTGCGCACCCTGCCGGGCCCGGTGCTGGCGTACTGCCGCACGGGCACCCGCTGCACCAACCTGTTCGCCGCCGCCCAGCAGCTGGGTTGACGCGCATCAAGCGCCCCAGGTTCGCTTGATGTGAACCTGGCGGGTTTCCGGTAGCATGGAGCTTCCTCTCAAACAGGAGCAGGCAAGATGTTCAAGAAGATCCTGATTCCCACCGACGGCTCGCCGCTGTCGGCCCAAGCCGCCAACGCCGGCATTTCCTTCGCACGTTCCGTGGGCGCCGACGTCGTCGCGCTCTACGTGACGCAGCCTTTCGCCGCCACCATCGGTTTTGACGGCATGGCCGCCGCCTACGCCATCACCGACGAAGACTACGAAAAGGCCTCCGCCGAACAGGCCGACAAGTACCTCAAGCAGATCACCGACCGCGCCGACACCGGCGGCGTGAAGGCCGAGGCGCGTGCTGTGTCCAACTTCAACGTGGCCGACGGCATCGTCCAGGCCGCCGCCGACGCCGGCTGCGACCTGATCTTCATCGGCAGCCACGGCCGCAGCGGCCTGTCGCGCCTGCTGCTGGGCAGCGTCACCGCCAAGGTGCTGTCGCTGGCCAGCACCGCCGTGCTGGTCTACCGCGTCAAGGAAGAAAAGAAGTAATCGCCAAAGCGTCAGGCGGCTGTCAGGCCGCCCGGCGTTGCCAGGCCGCAAACCTGGCCGATGCATGGCTAAGCCCCTTGTCTTGCGAGGGGCTTTTTTCATGCCCGGCCCGCCGTGCGCGCCATCCCCTATGGCGCTTATGGCTAAAGCTTGTAAACGCGCCTGCGGCGCGTAATATTTACGGATAAGTGCGGGCGCGATTTCGCAACATCCCGAGCACACCTCTCACGCGGCATGGCGCCCGCCGCGGCAGCGTCCGGTCGGACCCTGCCGTTCTTCCTGGTGATTACTGCAAGGAACGAGGCCATGACTCGCAAGACGCCTATCGAGCTATACCGGAACATCGGCATCAGCGCCCACATCGACGCGGGCAAGACGACGACCACCGAGCGCATCCTCTTCTATACCGGTATCACCCACAAGATCGGCGAAGTGCACAACGGCGCCGCCGTGATGGACTGGATGGAACAAGAGCAGGAACGCGGCATCACCATCACGTCCGCCGCCACCACGGCCTTCTGGAAAGGCATGGCTGGCAACTATCCCGAACACCGTATCAACATCATCGATACACCGGGCCACGTCGACTTCACGATCGAGGTCGAACGCTCGATGCGCGTGCTGGATGGCGCCGTGATGGTCTACGACGCCGTGGGCGGCGTGCAGCCGCAATCCGAAACCGTCTGGCGCCAAGCCAACAAGTACCGCGTGCCGCGCCTGGCGTTCGTGAACAAGATGGACCGCGTCGGCGCCGACTTCCTGCGCGTGCAGCGCCAGATACACGAACGCCTGAAGGGCGATGCCGTGCCGGTGCAGCTGCCGGTGGGCGCCGAAGACGGCTTCGAAGGCGTCATCGACCTGGTCAAAATGAAGGCCATCATCTGGGACGACGCCAGCCAGGGCGTGCGCTTCGAATACCGCGACATTCCGCCCGCGCTGCAAGCGCAGGCGCAGGAATGGCACGACAAGATGGTCGAGAAAGCCGCCGAGGCCAACGAGGCGCTGCTTGAAAAGTACCTGGGCGGCGAAGCGCTTACCGAAGCCGAGATCAAGCAGGGCCTGCGCCAGCGCACGGTCGCCAACGAAATCGTCCCCATGTTGTGTGGCAGCGCGTTCAAGAACAAGGGCGTACAGGCCATGCTGGACGCGGTGATCGACTACCTGCCGTCGCCGGTCGACGTGCCCGCCATCAAGGGCCACGACGAACGCGACCATGACATCGAACGCCATCCCACCGACAAGGAACCGTTCTCGGCGCTGGCCTTCAAGATCATGACCGACCCCTTCGTCGGCCAGCTGGTCTTCTTCCGCGTGTATTCCGGCGTGGTGAAGTCCGGCGACTCGGTCTACAACCCGATCAAGGAAAAGAAGGAACGGCTGGGCCGCATCCTGCAGATGCACGCCAACGAACGGCGCGAGATCACCGAGGTCTACGCGGGCGACATCGCCGCGGCCGTGGGCGTCAAGGACGTCACCACGGGCGACACGCTGTCCGATCCCGCGCACGTCATCGTGCTCGAACGCATGGTCTTTCCCGAGCCCGTCATTTCGCAGGCGGTCGAGCCCAAGACCAAGGCCGACCAGGAAAAAATGGGCATCGCCCTGGGCCGCCTGGCGCAGGAAGATCCCTCGTTCCGCGTGCGCACCGACGAAGAATCGGGCCAGACCATCATCTCGGGCATGGGCGAGCTGCACCTGGAAATCCTGGTCGACCGCATGAAGCGCGAGTTCGGCGTCGAGGCCACGGTGGGCAAGCCCCAGGTGGCCTACCGCGAAACCATCCGCAAGACTTGCGACGAGGTCGAAGGCAAGTTCGTCAAGCAGTCCGGCGGCCGCGGCCAGTACGGCCACGTCGTGCTCAAGCTTGAGCCGCAAGAGCCGGGCAAGGGCTACGAATTCGTCGATGCCATCAAGGGCGGCGTGGTGCCGCGCGAGTTCATCCCCGCGGTGGACAAGGGCATCCGCGAAACGCTCAACGCTGGCGTGTTGGCGGGCTACCCGGTGGTGGACGTCAAGGTGACGCTGTTCTTCGGTTCGTACCACGACGTCGACTCCAACGAAAACGCCTTCAAGATGGCGGGTTCGATGGCCTTCAAGGACGGCATGCGCCGGGCCGACCCGGTATTGCTCGAACCGATGATGCAGGTCGAGGTCGAAACGCCCGAAGACTTCACCGGCAACGTCATGGGCGACCTGTCGTCACGCCGCGGCATGGTGCAGGGCATGGAAGACATCGCCGGGGGCGGCGGCAAAGTGGTGCGCGCCGAGGTGCCGTTGGCCGAGATGTTCGGCTATTCGACCTCGCTGCGTTCCCTGACGCAGGGCCGCGCCACCTACACGATGGAGTTCAAGCACTACGCCGAAGCGCCGCGCAACGTGGCGCAGGAAGTCATCGCGGCCCAAGGCGCGGGCCGCTGATCGGCAACGGCCGGCAGCGTAGCCGCTGCCGGTCGTCCCGGCTTCACGCGGGGGCGGCGGCCGTCGCTGTGCGGGCGCGCAGCCGCGTCGACGCCAGCTTCACGCCCAGCAGGATCATCACGAAGCCGTAGGCGTGGAACAGCTGCGGCGCCTCGCCCAGCAGCGGCCAGGCCAGCAGCGCGGCATACACCGGCACCAGGAACATCGACAGGCCCGCCGTCGCCGGTCCGGCACGGCTGATCAGCCGGCCATAGACGTAATACGCGCCCAGGCTGGGCACCACCGCCAGAAACAGCAGCACCGCCGCCAGGCGCGGATCGGTCCAGGGCGGCGTGGCGCCGGCCGCAGCCTCGATGCCGGCAAACGGCGCCAGGGCAATCACGCCGCCCAGCATCATCGTCGCCAGGCGCGCGCTGTCCGGCACCGCCGGCAGCGTCAGGCGCTTTTGCAGCACCGTGTAGAACGCCCAGCCGGTGGCGGCCAGCAGCACCCACAGGTCACCCTGGCCGAACGCCAGCCGCGCCAGGGCGTGGGCATCGCCGCGCGTCAGCACGACCAGCACGCCGCCCAGCGCCAACGCCAGGCCGGCCGCGCGCAGTGGCGGCAAGGGCTTGCGCCACAGCAGGGCTTCCAAGAGCGCCACCAGGATCGGGCTGCAAGAGAAGATCAGGGCGATGTTGGTGGCGCTGGTCGATTGGGCGCCGATGTATTGCGGCGCCACGGCCACGCCCATGCCCAGCACCGCCAGCGGCAGCAACGCGGGCAGCCCGCGCCACAGCGCCTGGCGATGCCGCAGCAGGGCCGGCGCAGCCAGCGGCAGCAGGATCAACAAGGCGATCAGCCAGCGGCCGAAGGCCAGGAAAACGGGGGGAAGGGCGGCGTCATGGGCCCAGCGGGCGGCCACCATGTTCGAGGCGAATAGCGCCGGTGCGGCCAGGAGCATGGCGGTGCCGGACAGGCCCAGGCCGGTTCTTGCGGGTACTGCTGCTGCGTGAGACATGATTTTCCACCGCGCGGATCGACGCGCGGCCTGCTGCGGGAGACGCCCGGCGCGGGCGCCGGGTTGTGCCGCGGCGCTTCACGCTGGATACGACGGGCGGGGTGGTGCCCGTCTTGCTGGAAAGTCTACGGCCAGACCGGGAAAATAGGTTTCCTGATTCCCGTCAGATTACGTGAAAAAGGAAAAGGCTTATCCTCTAAAATCGTCTTTTGCAGGGAAATTCTCTTTTACGGATCCGCTGCCGTGTCCACCGCCCCGAAAATCGACGAAACCGACCGCAAGATCCTGCGCGCGCTGCGCACCGACGGCCGGCTCACCAATCTCAAGCTGGCCGAACAGGTCGGCCTGTCGCCCACCCCGTGCTGGAACCGGGTCAAGGCCCTGGAAGATGCCGGTGTCATCGAAGGCTACGCGGCGCTCCTGAACCAGAAAGCGCTGGGCCTGCCCGACACGGTCATGATCGAGGTCACCCTCGAACACCACGATGACGACACCCTGGCGCGCTTTGGCGAGGCCATCACCCGCTTGCCGCAGGTGGTCGAGGCGTTCCTGGTCACCGGCGAATACGACTACCTCATCAAGGTGGCCGTGGCCGGTACCGAGGGCTATGAAGAATTCCTGCGCAAACGGCTCTACAAGCTGCCCGGCGTGCGGCACAGCCGCTCCACCTTCGTGCTCAAGCGCCTGAAGCACACGCCGTCGGTCGAACCCTGACGGCGCGGGCGGGCCAGGCGGCTGGCAGCCGCGCGCAGGCCGATGATCGGCTACCCGCCTAGCCGCGCAGAAAGGCTTCGATGGCGCCGTTGAAGGCGCGCGGATTGCCCAGGTTCATGCCGTGCGACGAGCCCGCGATGGTCACGCGCTGCGATTGCGGCAGCCATTGTTCCAGCGTGTCGAGCAGGGCCGGGTAGGGGGCAGGGCTGAGCGCGCCGCCGATCAGCAGCGTGGGCAGCGCAATCGATCCGATCTCGGCGGCGCCCAGCGCGGCCGGCGTTTCGCGGGCCTGGCCGAACAGTGTGCCGACGTTGTCGCGCACCATGTCCTTGAACCACGGCACCATGCGCTGCCAGGTGTCCGGCCCGGTCACCGTATCCACGAACAGCGCCAGGCCTTCCTCGATGGCGCCGTCGCGGATCAATTCCAGCGCACGCTGCCGAAAACCGCCGCGCGCATCGTCATCGCCAGGCAGCGCCAGGCCGGGGTCGGCCAGTGTCAGGCTGCGCAGCGCGTCCGGCCGCGTCAAGGCGGCTTCCAGCGCCACGCGGCCACCACGCGAATGGCCCACCAGATGGGCGGGTTCGCCCGCCACGCGATCAATGAATTCCAGTACGTCGGCGGCATGCTGGGCTACCGAGAAGCCGTCGCCTTCGCCATTCCAGGTTTCGGGCCAGTAGCGCCGCAGGCACACCGCCAGCACCCGGAACGAGCGCCCCAGCGGTGCCATCTGCGATTTCCAGTAGCGGCTGTCAGACAGCGAACCGTGCACCAGCACCAGGGGCGCACCCTCGCCGTATTCGGTGTAGGACAGGGCGTAGCCGCCGATTTCGGCGGTCTGCAGGGGCAATACGGGTTCGGAACGCATGGGGTACGGGTAGGAAAAGCCAGGCCCGCATTTTAGGCTGATACACTCATTTCCCGATTTCTTCCCTACGAACGGAGTCCGCCCGATGTCATCCGCCACGCCCGCCGAGCTTCCCGAGTCCGCCCAGCGCGTCGCCCGCCTGCTGCAGCAACTGGGCCACGACAAGCCCGTGGTGGTGCTACCGCAGACCGGCAAGACCTCGGCGGAAGCGGCGGCGGGCCTGGGCTGCGAAGTGGCGCAGATCGCCAAGTCGATCATCTTTCGCCGCGCTTCCGATGACGCGCCGGTACTGGTCATCGCCAGCGGCGTGAACCGTGTCGACGAGGTCAAGGTGGCGGATCAGGTCGGCGCACTGGCCAAGGCCGACGCCAAGTTCGTGCGCGACATGACGGGCTACGCCATCGGCGGCGTCTGCCCCATCGGCCACGCCGTCAAGCCGGTCATGCTGCTCGACCAGGATCTGTTCCAGTACGACAGCCTGTGGGCCGCCGCCGGGCATCCGCACGCCGTGTTCAACCTGACCCCGCAGCAACTGGCCGCCATGACGGGTGCGCCCGTGGCCGACGTGGCGCTGCGCGCCTGAGACGGCGCAGGGCGCGCGGCTCGGGCGCTTCATGTCGGGGCAAGGCCTGCACCCGGCTTCGCCCAGACCGCGTCAGTGCGGCCGCGCTTGCAGGTCGTCGATCAGCACTTGCAAGCGGCCGCGCGAGCAGGCCTCGACCCGGCCCTGCACCCCGTACACCGTGGCCAGCGCGGCCGGCGTGATCACCTCGGCAGGCGCGCCAGCCGCCACCAGCCGCCCGCCATGGATCATCACCGCGCGGTCGGCGTGCTGCAACGCCACGTTCAGGTCGTGCAGCACGATCACGGTGATCAGCCCGTGGTCGTCGGTTTCCTGCTTCAACAGCCGCATCACATGGAACTGGTAATTCAGGTCCAGCGCCGATAGCGGTTCGTCCAGCAGCAGCACCCGCGGTCGGCGCACCAGCGCCTGGGCCAGGCCCACCAGCTGCTTCTGTCCGCCGGACAGCGCATCCAGGTAGTGCAGGGCCAGGTGGCCGATGCCCAGCCGTTCCAGCAGGCGGTCGATATCGTGCAGGCTGGCCGGCGGCCCCACGGCCTCGCTGGCGCGAGCCGCCACCAGCACCGACTCGAATACCCGCAGGTGCACCGCGGCGGGCAGGCTTTGCGGCAGGTAGACCAGGTGCCGCGCGCGCGTGGCGAAATCCAGGTGCACCAGGTCCAGCCCATCCAGCCTCGCGTGGCCGGTACGCACCCGTATCAGGCCGGCCAAAGCCTTGAGCAACGTCGACTTGCCGCTGCCGTTCGGGCCCAGCAGGGCGGTGACTTCTCCCGCCGTCAGATCAGGCAGCGACAGGTCGTGCAGCACGTCCGCGCCGCCATAGCCGGCGCTGATGTGGCTGACCGCCAGCGCGGGGTGCGGGGCAAGCGCCGCCGTCACGGCATGCTCCGGCGCAGCACCACCGCCACGAAAAAGGGAATGCCGATCAACGAGGTCACGATGCCCACCGGCACGATCACGCCTGGCGCCAGGTTCTTCGATGCCACCGACGCCAGCGACAGGATGACGCCGCCCACCAGGGCGCTGCCCGGCAGGAAAAAACGGTGGTCTTCGCCCACCAGCCGGCGGGCGATGTGCGGGGCGATCAGGCCGATGAACCCGATCGTGCCGACGAACGCCACGGCCAGCGCCGACAGCAGGCTGACGCGCGCCAGGGCGGTCACGCGCACACGCCGCACGTCGACGCCGAAGCTGGCTGCGCGTTCTTCGCCCAGCCGCAGCGCCGTCAGCTTCCAGGACTGCCGCATGGCCAGCGGCAACGCCAGCGCGAATGCCAGGCCGAGCGCGGCCACCGTGGTCCAGCTGGACCGCGACAGGCTGCCCATGGTCCAGAACACCAGGTTCTGCAACGCCTCGGCGCTGGCCGTGAACTGCACCAGCGACACCAGCGCATTGAAGGTGAACACCATGGCGATGCCGAACAGCACCACGCCGGACGTGTTCATGCCGCCGCGGCGCGCCACGAAATCCAGCAGCAGGGCGGCCAGCATGGCAAACAGGAATGCATTGCCGGCGATCAACCAGCCGTCCGGAATGCCGGGAATGCCCAGCCCCAGCACGATCGCCAGCGACGCGCCAAAGGCGGCGGCCGACGACACGCCCAGGGTAAAGGGGCTGGCCAGCGGGTTGTTCAGGATGGTCTGCATCTCGGCGCCGGCCAGGCCCAGCGCCATGCCCACCAGCGCGGCCATCAGTGCGTAGGGCAGCCGGATGTCCCAGACGATGACCCGCAAGGTCGGGTCGGCCGTGGCCGGCCCGGTCAGGGTGCGCCACAGCTCGCCCCAGCCCAGGCCCGAGGGCCCCAGGGTGAAATCCAGCAGCAGCCCAATGAAAATCGCCGCCAGCAGCAGGGCAATGAGCCCTGCGCGGCGGCGCAGGATGTGCCGGTAAGCGGCGACCGCGGATGCGGCGTCGGCCATTACTGCAGCAGTTGCAGGCGGCTCTTGGCCGTGCTGGCGGCCGGTGCGGTGGGGTAGTCGCGAACAATGCGCTGCAGCGTCGTCTTGGCGGCGGCGCGGTTGTTCATTTCGATCTGGCTGCCGGCAATGACCAGCAGCGCATCGGGCGCGCGGCCGTTGTCCGGGGCCTTCTGCACCATGGCGTTCAGCTGTTCGATCGCGCCCTTGAAGTCCTTCAGGGCATAGCGGCTGCTGCCCAGGTAGAACTGGGCGCTGGGGGCCAACTGGCTGGCGGGGTAGAGCGCGGTAAAGGCGGCCAGCGATTCGGACGCTTCCTTGTACTGGCCCTTGCGGAACAGGTCGATGGCGCCGTCGTAGGCGGCCTGTTCTTGCGGATCGCCGGCGGTCGCGCCCGGCGGGTTGGCGCCACCCGCGGCGCCGCCCGGCTTGTTGGCGCTGGGCTGCTGGCGCGACACCAGCTCGAGCTGGTCACGCAGTTGGGCAACTTCCTGCTGCAGGGCTTGAATCTGGTCGGCCAATTGGAGCTTGGCGCGTTGGCTCTGCTCGTTCTGCTGCTGTACTTGCTGGCGCAAATCCAGGATGGCCTTGCGGGCCTCATCATCGGAAAAAGCGTGGGCGGGCGCCGTCAGGGCCGCAAGCACCAGGCCGGTGGCCGCAATCAAAGGACGCAGGGACAGAACGTTATCGCGCATGAAAATTCCCGGGTATAAAAACAAACGTCGGGACGGCCGGCTGACCGTCCCGACGCGTGGTGGGGCACTTAGCTATACGGAAAGCTTAACGCTGATATTCGATATCGGCGCGGCGGTTTTCCGCAAAGTCGGCTTCCGACGTACCAGTCGCCTTCGGCTTTTCTTTACCAAAGCTGATGGTCTCGATCTGGTTGTCGCTGACGCCCAACAGGGTCATCATGCGACGCACTGCGTCGGCACGGCGCTGGCCCAGGGCCAGGTTGTACTCGGCGCCGCCGCGTTCGTCGGTGTTGCCTGCGATCTTGATTTTCTGCTGCTGGTGCGAAGCCAGGTAACGGGCGTGGGTTTCCACCAAACCGCGGTACTGGTCGGACACCGTGTAGCTGTCGAAGTCAAAGTACACCGAGCGCTGTTGCGCCAGGATGCTTTGGGGGTTGAAGGGATCAAGGATCTGGCCAGAGGCCGATCCTTGGCCAGCGCCTCCGCCCTGACCCGCTTTATCGTCGAGAGGGACGGAGCTGCAAGCTGCCAGGGTGGCGGCCAGAGCGGCGATGGTTAGGCTTTTGGCAATGCGCGACTTCATGATAGTTCCTTTGCAAAGAGAGTCACACGTGTTATCGGGTAAATGGGCCCCAAGTCGGTTCACGTATTTCCCCGTTCAGTACCGAAAGCGTTTGTCGTACGCGGCCATCGCTCGAGACGCCAGCAAGCACGCTACGGCCATTTTGGATGGCGGCGTAAAGGACTTGCATGCCGTTCGGCGCGAAGCTTGGCGACTGATCGTCACGACCATCGGTCAACAAGTTCTCCGAGCCGGAGGACAGGTTCAACGATGCGATCCGGAACGCGCCGTCGCGTCTGGCAACGTACAGCAACGTCGATCCATCGGGGGAAATTCGGGGTGAGATGTTGTAACCACCATTAAACGTGAGGCGGCGAGCATCGCCACCGTCCAGGCCGGTTTGATAAATCTGCGGCCCGCCGCTGCGGTCACTGGTAAAGATAATGGAACGGCCGTCTGGCGTAAAGCTCGGCTCGGTGTCAATCCCGGGAGAACGCGTAACTCGCTTCATATTCGAGCCGCCGGCCGCGCTAACGATGTAAATTTGCGACAAACCGTCACGCGTCAGGGCCACGGCCAGCTGGGTGCCGTCGGGCGACCAACCGGGGGCGCTGTTGTTGCCCTTGAAGTTGGCGACCGGCACGCGGGCGCTGGTGGCCAGGGTGTGAACGTACACGACCGGCTTGCCGGATTCGAAGCTCACGTAGGCCAGCTTGGCGCCATCCGGCGACCAGGCCGGCGAAATGATCGGCTCGCGCGAACGCAGGGCAACCTGCGGGTTCTGGCCGTCGGCATCTGCCACTTGCAGTTCGTAGGTCGGGCCTTGCTTGAGCACGTAGGCGATGCGGGTCGAGAACACGCCGCGCACGCCGGTGATCTTTTCGTAGATGCGGTCGGCGATCTGGTGGGCGACGCGGCGCAGTTCCTGCTCGGTACCCGAGAACGCGACGCCGTCCAGCTGGCCCTTCTTGACCGTGTCGGCCAGGCGGTAGCGCACGTCGTAGCGGCCATCGCTGCCACGCACGATGCTGCCGTAAGCGATGAAGTCGGCGCCCTTGCCGCGCCAGTCGTCGTGGGCGATGGGCGAATCGACGTTCAGGCCCGAACCGGCGGCGCTGATCAGGCGGAACTGGCCCGTGCGGGTCAGGTCGGCGCGGATCACTTCAGCCAGGGCACGGCCATGGGAGTCATCCACCGCGAAATCGGCGATGGCGACGGGATATTGGGTCGCGCCGGTCCCCGAGATGTCGACACGAAGCTGCGCCTGGGCGGGCTTCATGGCCATCAGGCAGGCCAGCGCGAGCAGCAGCAGTCCGAGTCCGTACAGTCGCCACAGGGCGGGTTGGGGGGCTCGTCGGCTAGGGGCGGGAGTCATAATCAGCAATCTCCTGTCTATTAGTACATGCTGTACTCACCGTAGATACTCGGTTCGTAGCGGCCATTAGAAGGTTTCGGGAACGGGTTGCAGCGGCGGATGCCGCTTTCGATTGCGCGGTCAAATGCGGGAATACCCGAAGATCTGGTAATCGTAACCGCAGTGACCTTTCCGTCTGAGGTATTCAACTTTACTTGGTATTCGGCCGTCGGGTTATCGGCGCCGCTGCGAGGTGGGGTCGGATAGGCCACACCGGGCTGCACGCAAGCGCGCACCTTGGCGCCGTAGCCGGCATCGCGGCCACCCGCGCCACCCGTCTGGTTGCGGTCGGCGGTGCCGCCGGGGATGCCGGCTGCGCCCAGGGCGTCGTTGCGGAACGCGTCCTTCAGCGCCTTGTCGGCGGCGGCCTTCTTGGCGGCTTCTTCCTTGGCCTTCTTTTCGGCGGCAGCCTTCTCGGCAGCGGCCTTGTCGGCAGCGGCTTTTTCCGCCGCAGCCTTGTCCGCAGCCGCCTTGTCGGCCGCGGCCTTGTCAGCGGCGGCTTTTTCGGCAGCCGCCTTCTTGGCGGCGTCGTCCTTGGCCTTCTTTTCGGCAGCGGCCTTCTCAGCCGCGGCCTTGTCGGCGGCAGCCTTCTCGGCGGCCTGGCGTTCCTGCTCCAGGCGCTTCTTTTCCTTCAGTTCAGCCTGCTTGCGCTCGTCTTCCAGGCGCGCCTTTTCCTTGGCGGCCTCGGCGGCCTGGCGGGCTTGCTCTTCCTGTTCGCGCTTTTTCTTGGCTTCCTGCAGCGCGATTTCCGGATCCACTTCTTCGGTCTTGGGCTGGACCTGGGGGTCCGGCTTGGGCGGCGGGGGCGGCGGCTCGGGCGCCTTTTCAGGCTCGGGCTGGGGCTGCGGCTTTGGTTGAGGCTGCGGCTTGGGCGGTTCGGGCTGGGGCTTGGGCGGGGTCGCGTCCGGCGACACGCCGTCGGCCCATAGCTGGACTTCCACGGGGCCCGGGGTCTCGGTGCGCCAGTTCAGGTTGAAGATCAACACGGCCAGCAGCAGGGCGTGCACCAGCAACGCCAGGATCAACGCGATCCGGTTGTCGTTGTTGGGCGGGGTGGCCGGCGGGCCGCTGTGGTGTCGAATGATGGGTGGCGTCATGAGCGTTGCAAGCCGGCAGAGCCGGCGGAGGGCGTCGCGTTAGCGTCTTTTCGCGGGGGCAGGCTGATTGCCGCCGGCGGACTGGTCCACCAGCAGGCCCAGGCGGGTAATGCCATTGGTACGCAGTTCGTCCATGACCTTCACGACCGTCTCGTAGGGCACCTTGCCGTCGGCGGCGATCACCACCGGCGTTTCGGCGGTGATGCGCGAACGCACCTGCGCCACCAGTTCGGGGCGGGCGATGTCCTGCAGGGTGGCGCCGGGCTCGCGCATGCGCAGCGCGATCTTGCCGTCTTCCGAAATCTGGACTTCCAGCGGTTTGACCGGCACGTCGGATGCCGCGCCGACCGAAGGCAGCTGGATCAGGCCCGGTGTGATGAGAGGCGCGGTCACCATGAAGATGACCAGCAGCACCAGCATCACGTCGATGTACGGCACCACATTGATGTCGGCCTTCATGCGGCGGCCGGACCTGCCGCGCGAGCTTACCGAGGGCATTAGCGCACCTGCCGTTGCAGAATGTTCAGGAATTCATCGACGAAGCTGTCGAAACGGATCGAGATGCGGTCGATGTCGTTGGTGAAGCGGTTGTAGGCGACGACGGCCGGGATGGCGGCGAACAGGCCGATGGCGGTGGCGATCAGCGCTTCGGCAATACCGGGGGCCACCGAGGCCAGCGTGGCCTGCTGCATGTTCGACAGGCCGATGAAGGCATGCATGATGCCCCACACGGTGCCGAGCAGGCCGATGTACGGCGATACCGAACCGGCCGAGGCCAGGAAGTTCAGGTGCGATTCCAGCGCGTCCATTTCGCGCTGGTAGGCCGCGCGCATGGCGCGGCGCGGGCCGTCCAGCAGGGCGGTGGCGTCGCTGCCGGCGTTGCCGCGGCGGGCTTTCAGGAATTCGGTCATGCCGGCATCGAAGATGCGGGCCAGGGCGCCTTGCTCGTCGCGGCGCGAGGCCACGGCCTGTTGCAGCATGGACAGGTCGCCGCCCGACCAGAAGTCGTCTTCGAAACGGCGGGTCTGGGCGTGGGCGCGCTTGATGGCGAGCCGCTTGGCGAAGATGTACGTCCAGGACATGATCGAGATGCCCAGCAGCATCAGCATGATCAGCTGGACGGGCACGCTGGCGTGCGAAATCAACGAAAGCAACGACATGTCGTTGGTGGCTTGCATGGTTATTCCTGAATTGATTCCAGTTTGGCGCGGACGTCGGCCGGTAGTTCCACCGGCCGCATGTTGACGGCATCGACGCAGCAGACTTGGATGTTGCCTTCGGCAAGCAGTTCCCCGTCCCGTTCTGCGCGCTGCGCGAAGTGTATCGAAGCGCGGCCCAATTTTGTGACCCGGCTGCGAATAGTTAGCAAATCGTCCAGTTTGGCGGGTTTGCGGTAGGACATGTCCAGCGAGCGGACAACGAACAGGCGTTGCTCGCCGGTGGCCAGGTCGGATTGGTTGACGCCCAGGTCGCGCAGCCACTCGGTGCGGGCGCGTTCCAGGAATTTCAAGTAGTTAGCGTAGAAAACCACCCCGCCCGCATCCGTGTCTTCGTAGTAGACACGGACTTGCAGGCGGGATTCGGCGGACTTCGGATCGGTCACGATGCGGGCTTTGATAATGCGGGTCGGGACGCGAAAAGTCCGTAGTTACTTTAGGGTTTACAGCGTGTCGAGTTTCGTCAGCACGGCTTCAAGCGCGGACTCTACCGGAATCTTGGCCGCTTCGGTTTCCCGACGGGCCTGCAATTCCACCACACCGTCGTTCAATCCGCGTTCTCCAACTGTTACGCGCAGCGGAGCGCCGATCAGTTCCCACTCGGCAAACATCACGCCGGGGCGGGCATCGCGGTCGTCCAGAATGACGTCCACGCCGCGCGCCAGCAGCGATTCGTACAGCTTCAAGGAGGTGTTACGCACGGTTTCGCTTTTGCCCCAACCCACCGGGCAGATCACCACTTCGAACGGCGCAATGGCACGGGGCCAGATGATGCCGCGGGCGTCGTGGTTCTGCTCGATGGCGGCGCCGACGATGCGGGTCACGCCAATGCCGTAGCAGCCCATTTCCAGGGTGGCCGGCTTGCCGGTTTCGTCCAGGAAGGTGGCCTTTAGGGCTTCGGAGTACTTCTTGCCCAGGTAGAACACGTGGCCCACTTCGATGCCGCGCTGGATGGACAGCGTGCCCTTGCCGTCCGGCGACGGGTCGCCCGCGACCACGTTGCGCAGGTCGGCCACGAGCTCGGGCTCGGGCAGGTCGCGTCCCCAATTGACGCCCTGGATGTGGAAGTCTTCGCGGTTCGCGCCGCAGACGAAATCGGCCATGTTGGCCACGGTGCGGTCGGCAATGACGTGCACCGGGCGCACGGTGCGGACCGGGCCCAGGTAGCCCGGCTTGCAGCCGAAGTGCTCGACGATCTCGGTTTCCGTGGCGAAACGGAAGCCCGCCAGGCCCGGCAGCTTGCCAGCCTTGATTTCATTGAGTTCGTGGTCGCCGCGCAGCAGCAGCAGCCAGACGTCGACCTTGCCCTTTTCGCCGTCGGTGGCCAGGACGATGGACTTCACCGTCTGTTCGAGCGGGATACCCAGCAGGCGGGCCACGTCTTCGCACTTGGCTGCACCCGGGGTGGCCACGTCGGCCATCGCCTGGGTGGCGGCGCCGCGCGTCGGGTACAGGCTGACCGCCTCGGCCAGCTCGATGTTGGCGGCGTAGTCCGTCTCGGCGTTGTAGACCAGCAGGTCTTCGCCGGTGTCGGCAATGACCTGGAATTCATGGCTGCGGGTGCCCCCGATCGAGCCCGTATCGGCGGCCACGGCGCGGAATTCCAGGCCCAGGCGGCCGAAAATGCGCATGTAGGCGGCATACATGATGTCGTAGCTGCGCTGGGCGCCGGCTTCGTCGCGGTCGAAGGAGTAAGCGTCCTTCATGGTGAATTCGCGGCCGCGCATCAGGCCGAAGCGCGGGCGGCGTTCGTCCCGGAACTTGGTCTGGATGTGATAGAAATTCAGCGGCAGCTGGCGGTAGCTGTGGATTTCATTGCGGGCGATGTCGGTGATCACCTCTTCCGAGGTGGGCTGCAGCACGAAATCGCGCTGGTGCCGGTCCTTGATGCGCAGCAGTTCGGCGCCGTATTGCTCCCAGCGGCCCGATTCCATCCAGAGCTCGGCCGGCTGGACTACCGGCATCAGCAGCTCGATCGCGCCGGAGGCGTTCATTTCCTCCCGGACGATGGCCTCGACCTTGCGGATGATCTTCAGGCCCAGGGGCATGTAGGTGTAGATGCCGCCCGCGAGCTTGCGGATCATCCCGGCCCGGGTCATCAGCTGGTGGCTGGCGACTTCGGCTTCGGAAGGGGCTTCTTTGAGGGTGTTGATGTGGTAGTTGGATGCGCGCATGTTTAAAGGTGGCAGCAGATACGTATAATCGACTGTAATTGTATTGAATTCGGTGGGGGTGGCCCATGCTTGACCGCGAAGGCTACCGCCCCAATGTCGGCATCATTCTCGTCAATAGCAGAAACGAGGTCTTTTGGGGCAAGCGTATCAGGGAACATGCCTGGCAGTTCCCTCAGGGTGGCATCAAGTACGGCGAAAGCCCGGTGCAGGCCATGTATCGCGAGCTCCATGAAGAGGTGGGCCTAAAGCCCGAGCATGTCCGTATTTTGGGGCGTACACGCGATTGGTTACGTTATAACGTGCCCGATCACTTCGTCCGGCGTGAGTGGCGTGGCCACTATAAAGGACAAAAACAGATTTGGTTCTTGTTGCGCCTGGTGGGACGTGACAGCGACGTGTGCCTGCGCGCGACGCAGCATCCGGAATTCGATGCCTGGCGCTGGAGCCAGTATTGGGTGCCCCTGGATGCCGTCATCGAGTTCAAGCGAGACGTCTATACCCAGGCGTTGAACGAGTTGTCAGCAATCCTCTTTCGGCGTCATCACGAAACCCGCTACCTGCGTCAGCGCGTGCATGGGCAGCGGGCGGCAGAGAACTTGCCCGAAGGAACGGACGGTCATGCGCATATTGTTGGTTGAAGATGAACGGGACATGGCGTCCTGGCTCATGCGCGCGCTTGCGCAAAGCGGGTTCGTGCCCGATCACGCGGCCGATGCCCGCACGGCGGAAGCCTTCATGGCGGGCACCGAATACGATGCCATCGTCATGGACCTGCGCCTGCCGGACAAGCACGGCCTGGTCGTGCTGCGCGAAATGCGCAACCGCGACGACCGCACGCCGGTCCTGCTGCTCACCGCCCAAGGCGCGCTGCAGGACCGGGTGCGGGGCCTGAACTTGGGCGCCGACGACTTCCTGACCAAGCCGTTCGCTCTCGAAGAACTCGAAGCCCGCCTGACCGCCCTGGTGCGCCGCAGCCGCGGCCGCCAGCATCCGCGGCTGCAGTGCGGCTCGCTGTCCTACGACAGCGAAAGCCGCGCCTTCACGCTCGACGGCTCGCTGCTGTTCCTGACCCCGCGCGAACACGCCGCCCTGGCAGCCCTGCTCACCCGCAGTGGCTACCCCGTGGACAAATCGCAGCTGTTCGGCAAGGTGTTCACGCACGACAGCGAGGCCAATCCCGACGCGATCGAAGTGGTGCTGCACCGCCTACGCAAGAAATTGGCCGGCAGCGACGTCCGCATCGTGACCGTGCGCGGGCTGGGCTACATGCTGGAAAGCGTCGCCAGCGAAGCCGCCGACACCTGATCGGTCCCCGTGAGCCTCCGGATCCCTGGACTGCCGCGGGTCGGCATTCGCGCCCTGCTGATCATCCTGCTGCTGCCCGGCGTGGTGGCGCTGCTGGTCATCGACAGCCTGAACGACTACCGCACCCTGTCCGAGATCACCAACGAGGCCTACGACAGCGCGCTGGTCGAACCCGCCCGGGTACTCGAAAGCAGCCTGGAATTCACGCCCGACGGCTCGCTGCAGGTGGCTACGCCCCTGTACGCCCAGGTCATGCTGGAATCTCGGGCGGGCCTCCGCAAGTATTTCCGCATCGAACAGATCGATCCGCCCCTGCCTGACGATTCACCCGTGCCCACCGAGCAGGGCAAGACGCTTCTGGGCATGCCCGAGCTGCCGCGTCCGCCCACCTGGCCACGCGCCAATGGCCAGCCCGTGTTCTACGACGGCGTCTACCGCAACGACCCGGTACGGGTCGTGTCGGTGGTGCGCGACCTGTATTACCAGGGCAACCACCGCCAGGTGCTGGTGCTGGTCGCCGAAAGCACCGGCAAGCGCATCGAGGCCGAAAACAACGCGCGGCGCCAGGAAATCCTGCGCGACGCCCGCATGCTGGCGCTGGTCGTGCTGCTGGTCTGGTGGGGCGTGTCGTGGGCCTTGAAGCCGCTGCGGCGCCTGCGCGCCGACATCCGTAACCGGCGCCCCGACGACCTGACCCCGCTGGACGCCGCGCGCGTCCCCAGCGAAGTGGCGCCGCTGGTCGATGCCGTCAATCACCATATCGCCCGCTACCGGCGCGTGCTCGAAGAACAGTCGGGCTTCCTGGCCGACGCTTCGCACCAGCTGCGCACCCCGCTGGCCATCATGCTGACCCAGGCCCAGTACGCGCTGCGCGAACGCGACCCCGCGCGGGCCCAGGAAGGCCTGCGCGCCATCGTCGACCAACTGGGCCGTACCCGCCGCCTGACCGAACAGCTGCTGTCGCTGGCGCATGCCAACCAGGCCGATCCGCTGCCGCGCCAATTGCTGGACATGAATGCCGTCTCGCGCGAAGTGGTGCTGCAGTACCTGCCGCTCGCGCACGAAAAGCAGCAGGACCTGGGTTGGGTGCAGGCCGTCAACGAACAGGGCCAGGAGGTCGGCGCGCCCGTGTCCGGCAACGAGGCCGAACTGCACGAGGCCTTGTCCAACCTGGTGCACAACGCCATCCACTACGCGCCCGAGGGAGCGCGCATCACGGTTTCGGTCAGCCGGATCGACAACCGCGCCGAAGTCGCCGTGTCCGACAACGGCCCCGGGCTCGAGCCGCTTCTGCGCGCCCGCGCCTTCGCCCGCTTCGAGCGGGTCGGCACCGACAAGCCCGTGGCCTCGTCCGGATCGGGCCTGGGCCTGGCGATCGCCCGCGCCTACGCCCGCCGCAACGACGGCGACATCGAACTGCGCGACGGCGAGTCCAACGACCAGGGCGGGGTGGGCCTGGCGTCCGTGCTGTGGCTGCCCTTGGCCCCCACGGTGTCGCAGTATCCGCGTCCCACCGACGTCGAGTTCACGGGCGAACAGTAGATTTGTCCAACTCAGCTTTCATTCTTTCCTCCTAGCCATCATTGCCGAAGCGGCCTGTTTCCATCAGGGATAACCCCTGGATTCAGGAATGCGACAGCGCATAGAAAGCGGATTAGCAGCTTGCTTCCGTAATCTGCGAGCCGGTCTGTCGTAAAGGGCCGGGTGGCGCTCGATCTGAGCGGCGCCTCAAGGGCTGCACGGCCCTGCTTCAGGAGGATGGAAGTGCAAAAAACAATTAACAGAAAGGACTACTACGGCGGCGCGCTGATGGTCCTTATCGGATTGGGGGCGATTTACGGTGGTACGGACTATCACATCGGATCGCTCAGCCACATGGGCCCGGGGTTCTTTCCCGCGGCATTGGGCGGCCTGCTGGCGCTGACCGGAATACTGATCGCGATCTCCGCGCGTTCGGGCGAGGCGACCCCGCCGGCGCCGGGCGACGGCCACGCGCACGGCCTGCCGGATTTCCGCGGCGGCGCCTGCATCCTGCTGGGCACCTTGGCGTTCCTGGTGCTGGGCCACTGGGGCGGCCTGCTGCCCGCCACGTTCGCCATCGTCTTCATTTCTGCCCTGGGTGATCGCAAGAACACGATCAAGCAGGCATTCGTACTGTCGCTCGGCATGTCCGCCATCGCGGTGGTGGTTTTCTGGTGGGCGCTGCAACTGCAGCTGCCGCTGTTTCGTTGGGGTTGAAGCGCCATGATCTCTCAATCTTTGATGGACCTCTGGTACGGCTTCGGCGTCGCGTTCCAGTTCCACAACCTGATGTGGTCGTTCTTCGGCGTGCTGGTGGGCAACCTCATCGGCGTGCTGCCCGGCATGGGCGCGCTGTCGGCCATTTCCATCCTGCTGCCGCTGACCTACGTGATGCAGCCGGTGCCCGCCATCCTGATGCTGGCCGGTATCTTCTACGGTTCGCAATACGGCGGCGCCATTGGCGCGATCCTGCTCAACCTGCCTTCGCATCCGCCGCACGCGGTGACCTGCCTTGACGGTTATCCCCTGACCAAACAGGGCAAGGGCGGAACCGCGCTGGGCATCACGATGATCTGTTCGTTCTTCGCGGCTTCGGTCGGGATCATCGTCATGATCTTCGCTTCGCCCTTGCTGGTCGAAGTGGCGTTCAAGTTCGGTCCGACCGAGATCTTCTCGATCATGCTGCTGGGCCTGCTGGCCGGCGCGACCATGTCGCGCGGCTCGCCCCTGAAGGGCGTTGCCATGACGCTCTTCGGCCTGATGTGCGGCGTGGTGGGCACCGACGTCAACACCGGCACCATCCGCTTCTCGTTCGGCCTGCTCGACCTGTCCGACGGCCTGGAACTGGTGGCGATCTCGATGGGTCTGTTCGGCGTGGCCGACTTCCTGATGAGCGTCAACCGCATGACCATCATCGGCAGCGGCGCCAAGCTGCGCCTGCGCGACATGCGGCCCAGCAAGCAGGAACTGAAGACGGCCTTCTGGCCCATGGTGCGCGGCACCGCGGTGGGCACGCTGTTCGGCGCCATGCCCGGCACCGGTCCCACCATCACCACCTTCGTGGCCTACGCGCTGGAACGCAAGATCTCCAAGACGCCCGAGAAGTTCGGCACCGGCATGATCGCCGGCGTGGCCTCGCCCGAAGCGTCGTCGCACTCGAAGACGCAGGTCGACTTCATCCCGACGATGAGCCTGGGCATTCCGGGCGACGCCGTGATGGCGCTGATCCTGGGCGCGCTGCTGATCCAGGGCATCCAGCCCGGCCCGCAGCTCATCACCGAGCATCCGGACATCTTCTGGGGCCTGATCGCCAGCTTCTGGGTCGGCAACGTGCTGCTGATGGTGCTGAACGTGCCGCTGATCGGCGTGTGGGTCAAGCTCTTGCAGGTGCCGTACCGCTACCTGTTCCCGTCCGCGCTGTTCTTCATCGCAGTGGGCGTGTTCAGTACGCAGAACAGCCTCTTCCAGATCTGGGAAGTGCTGGCCTTCGGTGTGATCGGCGCCATCCTGATGACGCTGGAATTCTCGGTTGCGCCCATCCTGCTCGGCTTCGTGCTCGGCCCCATGGTCGAAGAGAACTTCCGTCGCGCGCTGCTGTTGTCGCGCGGTGACCTGGCGGTGTTCGTGCAGCGCCCGATCAGCGCCTGGTTCATCGGCGCCAGCGCACTCTTGATCCTGTTGCAGGTGTGGGCCTTCCTGCGCCGCAACAAGGGCAAGAACAAGCCGCAGGTCACGCAGACGGCCTGATCCGGCTGGCGGTACCTGATGTGCGCACGGCCCGGCTTTCAAGCCGGGCCGTTTGATTTACGGGCCGCCTTGCCGCATGCTTGTGGTTTCTCCAGCCCGCACAGATCACCGTCATGCACATACTCTTTGCCTGCCCCCTGCACGATCCCGATGTCTGGGTCCCGCGCCTGGAAGCCGCCATGCCCGGTTGCCGCATTTCCGTCTGGAATCCCGATGGCCCGCCGTCGGGCGCTGAAGTCGCCCTGGTCTGGCGGCCGCCGGCAGAACTGTTCAGCCACGAAACCGGCATCACCACCTTGTTCAATCTGGGCGCGGGCGTGGACGCCTTGCTCAAGATGCCCGAGATTCCGCCGCAGGTGCGCATCGTGCGCCTCGAAGATGCCGGCATGTCGGTGCAGATGGCCGAATACGCGCTCTACGCCTTGCTGCGCGTGTCGCGTGATTTCCAGGCCTTCGACGAAGCCCAGGCGCGCCAGCACTGGGACACCCGCGAAGGCACGCGCCAGGCCGACTGGCCGGTCGGCGTGCTGGGCCTGGGGCAAGTCGGCGCCCGCGTGGCGCAGACACTGGCCGAATTCGGCTACCCCGTGGCCGGCTGGTCGCGCACGCCGCGCGATATCCCCGGCGTGCAGACGTTCTCCGGGCAGGACGCCTTGCCGGCCTTCCTGGCCCGCACGCGTTTCCTGGTCAACGTACTGCCGCTCACGCCCGATACTCGCGGCATCCTCAACCGCAGCACCTTGGGCCAATTGCTGCCCGAGGCGCATCTGGTCAACGTCGGCCGGGGCGAACACCTGGTCGAAGAAGACCTGGTGCAGATGCTCGAAGAAGGCGAGATCGCCGGCGCCACACTGGATGTCTTTCACACCGAGCCGCTGCCCAAAGACCATCCGTTCTGGCGCGACCCGCGCGTGCACGTCACGCCGCACATCGCCGCGCGCACTCTGCGCGACGAAAGCATCGAGCAGATCGCGGCCAAGGTGGCGCTCTTGATGCGCGGCGAGCCCATCACGGGCGTGGTCGAACGCTCGCGCGGTTACTGAGCAGGCAGCGCAGTGCCTTGCTTTTCCAGCCGTTGGTAGGTGGCGGGCAGGCGCTGCGACAGGAAATCCAGCAGCGTGCGCACCGCGGGCATCATGCCGCGGCGCGACGGATAGATGCAGTGCACGATGCCTTCCGGCGATTGCCATTGCGGCAGCACCGGCACCAGCTGGCCGCGCCGCAGTTCCTCGTGCGTCGCAATGGAGGGCAGCAGCGCGATGCCGCGGCCGCGCACCGCGGCCTCCACCAGCACGATGAAGTCGTTGCATGACAGCTGCGGCTTCAATTCGACGTGCACCTCTTCGCCCTTGTCATTGCGCAGGGGCCAGCGCACTTCGTTCTGCGGATCGCTGAAGCTCAGCGTCGTGTGCGAGGCCAGGTCCTGCGGCGTATCGGGCGTGCCGTGGCGTTGCAGGTAGCCTGGGCTGGCCACCAGCGTGCCGCGCGCCGTGCCCAGGTGGCGCACCACCAGTTCGGCATCGGTATCCAGCTTGGTCCGCACGCGCAGCGCCAGGTCCACGCCTTCGCGGATCAGGTCCACCCGGCGGTTGGTCACCAGCAGCTGCACCGAAATCGCCGGCCAGGCATCCAGGAATTCGGGCAGCAGCGGGGCCAGCACATCCTGCGCGATCGACACCGGGCAACTGACGATCACCGGGCCGGACGGTTCGGACTGCAACTGGCGCATGGCGTCGTCCGCCGCACGGGCCGACGCCGCCATCTCGCGGCAGTAGTGCAGATAGCGTTCGCCCGCGGCCGTCAGCCGAAGCCGGCGGGTCGTGCGTTGCAGCAGCCGCACGCCCAGGCTTTCTTCCAGGTGGGAAATGCGGCGCGACAGGCGCGATTTGGGGATATCCAACGCCCGGGCCGCCGCGCTGAAGCCGCCCTGCTCGACGACTTGGGAGAAGTAGTAGAGGTCGTTCAGATCTTGCATGATTGTTCTATGTGTGGAACGAGTAGTTCATCATACAGGGGTTTATGTGATCAATTAAGCGATCTACAGTGAGGCCATGCATTCAGGACCTGCCCCCTCCGCGCGGTCCCCACTGGAGATTAAGACATGAAGACCCTGGTAATCCTTTCCTCGATTCTCGGCGATCGCTCGCACAGCAAGCAATTGGCCGACCACCTGGTCGCCCGCGTCAAGCAGGCCGAGCCCGCCGCAGTCATCACCACCCGCGATATCGGCGCTGCGCCGCTGCCGTACTTCGATGGCGCCACCGCTGGCGCGTTGTTCACCCCGGCCGACGCACGCACGCTCGAACAACAGCGCATCGTCGAACTCAGCGATACGCTGGTGGCCGAACTGAAGGAAGCCGACCGCATCGTGTTCGCCGTGCCGGTCTACAACTTCAACCTGCCCGCGCAGTTCAAGAGCTATCTGGACTACGTGGCTCGTGCCGGCGTCACGTTCCGTTATACGCCGGAAGGGGTGCCCGAGGGCTTGGTGAAGGGTAAGCAGGTGTTCGTGTTGACCGCGCGTGGCGGCAAGGCCGAAGGCACCCCGTCGGACACCATGACGCCGTACCTGCGCCAGATGCTGGCCTTCCTGGGCATGACCGACGTCACCTTCATCGCCGCCGAAGGCATGGCGATGGGCGAGACCGCTGCGCTGGAAGGCGTGGCGCTGGCCCGTGAGCGTATCGACGCGCTGCTGCAAGCACCGGCCTCGGCCGCGCAGCAAGCGGCCTGAATGAAAAATGCGGACCCGAGGGTCCGCATTTTTTTCAAGTCGGCCGGATCAGTCGCGCAGGCGCTTGATCAGGCTGGACGTATCCCAGCGGCCGCCGCCCAGTTTCTGCACGTCGCCGTAGAACTGGTCGACCAGGGCCGTCAGCGGCAGGCGCGCGCCGTTGTGGCGGGCCTCGGCCAGCACCAGGCCCAGGTCCTTGCGCATCCAGTCCACCGCGAAACCGAAGTCGAACTTGTCGTCGACCATCGTGCCGCCGCGGTTTTCCATCTGCCAGCTCTGGGCCGCGCCCTTGCTGATCACGTCCAGCACCAGCTTCATGTCCAGGTCGGCGGCCTGGCCGAACGCCACCGCTTCCGACAGACCCTGCACGATGCCGGCGATGCAGATCTGGTTGACCATCTTGGCCAGTTGCCCGGCGCCCGGAGGGCCCACGCGGGTGACCGCGCGGCCGAAGGCCTGCGCCACCGGCTTGATGGCATCGAACACGGCCTGTTCGCCGCCGCACATGATGGTCAAGACGCCATTGACCGCCCCGGCCTGGCCGCCGGAAACCGGTGCATCGATGAAATTCAGACCCAGGTCCTTGGCTTGCGCGTAGAGCTCGCGCGCCACGTCGGCCGACGCGGTGGTGTGGTCCACGAACACGGCGCCCGGCGCCATGCCCGAGAAGGCGCCGTCAGGGCCCAGCACCACGCTGCGCAGGTCGTCGTCATTGCCCACGCAGGCAAACACGATCTGCGCGCCCGCCACGGCCTCGCGCGGCGTCATGGCGCTGTGGCCGCCGAATTCCGCGGCCCAGGCCTGGGCCTTGGACGGCGTGCGGTTGTAGACGGTGACGTCGTGCCCGGCGCGGGCCAGGTGGCCGGCCATGGGCAGGCCCATCACGCCCAAACCGAGGAATGCGACTTTCTGGGCCACGACCGCGTCGTAGCTCTTGGTACCGATCGATGCCATGCAGGGGACTCCGCAGAGGAAAGGAAAACCTGAGGCAGTAACCTTAACGCAATCAAAAGCCGGCGGCGAGTCCATCGCGACGGCTGTCGCTGGCGCTGACGTAGCCGTCGACCGCCGGGTCGCCCAGGCGCCAGATGAACTGGCCCGAGCCAAAATCCATGTAAGGGTCTTCGATGCCTTCCAGCACATGGCCGCGCGCGCGCAGGCCGTCGGCTACCGAAGGCGCCATCGAGGGCTCGACGTCCACCGCCAGCCCCTGGTTCCATTTCCAGCGCGGCGCGTCGCACGCCGCCTGGGGTTGCTGGCCGTAGTCCAGCAGGCGCACCAGCGTCTGCACCTGGCCCTGCGGCTGCATGTTGCCGCCCATCACGCCGAAGCTCATCACGGGCGCGCCGTCGCGCATCAGGAAGCCCGGAATGATGGTGTGGAAAGGGCGCTTGCCGCCCGCCACGACATTGGGATGGTCGGGCAGGGTACTGAAGCAATGGCCGCGGTTCTGCAGGCTGACGCCCGTGCCCGGCACCACCACGCCCGAGCCGAAGCCCATGTAGTTGGACTGGATGAAGCTCACCATCATGCCGTTGCGGTCGGCGGCCGTCAGGTAGACCGTGCCGCCTTGCGGCGCATGGCCACAGGCGAACGCCTGCGCCACATTCGGGTCGATCAGCCGCGCGCGTTCGGCCAGGTAGTCCGCGCGCAGCATCTGCGCCACGGTCAGGCGCATGTGGCGCGAGTCGGCCACATGCGTGTAGACGTCGGCGAACGCCAGTTTCATGGCCTCGAGCAGCAGATGCTGGGTCTCGGGGTGGTCGACCGGCCTGGATGCCAGGTCGAAATTCTGCAGGATGCCCAGTGCGATCAGGGCGGCGATGCCCTGGCCGTTGGGCGGAATCTGGTGCAGCGTATGGCCGCGATACAGCTGGCTGATCGGCGTGACCCATTCGGGCGCGTAGTCGCGCAGGTCGGCCAGGGTCAGCGCCGCATCATGGGCCTGCGCATGCGCCACCAGCTTGTGGGCGGTTTCGCCTTCATAGAAATCGCGGCCCCCGCTGGCCGCAATGCGCTTGAGCGTCGCGGCGGCGCCTTTCAGCACGAAATGCTCGCCTACGTGCGGTGCGCGGCCGCGCGGCAGGAAGTGTTCGGCAAAGCCCGGTTGCGGCTGCAGCACGTCCGCTTGCGCGGCCCACTTCTGATGCACCATCGGGCTGATGGCAAAGCCCCGCTCAGCATAGTCGATCGCGGGCGCCAGTACATCGGCGAACGCCATGTTGCCCAGCCTTTCATGCAGCGCGGCCCAGCCGGCCACGCAGCCGGGCACCGTGACGCTGTCCCAGCCACGGGTCGGAATCGCGCCCTGGTGGCGGCGGCGGAAATAATCCAGGTTCCAGGCGGCAGGTGCGGGGCCCGAGGCGTTCAGGCCATGCAGCTTGGATCCGTCCCACACGATGGCGAAGCAATCCGATCCCAGGCCGTTGCTGACCGGCTCGGTCAACGTCAGCGTAGCCGCTGCCGCGATGGCGGCGTCCACGGCGTTGCCGCCATTGGCCAGGATGCGCAGGCCCGCCTGCGCCGCCAGCGGCTGCGAGGTGGCCACGACGTTGCGCGCGAATACCGGCGTGCGCGTGGTGGGATAGGGGTTGTTCCAGTCGAAATTCATGTCGAATCGTCGCGTGGGGTAAACCCGTAGCTTAACGTAGAAGATCGACGTTGCCGCGCATTCTGTAGCGCGTTGTAATTTTTAGTAGCTTTTTTCGTGCCAGGCTTGCCGCGGCGGGGTAGCGCGCGGGCAAAGAAAAACCCCCGGCAAGCCGGGGGTCTGGAAGGAGGGTGCAACCGCTGCCGCGCGGGCAGCGGTCAAGGCATCACTCTTCTTCGACGAAGGTCTCTTCGCGCTTCTTGCGGATGGCCGGCAGGGCCACCAGGATCACCAGGAACACAGCCACGGCCAGCAGCGATGCCGACAGGGGGCGCGTCACGAAGGTGGTGAAGTCGCCGCGCGACAGCAGCAGGGCGCGACGGAAGTTCTCTTCCATCATGGGGCCCAGCACCAGGCCCAGCAGCAGCGGGGCGCCTTCGCACTTCAGCTTCGACCAGACATAGCCCACGATGCCGAACATGGCGGTGGTGAAGATGTCGAACGCGTTGTAGTTCAGCGAATACACACCGATGGTGCAGAACACCAGAATCGCCGGGAACAGGATGCGGTAGGGCACCTTGAGCAGCTTGACCCACAGGCCGATCAGCGGCAGGTTCAGCACCACCAGCATCAGGTTGCCGATCCACATCGAGGCGATCAGGCCCCAGAACAGCTCGGGGTGGCTCGTCATGACTTGCGGGCCGGGCTGGATGTTGTGGATCGTCATCGCGCCCACCATCAGCGCCATCACGGCGTTGCCCGGGATGCCCAGGGTCAGCAGCGGAATGAACGACGTTTGCGCGGCGGCGTTGTTGGCCGATTCCGGGCCTGCCAGGCCGGCCGGGTGGCCCTTGCCGAAGCGTTCCGGATTGCGCGAGATCTTCTTTTCCAGCGTGTACGACGCGAACGACGACAGCACGGCGCCACCGCCCGGCAGGATGCCCAGGGCCGAACCCAGGGCCGTGCCGCGCAGGACGGCGGGGTACGATTCCTTGAATTCCTGCTTGTTGGGATACAGCGAGCCGATCTTGTCGGTGATGTCGACGCGGTTTTCCTTCTGCTCCAGGTTGGTCATGATTTCGGCAAAGCCGAACACGCCCATAGCCACGATGGCGAAGTCGATACCGTCTTGCAGTTCCGGCACGCCGAAGTCGAAGCGGGCAACGCCCGAGTTGACGTCGGTGCCGACCATGCCCAGCAGCAGACCCAGGATGATCATCGCGATGGCCTTGGGCAGCGAGCCCGAGGCCAGCACCACGGCGCCGACCAGGCCCAGGCACATCAGCGAGAAGTACTCGGCGGGGCCGAACTTGAAGGCGACTTCAGCCAGCGGGGGCGCGAAGGCGGCCAGCAGCAGCGTGGCCACGCAACCGGCAAAGAACGAACCCAGGGCGGCAATCGCCAGGGCGGCGCCAGCACGGCCATTGCGGGCCATCTGGTGACCGTCCAGCACGGTCACCACCGCGGACGTTTCCCCTGGCAGCGCCACGAGAATCGCCGTGGTCGAGCCACCGTATTGGGCGCCGTAGTAAATACCGGCCAGCATGATCAGGCCGGCCACCGGCGGCAGCACGTACGTGATCGGCAGCAGCATGGCGATGGTCGGGACGGGGCCGATACCCGGCAGCACGCCGATCAGCGTACCCAGGACGCAGCCCAGCAGCGCGTACAACAGGTTTTCGGGCGTGAACGCAACCGCGAAACCCAACATCAGGTTGTCAAACAATTCCATGACCGGTTGCTCCTCAGTTCATGCCCAGAAACGACGGCCACAGCGGGAAAATCAGCCCCAGCCCCTTGACGAATGCGAGATACGAGAACACCACCAGGAAGATGCCGTTGGCGACGGCGACCTTCAGGCTGAACTCGTGGCTCGCCAGGCTGCTGATGACAACCAGAATGAACACCGAGATATAGATGCCCAGCAGCTTGAGGACCAGACCGTAGATGACCACGGACCCGACCACCAGCAGGACGATGCGCCAGTCGAACTTGTCGACGCGGGTCTCCTGGGCCTTCTTGGACATCGAGCCAAGCAGCACGATGGCGCCCAGCAATGCCAGAACAATGCCTAGCCAGAAAGGAAAATACCCGGGGCCCATCCGGGCGGCAGTACCCATTTGGTAGCTGCTGGCTTGCCAGGCGAATCCCAGTCCAAGGGCGATGAACATCACCCCCGACCAGAAGTCCTGTCGATTGCGTAGCTGCATGATTGGTTGGCTCCTGTTTACAGCATGTAGATAAAAAAGGGCTTGTGATCTGCCAGGCGGGCCGAAAGGCGAGTGACAGGCACAAAAAAGGCACGTCGCGGTGCCTTGGGTCTTTTGAAAGCGTCGGCGAGGCTTCTTGAAAGGCCGAATGGTAATGGACGCCCGCGGCGATGCAAACCCTGTAAGCTCGGTGAAAGCCTGGGGTTTTCCCTAGAATTGGGGAACTCCCGATCCCCAGATGTAACGGGCCGGGCAGATTGATGGCGTTTTGAAAGCTAAGTGAAAGTTTATAGAAAGAAATGCGAAAGCGGATCAGGGCGATCCGCCGAATTCCAGTCGCGCGGGACTTTTCTAGTTGGTCCTGATCGGTTATGTTGCCGGCCGCTGGAATGACAGCTGCATTTCCTACTGAATATTGCCGTGTTTCTCACCTTGCGTGAAGAGGCCCGATTCCCACCTGGATGGTTTACGATAGCGCCCATGCTGCAAGACCTAGACCAACTCGCCGCCCGTATCGGGCAACTGGTGCAACGCACCCGGCACCTCCACGCCGAGCGCGATGCCCTGCGCGCGCGCCTGAATGACTCCGAAGCCGAACAGCGCGTGCTCAAGCAACGCGCTGCCGAGCGCGACGCCGACATCGCCGCCTTGCAGCACAAGCTGCAAGACAATGACGGCGCCGTCACCGCGATGCTCGAGCAGGCGCAGAAGGCCGAAGTGGCCTTGCGCGAACAGCTCGCCCGCGAAACCGCCGAGCGCCACTCGCTCGAAGTGCGTTTCGCCGCCCGGGAAACCGAGCTGCAGGGCAGCCTGCAAGTGCGCGACACCGAACTACAGCGCTTGCGCGCGGCCGCTGCCTCGGCCCGCGAGCGCATCGACGCCGTCCTGGCCCGCTTGCCGGGTGCGCCGTCCGGAGAGCAACACTGATGGAACGCGTTGACGTAACCATATTGGGGCGCGACTACTCGCTGGCGTGCTCCGCCGAAGAAAAACCCACGCTGATGGCCGCAGTGCGCCACGTCGACCAGCTCATGCTGCGCATCCAGGGCACCGGCAAGGTCTCCAGCAACGAACGCATCGCCGTGATGGCCGCGTTGCAGGTCGCTGGCGAGCTCCTTGCCATGAAAGCGCCCGACGGTCCACTGGGCGGTTTGGCGGTCGGCGACTTCAAGCGTAGAATTGAGGACATGAACGCAGTCCTCGACGATGCCTTGTCGGGCCAAGAAAAACTGCTCTAACGTTCATACGCGGTTTTCACCAGTTTTTTTCAGTATTTTCAGTTTGTCCCTGCCGTGTCCGTGACTTGGCCATACATTCTCTGAACCTATGTCTTATGGCATATTGGTTGCGGGAGTGCAGAGCTGGCGTGATTGTCTCTCGTAGATGAACCCAAGGCTCTTCGGAACGCGACCACCTTGAACCTCAGGGTTCGAGATGCCGGCCTTGACGGCACAGGCGGGGCATCTATCCCAGCGGGCCTGCCACGAGCGCAGGTCCGCGTCGGGCGCCTCCCCATCGTCCTCCCTCATAGGACCAGTCCATGTTCAAACCCCCCGTTTTTTCGCTGACCAAACTTGGCGCGGCGTGCGCAGCCGTGGCCGCTCTGTCCGTGGCACAGCCCGTTTTCGCGCAGGCCCAGACGCCCGCGCCCACGGAAGCCACGGCTAACCGCTCGCCCGAGTTGACCCTGCAGGCCACGGCCTCGTCCGAGGTCAAGCAAGACACGGTGCGTATTTCGCTGTCCGCCGAGGTCGAAGCCGCGGATCAGCCCACGGCTGGCCAGAAGCTGACCGCCATGCTGGACGACGTGGCCAAGCGGGCCCGCGATACCAAGGGGGTGGATGTGCGCACGGGCAGCTTCAATGTCTGGCCCAATTCCAGCAGCGGCAGCAAGGTGTCCAAGAATGCCGGCTGGCGCGGCCAGGGTGAGATCATCCTGGAATCCAAGGACTTCGCGGCCGCGGCCGCGCTGGCCTCCAAGCTGTCCGACAAGACTGCCATTTCGAACATCAGCTTTTCGCTGTCGCGCGAAGTGCGCGAAGCCGAAGAACGCAAGCTGCTGAAAGAAGCCGCGCAGGCTTTCAAAGACCGCGCGCTGGCTGCATCGAACGCCTTCGGCTTCTCGGGCTACCGCCTGAGCAAGCTTGAGCTGGGCGGCTCGGGCGGCGTCACGCCGATGCCGCGCATGATGGGCGCGATGGCCAAGGATGCCTCGGGTGGCGCCGGCTTCAGCGCAGACGTCCCCCTGGAAGCGGGAGACGTCACGGTCAGCATCTCGGTCAACGGGACGATCGTTTTGCAGTAAGGCTGAACATGATGGCGCCCAGGGCGACCATCGGCAGGGACAGCCACTGTCCCATGCTCAATCCGCCCGCGAGCAGGCCCAGGAAGTTGTCCGGCTCGCGGGTGAATTCCACCAGGAAACGGAACGTTCCGTAGCCCATCAGGAATACCGCGCTCACCTGCCCCAGGGGACGCGGCTTGCTCGAAAACCACCACATCAGCGCGAACAGCACGATGCCTTCCAGGCCCAGCTCATAGAGCTGCGACGGATGGCGCGGCACGCCGTCGCCGCTGCTCGGGAACACCATCGCCCATGGCACGTCGGTGGGGCGGCCCCACAGTTCGCCGTTGATGAAATTGCCCAGGCGGCCAAAGCCCAGCCCCAGCGGAATCAGCGGTGCGATGAAATCGCTGACTGCGAAAAACGGCAGCTTTTTCTTGCGGGCGAACAGCAGCATCACCAGGATCACCCCGATCAGGCCGCCGTGGAACGACATGCCGCCTTCCCACAGGTACAGCACTTCCAGCGGGTGCGACAGGTAGTAGCCTGGCTTGTAGAACAGCACGTAGCCCAGCCGCCCGCCCAGCACCACGCCCAGCACGCTGTAGAAGATCAGGTCTTCCAGGTCGCGTACGTTCAGCGACGTGGTGTGGCCGCGCGTGATACGCCGGCGGCCCAGAAAATACACCAGGGCGAAGCCCAGCAGATACATCAGCCCGTACCAATGGATAGCCAAGGGCCCGATCTGCAGGGCAATGGGGTCGAATTTTGGATATTGCAGCATGTTCCGCCCGACACAATGAAGTTGAATGATAATAACCGGCGAGCCTTGAAGATTCGCATGCGAGCGAGCCAGGCCACCCTCCCGGGTGCGGCCGCCATGTCCGCGCCCTGACGGCCGACAGGAGACAACAGACCATGTCGCACAACGAACGTTCCCGCCATATCACCCACGGCGTTGCTCGGGCGCCCAATCGCGCCATGTATTACGCGCTGGGCTACCAGGAAGCCGACTTCGAGAACCCGATGATCGGCGTGGCCAACGGCCATTCCACCATCACCCCCTGCAACAGCGGCCTGCAGCGCCTGGCCGACGCCGCCATCGAGGCCATTCGCGGCGCCCGCGCCAACCCGCAGGTATTCGGTACGCCCACCATCTCGGACGGCATGTCGATGGGCACCGAAGGCATGAAGTATTCGCTGGTGTCCCGGGAAGTCATCGCCGACTGCATCGAAACCGCCGCCCAGGGCCAATGGATGGATGGGGTGGTGGTCATCGGCGGCTGCGACAAGAACATGCCCGGGGGCATGATCGCCCTGGCGCGCATGAACGTGCCCGGCATCTACGTCTATGGGGGCACCATCAAGCCGGGCCACTACAAGGGCAAGGACCTGACCATCGTGTCGGTCTTCGAAGCCGTGGGCGAATACACCATGGGCCGTATGCCCGAGGCTGACTTCAAGCAGATCGAGAAGTGCGCCATCCCCGGGTCGGGCTCCTGTGGCGGCATGTACACCGCCAACACCATGAGCTCGTCCTTCGAAGCCATGGGCATGAGCCTGCCGTACTCCAGCACCATGGCCAACGAAGACGACGAAAAGGTCGTGTCCGCGGCCGAATCGGCGCGGGTCCTGGTCGAAGCGGTCAAGCGTGGCCTGCGCCCGCGCGACATCATCACCCGCGAATCCATCGAAAACGCCGTCTCGGTCATCATGGCCACGGGCGGCTCGACCAACGCTGTACTGCATTTCCTGGCCATCGCGCACGCCGCCGAAGTGCCCTGGACCATCGACGATTTCGAACGCATCCGCAAACGCGTGCCCGTGCTCTGCGACTTGAAGCCTTCCGGCAAGTACGTCGCCACCGACCTGCACCGCGCCGGCGGCATCCCGCAGGTCATGAAGCTGCTGCTCAATGCCGGCTTGCTGCACGGCGATTGCATGACGATCACCGGCAAGACCATCGCCGAGACCCTGGCAGGTATCCCGGATGCGCCCCGCGCCGACCAGGATGTGATCATGCCGCTGGACCGCGCCCTGTATCCGCACGGCCACCTGGCCATCCTCAAGGGCAATCTGTCGCCCGAGGGCTGCGTGGCCAAGATCACCGGCCTGAAGAATCCGGTCATCACCGGCCCGGCGCGCGTCTTCGATTCCGAAGACGATGCCATGGCCGCCATCATGGCGCGCCAGATCAAAGACGGCGACGTGGTGGTGATTCGCTACGAAGGCCCCAAGGGCGGGCCCGGCATGCGTGAAATGCTGGCACCGACTTCGGCGCTGATCGGGCAGGGCCTGGGCGAAACCGTCGGCCTCATCACCGACGGTCGCTTCTCCGGCGGCACCTGGGGCATGGTCGTGGGCCATGTGGCGCCCGAAGCCTTCGTAGGCGGCCCGATCGCGCTGATTCGCGAGGGCGATTCGGTTACCATCGATGCCCACAAGCTGCTGTTGCAGCTCAATATCAGCGACGAAGAAATGGCGGCTCGTCGTCAGGCCTGGGTCCAGCCCAAGCCGCGTTATACACGCGGTGTGCTTGCCAAGTTCGGCAAGCTCGCCAGCACCGCGAGCCGTGGGGCAGTAACCGATGCATTTGATACGTAGTTTGTGGGTGGCCGCCGCCCTGTTGGGCGCCGGCGCGGCCCAGGCGCAGACCACCGGCCTGGACCTGGCCAAAAGCAAGGCCTGTATGGCGTGCCACCAGGTGGACGCCAAACGCGTGGGCCCGCCGCTGGCTAGTGTGGCCGAGCGTTATGCCGGGCAGGGCGATGCGATGGTCGATTATCTGGCCGGCAAGATCCGCGGCGGCGGCCGTGGCGCCTGGGGCGCCGTCCCCATGCCCGCGCAAACCCACGTCAGCCCTGAAGACGCGCGCCTCCTGGCCGAATGGATCTTGTCGCTCGCGCCGCCCAAGCAGTAGTCTTATCGTCTTCTAGAAAGGAATCGTCATGGCAGAACAACCTTCCCCGGGCAATGAAGTCGCCGTTCTTGGCGGCGGCTGCTTCTGGTGCGTCGAAGCGGTCTTCGAGAATCTGCGCGGCGTCAAGAGCGTGCTGCCCGGCTATAGCGGCGGCCACGTGGACAACCCCAGCTACGAGCAGGTCTGCGGCAAGGACACCGGGCACATCGAAGTGGCCCGCGTCGAATTCGATCCGGCCGAGCTTTCCTACAGTGACCTGCTGCGCGTCTTCTTCGCCACCCACGACCCGACCACCCCGGGCCGCCAGGGCAATGATATCGGTCCGCAGTACGAATCGGCCATCTTCTGGCAGAACGACGCCCAGCGCGAACAGGCCGAAGCCGTCATCGCCGAAGTCGATGCGCAGAAAATCTACGATGCGCCCATCGTCACCAAGGTGTTGGCACCCGCCAAGTTCTGGCAGGCCGAAGACTATCACCGCAATTATTTCGCCCTGCACCCCGAGCAAGGCTATTGCCAATTCGTCATCGCGCCCAAGGTGGCCAAGTTCCGCAAGCAGTTCCAGGACCGCCTGACGAAATAACACCGGCGAAAAAAAACCTCACGCAAGGTGAGGTTTCAAGGCCAGCGCGCGGCGCAAGACGCCGGGCGCTGGAGGGGGAAGCGGTCAGTCGACGGTTTTCACCACGCCGCGGCGCATCTGGTCCAGCTCGATCGATTCGAACAGGGCCTTGAAATTGCCTTCGCCGAAACCATCGTTGCCCTTGCGCTGGATGATCTCGAAGAAGATCGGGCCGATCTGGTTTTCGGTGAAGATCTGCAGCAGCAGGCCACCGTCGGGCGCGCCATCCAGCAGGATGCGGTTCTTTTGCAGGCGGGCCACGTCTTCGCCGTGGTTGGGCAGGCGGCGGTCCAGCAGCTCGTAATAGGTTTCCGGCGTATCCAGGAACACCACGCCGTTGGTGCGCAGCGCCTCGATGGTGCCGTAGATGTCTTCGGTGGCCATGGCGATGTGCTGGATGCCTTCGCCGCGGTACAGGTCCAGGTATTCCTGGATCTGGCCTTTCTCTTCCGTGCCTTCCTCGTTGATCGGAATGCGGATATTGCCGCAAGGCGACGTCATCGCCTTGGACTTCACGCCCGTCACCTTGCCTTCGATGTCGAAGTAGCGCACTTCGCGGAAGTTGAACAGGCGCTCATAGAACTCGGACCATTCGGCCATCCGGCCCTTGTGCACGTTGTGCGTCAGGTGATCCACCAGCGTCAGGCCCGCGCCGCGATGGTTCAGGTCGGCCTGCGCGTTGTCCGGGTCCACCGGCACGAAGTCCACGTCATAGATGCTGATGTCGCCGATGCCGCCGTGGCCTTCCTTGCCCTGCCAGCGATCCACCAGGTAGATCAGCGAATCGCCGATGCCCTTGATGGCGGGAATGTTCAGTTCCATGGGGCCGCTGTGCGAATCAAAGCCCCAGGCGCCCAGTTCCAGCGCGCGCTTGTAGGCGGCCGCGGCATCTTGCACGCGAAAGCCGATGGCACAGATGGACGGGCCATGCAGGCGGGCAAAGCGCTGGGCGAACGAATCGGGTTCGGCATTGATCAGGAAGTTCACGCCGCCCTGGCGGTACAGCGTCACGTCCTTGTGGCGGTGCTTGGCGATGGCCTTGAAGCCCAGCAGTTCGAACACCTTGCGCAGCGCGGCGGGGTCCGGCGCGGCGTACTCGATGAATTCGAACCCGGCGGTGCCCATCGGGTTGTCCCAGGGTTGGAAAGCGCTGCTCATAGGTCTGCTCCCTTGAATCGTTGTGCGGTCGACTTGTTCTCCAAGTCCAGGATGAAGATTGTAGGGAGGAACCGCAGGCAGACAATTGCAAACATGTCGCGAAAGCGGCAAGGTTGGGCAATAATATTGCCGAAGATAAAACATCTGGGGCTAAATATGTCTGACTTGGAGCTTGATAGGACAGATCTCAGGATTCTGGCCGAGTTGCAACGCGATGGCCGGCTCAGCAATCAAGAGTTGGCCGACCGCGTATCCCTGTCGCCCAGTCCCTGCCTGCGCCGGGTCCGGCGCCTGGAAGAGAAGGGCTTCATCAAGAAGTACGTGGCGCTGATCGACGCCGAAAAGGTGGGACTCGGTCTGCTGGCCTACGTGAACATCCGCCTGAACAAATACAGCGGTTCCAGTCACGCCCCGATGAGCGACTTCGCCCGCGACGTGCAGCTCTGGCCCGAAGTGGTCGAGTGCTACGCCATGTCTGGCGACATGGACTACCTGCTGCGTATCCAGGTAGCCGACCTGGCCCACTTCTCCAAATTCGCCATGGACACCTTGATGCGCCACCCGGCGGTGGTCGACATGCGATCCTTCTTTGCGCTCCAGCAGATCAAGGAAACCACCGAACTGCGGCTGTAGCCCATGGGGGCGAGGCATGGCTGTCGCGTGCTCTATATATAAGGGGGGCGGAAGGGTGGCCGGCGTGGGGAGGGCGGGCCAGGGTAGAACTCCTATATAGATAGGGGGGAGGGGCGGCTTGGATAAGACGTCGGTCGGCGTGGGCGTAAGGCGGGAGAGCGCTGGATAGGATGGGTTTCTATATATAGGCTCAGCCCTCTATATAGAGGGAACCGTTCCCGCCAGGCTTCTCCTCTATATAGAGGAGAAGCGACAAGAACGACCCGTCGCGAGGGGTGCGTCCCCTGAAAACATCATCTTTCTGCAAAGTGGGTGTCATCCTGACGTGACAAGCCAAAAATCTGTGCTATAGTCTCGCTCCTTCGCAGTTCAAGCAGTTTTGTGAACCGCGAGGCCAAGCAAGTGCAACGGATCTGGACGCAAAAGCGAACGGATCTGCCGCAGGGCTCCAAGGTGATGAGCGGGTCAGCAGTTTGTGACCTGATTCTCGAACCAGCAGTCAGCGGGTTTTGCAAAAGATGGTGCAAATCAGGCAGAAGCCAGTTGCACAATCTGCAAAAATTGTGCTATAGTCTTGGGCTTGGTTGGTGACAGCGAATCAGGGTTTACCCGGTAGGGTGGTCTGAATCAAGTTGCTAGCCGACTGAGCGGTAACCAACCTCTGGGGTTTCCCGGGGCTGCTGGAAAGTGAAGTGATTCACCGGAAAGCGGGGTT